>JAZSFF010000041.1:0-27375 GCA_045532055.1 Clostridia bacterium
GTTTTCACAAAGTCTTCAGCAGCCTCTTCAAAAACCTGAGTGATGATTGAAGTGATATATTCCTCATCGTCCTCATCGCTTTCTATCTTAAAAATATCATGATACTGAGAAATGGTTGAAATTTTCACATCATCCTCAAGACCGAACTCTGCCATGTCCCTAAGAGCCGTGATGTAGCTCTGTGCAATTTCCTTATCCAAGGCAATGGACTTGCCGCCACCCTCGGTACGTTCAACCGAAACAAAAACCTCAACCTTGCCACGTGAAATATACTTTGCGGCAACCTGACGAATTTTGTCCTCAACAAAATAATAATACTTGGGGACCCTGACAGCAAGGTCAAGATATCTGTGATTGACCGACTTAAGATTGACCTTGATTGTAAACTGGTCAACTGCCTTTTCGGCTCTGCCAAAACCTGTCATACTCTTGAGCATAACCCATACCTCCAACGCTGCGGATTTTTCATTTACACAAACTCCCAGCCATACTATGTGTAATTATAACACATATTTCCAAAAAAATCAAATAAATATTTGAAAAACTTTTTCTTTTGGTGTATACTGTTAAAAAGAACTCAAAATATATAAATATATACTGTATACAGGAGATTGTTATGGCCTTTGACGGATTTGTTGCCCACAATATGGTGGATGAATTAAACAGAATATTGAATCTTGGAAAAATCGATAAAATATACCAACCCGAGAAAGACGAGATTACCATATCTGTACGAACACGAGAGGGTGCTTTCAGGCTGCTTATTTCTGCAGCAACATCAAACCCCAGACTTCACCTGACAAATGCAACGCGCCAAAACCCCATATCCGCACCGCTTTTTTGTATGATACTACGAAAGCATCTGGTTGGAGGCAAAATTATTGGTATATCACAGTATGGATTTGACCGTATTGTTAAAATCGAAATTGAATGTTATACGGAACTTGGTGACCTGACCAAAAAAAGTCTTATTGTTGAAATTATGGGTAAGCACAGCAATATCATCCTGATTCAGGAAGACAACAAAATAATCGATTGTATAAAGCACGTTGACTTTACAACCAGTGCTGTACGTCAGGTTCTGCCCGGACTGATTTACGAACTTCCTCCTGCACAAGATAAATTTGACCCACGAAACATTGACATTGCCGGTCTTATGGAAAAAATTAAACTTCTTCCAAAAGACGCTTTGATGGATAAATTTTTGCTCTCCCAGTTCACCGGAATGAGTCCGTTGATGGCAAGGGAAATTGTATATCGTTATGCATCTGATACCAAGATTTTTGCTTGCGACACAGATGCGAAAAAATTTGCAGAACATACCGAAAACTTTGTTTTTGGCACAATCAACGGCAAGGAACAGCCGTCAATTGTCAAAGAGAAAGACACAAAAAAGCCTCTTGCGTTCTCTTGTGTCAGTCTCACTCAATACAGCGGTATTGGACAGATTATATCCTGCGATTCTTTGAGTTATGCCGTTGAGGAATTTTTTGCAACGCGTGACCTCCATGACAGACTCACACAAAAGGCATCTGGCACTGTAAAGGTTATAAACAACAATATCGACCGTTGCGAAAAGAAAATAGCTATTCATACCGACATTATCCAAAAATCTCAAAACCGTGACAAGTACAAGATTTATGGTGACCTTTTGACAGCAAACCTGTATATGATACAGCCATCAACCGAGCAGGTCACCGTTCAGAACTACTACTCCGAGAACTGCGAAGAGATAACCATCGCCTTAAAGCCTGAACTTTCTCCCTCAAGGAATGCCCAAAGATATTACAAGCTCTATGCCAAAGCCAAAACAGCAGAAGAACATTCCGAAAAGCAGCTCGAAGATGCCTGCATTGAAAAGGCATACCTTGAATCCGTTCTGGACAGCGTAAACCGTGCAACAAGCTATGAGGATATCTCTGAAATTCGTGAAGAACTTGCGGAACAAGGGTATATATCATCACAAAACTCAAAAAAGAAAAAGACACAGAAGAAGTCAAAGCCTATGGAATTTATATCTTCTGAGGGCTACACCATATTGGTTGGGAAAAACAATAAACAAAATGACGAGCTTACCATACGTACTGCGTATTCCACGGATATGTGGCTTCATACCAAGGTTATCCCAGGTTCACATGTTATAATCCGCACAAACGGCACCGGTGAAGTGCCTGATAACACCCTTGTGGAGGCAGCCACCATCGCAGCATACTTCAGCAAAGCCCAAAAATCAACAGGGGTGGGCGTTGACTATACTCTCATAAAAAACATCAGAAAACCAAATGGTTCAAAACCCGGTTTTGTAATTTATGAAACAAACTATACAGTATATGTAACACCAGATGAAAAACTGGTCGAAAAACTCAAAAAAACGGATTTGTGATTTACACATCCGTTTTTCTTTAATCTGTATCGATTTTGTACCAGTCCGGAGTGCCCACTCCGTTTGAATGCCACTTTGCAAAGTCATTTTTCATCACGGATATAACCGCTTTGGTTTCCCCTTGTGAAAGTTCCTCCGTCAAAAATTCATAAAGCAACTGATAAAGAGTTATTCTTTTGACGCCCTGTCCAACGAGTCCCTGTTTTGCCCAGAATTGTGAAAGTTTATAGTAAAAATCAAAGGGGGTTTCAAAAAACTCCATAATCTTATCAAGGGTATCATAGAATCGTCCGGAATTAAAGTACCGTTCCAGAACATCCTCCACGCCCTTTAACTTTATCACGTCATCATAAGAGAGCCACTTTGTAGAAAAAACTTCATATGGTGCAAAACAGTTGTAAAGGATATCATACTTTTCTGAGTTTCTTCTGAGTTCTGAACCTTTAAGCAGTTTCAAAAAGCCCAACTGCAGAACATGTGGATTCATATTATATACTTGATTAAAGGATTTTTTAAAGGTTTCAAAATCTTCATAGGGAAGTCCTGCAATCAAGTCAAGGTGCAACATCACATTGGTCTTTTCACGCAATTCCCTTACATTTCTTTCAAGCACATTAAGGTTCATTGTACGGCTTATTTCAGAAATTGTCCGGTCGTTTGTGCTTTGAACTCCAATCTCAAACTGGAACTTGCCCTTGGGTGCTTCTTTCAACACCTCTATTGCATCTTGGCTTATCAGGTCTGCCCCGATTTCAAAATGAAAACAGGTTTCCCCACCAAGTTCCAGACAATATTTCCAGATTTCAAGTGCCCTGTTTTTGTCCGCGTTAAAAGTTCTGTCCACAAACTTGACTGTCATTACTCCTGCATCAACAAATCGTTTCAATTCCGTCTTAACTCTGTCAAAATTCAGAAATCTGACCCCCTGGTCAACCGATGAAAGACAATAAGCACAGCTAAAAGGACAACCTCTGCTGGTTTCATAATACACAAGCTTTTCGCCTTTGACGATTTTCTCTAAATCCTCATCTGTATACGGAAAAAGCAGTTCTTCCATTGTTTCAGATTTTCTGCCATAGATTATCTGTCTGTCATCAGGAACATTCTCTACCAATTCCGGAATCGCAATCTCACCCTCACCGCAAACCACAAAATCAATAAACTGGTTTTCCAAAAGCACTTTCTCTGCATCAAAGGACACTTCAGGACCGCCCAATATAATGGTACACTCAGGCTTTAACTGTTTCAGGTTCTGACAAAGTTCGAGCACCCTGCCAACATTCCATATGTAACACGAAAAGCCATACACATCACAGTCTGACATATACAGCTTCTCAATTATTCTTTCCTTTGGTTCGTTTATGGTAAATTCGCAAAAGTCACAGTCAATTCCTTTTGCTTCACAGCTTCGGGTAAGATATCTCACCGCTATGTTGGTATGGACATATTTTGCATTTACCGCAACAAATAATGCCTTCATTATTTTTCTCCCGTTTCGTACTCCAAATCCTTCTCGCTCTCTCCCGCAATCTTTTCAAGGTAACTCGTCGCCTCTTCCTTGGCAAGATTTACGTCAAGGTTCCTGTAATTACCACACTCTATCTCGCTGTATCCCGGCATCTTGCCATCATACTCCGAAATACCTTTGAGCACTCGTTTTACCTCGGCAAGAACTTCCTTATGGTCTGCGTTGCGAATGAGCAAATAAAACCCCGTCTGGCATCCCATAGGTCCAACATATACCACCTGATCCTTTAAGTTGCCATTTCGCATAAATGTGGCAAAAAGATGTTCAAATGAATGCATAAGGGCATTTGACATTACATCCCCTGTGTTTGGTTTTCTCATACGCACATCATATGTTGTTATATCTCCGTCAACCCTTGATATATATATCCATTCACGGATAAATCTGTGGTCAACTGTGAAACTTGCAATCCTTTGCATAACCGTCCTCTAGCCTTTCTGCACAACTGCTTTGAGCTGTATATTATACTTTTTCATAAAATACTCTTTGTTCATCCTTTTGTGTCCTATCACCTTTGAAACATCATTTGGTTTACATGCAAATTCAAAGGCACAATTCCTCAAATCCTTTTTTTGTATCTCCTTTTCAATAACATCACGGAAACACAAAGACTCCACCAGTTCGCCAAAAGCCTGATGATATGGGCCTGCAATGACTGAGTCGCCGGTATCCAATTCCTCCGACGAGTGAAGTCCAACTCTTATGACATCAATTCCGTTCTCCCTGAACATACAAACAGCCTCTTTTGCAAGTTCTGCTGCCTTATCAACTGTATAAGGCTGATATTCGCCGTTTTCGTAGAGTTTTTGGAGCTTTGTATCCCTCAAGGTCACAACGGGATAAATCCTGACACAATCGGGTTGCAGCTCAATGATATCTCTGACCGTCTGCATGTCCTTTTGTGGGTCAGCGCCATACATTCCCAGCATCATCTGGTGTCCCAGGCTAATGCCTCTTGCCTTTATCATTTCGGAGGCCTTTTTTACATCATCAAAGCTATGCCCCCGATTGTTTAGTCTCAGCACTTCGTCATTGCTGCTTTGCACTCCCAATTCAATGGTGGTAACATTATATTTCGCCAACAAATCAAGGACTTCACGGCTTATATAATCCGGTCTGGTGGAAAGGCGTATCCCTGAAACTCTTGGAAAAAACTCTGCCGCCACCGACAACAATCTACCCTGTGTTTCATGCTCCAATCCCGTAAAACTGCCGCCAAAGAAAGCCACTTCAACAGATGCATTATCTGTTTTAATGGTACTCAAAAACCTGTCTATCATACATCTGACATCGTCCGTCTTAATGTCAGTATCCACGCCTGTTATCTTTTTTTGGTTGCAAAAAACACAGTGATGGGGACACCCTCTGTGGGGTATAAATATTGGCAAGTTATACTTTCTCATTACCTTTTTCCATTCTTTCGAAAGCATTTTTTGCAGCGTTTTGTTCTGCAAGCTTTCTATTTTTTCCTTTGCCTATGCCGATTATCCTATTTTGATAAAACGCCTCAACCAAGAATTCAGGGTCATGGTCAGGACCCGTCTTTTCTTTGAGCCTATATCCCACAACTTCAGTATTTTTGTCACGCTTTTGAAAGTATATCTGAAGTTCCGATTTATAGTTTGCTTCCCTTGAAATTTTGAAATTCCTGATTCTGTCGCCAAACACTTTCAAGGTCCATTCTTTTGCGGTATCACTGTCGCTGTCCAGATATATTGCCCCCAAAACCGCCTCAAAGGTGTCCGAAAGGATGGAATCCTTTTTTTCACCATTGCTTTTGGCCTCTGAGCGTCCGAATTTTATTTCATTTCCAAGGTCAAGCTCCCTCGCAAGCTCTGCAAGAGATTTTTCGCAAACCAATGCTGCACGGATTTTGGTAAGTTCCCCCTCATCATGGTCAGGGTATAAATTGTAAAGTTCTGTTGCAATAATATACGACAAAACACTATCCCCCAAAAACTCAAGGCGCTGATTGCTTTCTTTCTTCAAATCGTTTGCCAGTGATATGTGTGTCAATGCCAATTCCAACAATTTTTGATTTCTAAACTGATATCCTATATTCATTGATATCACCTCTTACTGTCATATATAATCCGCTCACACATTACGCACAAGCGGACTTGTTTATTATCATTATTATTAAAAGCAACGGACTATCATCAAAGAATGACAGTCCGTAAAAATTATTTCAGATTTTGATTGATATAGTTGACTGCATCGCCAACAGTTGAAATTTCCTCTGCCTCTTCATCAGAAATCTCCATATCAAACTCTTCTTCAAATGCCATCATCAACTGAACCAAATCCAAAGAGTCTGCCTCTAAATCGTTTATAAACGAAGAATCCATTGTTATGCTGCTTTCCTCAATATCAAGCTGGTCTGCTGTAATCTCTCTAACTTTTTCAAAAACTTCCATCTAGAAATCCTCCATTTTTTGTGTTTTGTTTGGTACATCATACCATAAAGCCGCTTTGCCGTCAATACATAATTTGTTATTTTTTATTGCAAGTTCTCTATTTTTTTTACTTAAATGTGATGAGTTTGCGATTCTTAACCACATAGTCCAGCCCTGAATAAACAGTCAGAATAACTGCCAGCGCAACCAGCCAAAACGTAAGTGCGCCCCAAAAGTCCTCCCCTACGCGCAGAGGAATGATTAAATCAACCATAACCCCAATCAATGCCACCATCTGTGAAACAGTTTTCGCCTTGCCCCACTGACTCGCAGCAATCACTGTATTCTCGCCCATAGCAAGCTGACGAATGCCTGTTACAATCAATTCTCTTGCAATGATTATCATTACAACCCATGAATTGATAAAGTCTGCACCTATTCCCAAAAGGCATACCAATGCCGATATAGTGAGAATTTTGTCAGCCAAGGGGTCCATAAGTTTGCCAAAGGTTGTGACCTGATTATTCTTTCTTGCCAGATATCCGTCAAGTTGGTCGGTAAATGATGCAAGAACAAAAATTATAATTGCTGCCCAATAAGCCCCTGAAAGCAATGCCCACATAAAAATCGGCACCATTATAACTCTCAATAACGTAAGCATGTTTGGTGTATTCATCAAAATTTCCTCATTTCTATTTTATTTTTCCATACAGATCATATTCCATATAATCTGTGATTTCTACATTTGTAAATTCACCTGGGCTAAGTTTTTTCCTTGAGGTGAAAAACACCTTGCCGTCAATCTCCTCAGAGTCCCCATAGGTTCTGCCAAAGTACTGTTTGATAATACTATCATAGCCCTCTACCAGAACTTCAAATATTTTGCCCACTTTTTTACTGTTAAGTTCCTCAGATACAACCGCCTGGTCAATCATGACAGTTTCCTGACGGTTTTTCTTTTCGTCTTCATCAATTTGTCCCTGCAGTCTCGCCGCCGCAGTCCCCTCCTCCTGAGAATACGCAAAGACCCCAAGTCTGTCAAATTCTGTATCAGTAACAAACTGCCTCAGTTCTTCAAACTCTTCCTCCGTCTCGGTTGGAAAGCCTGCAATCAAAGACGTTCTGATTATTACATCAGGAATACGCTCTCTCAGTTTTTTTATGGTATCAACAATCTGCTGTTTATTTGTCCGTCTGCCCATCAGTTTTAATATTCTGTCATTGCAATGCTGAATGGGTATATCCAGATAATTGCAAATTTTATCATTGTTTGCAATAGTGTCAATCAATTCATCTGTAACCAGTTCGGGGTAACAATAGTGCAATCTTATCCAATTTACATTTTCAATCTTGCACAGTTCATCAAGAAGACAAGGTAATTTGTATTCGCCATAAATATCCATCCCGTACCTTGTGGTATCCTGTGCAATAACCACCAGTTCCTTGGCTCCATTATCCGCAAGATGTTTTGCCTCTGCCACAATATCCTCAATGGTTCGACTTCTGTATTTGCCTCTTATTGACGGAATCACACAATAAGTACAGTTGTTGTCACAACCCTCAGCGATTTTTAAATATGCCATATATCCGGGTGTAGTAACAACCCTGTTAAGACTTTTGCAAGGCATATACTGCTCTGAACAATGTATTTCACTCATTCCCGAAATATGATTTTTCAAAACCTCTGCAATCTTGTCATATTCGTTGGTTCCTATAACAATATCAACTTCAGGAATTTCCTTAAGAATCTCCTCTTTATACCTTTGACTCATGCATCCTGTAACCACCAGAATACGGTTAACGTCCCTCTTTTTGTATTCTATATGCTCCAGTATGCAATCAATAGACTCCTGCTTTGCGGCGTCAATAAATGCACAGGTATTCACAATCATAATATCTGCATTTTCTTCGCTTTCTGCAATTTCAAAGCCGTTTTTTTTAAGGATTCCAAGCATTTCCTCTGCATCAACCAGATTCTTTGAACACCCCAAAGAAACCAGGGAAACCTTACTCATATGCCTCACCTCTTGTGACCTTTATTCCCAATTTTTCAAAACATTTGTTTATGTCGGATATGCCAAATCCACGCCTTACAAGATGTGCTTTGGCTTTTTCAACTTCTTTCCAGTCCAAAAACACCTTGTTGCCAAACTTCAGTTCGGCATATTCATAAAGCTGTGCTGATGCATCAACTTCTGTTTCGGCCATTGCTTTTTCAATAACACTTGTGGCAATACCCTTTCTAGCAAGTTCCTGCTTGATTCGATAAAACCCTTTCATATTGATGCATACACCATCATGAATATACATTCTGGCATATTCTTCATCATCAAGAATCCCCGCAGAACAAAACTCACTCACAGTAAGTTCTGCAATATCTTCCGAAACACCCTTTTGGATGAGTTTTTGATATACTTCTTTGCAGGTGTACGTTTTGTATGACAAAAGCTTTGCGGCAATTCCTTTGGCTTTTTTCAGTTCCATAAACTTCACGCCCAATATGATATTTGTGGTGCAAAAGACAAGCTATTGCACCACATCTGTTTTAATCTATCTCTTTCTTGATGCAGGCTTTGGAACAGGTGAAAATGCGGTTGACATTTCCTGTGCATCCTCTGCATTTTCGTCAAGGAGCGGAAGTCCTGCCTTCTCCCTTATCTTCTGCTCAATTTCAAAGCACAAAGCAGCATCTTCTTCAAGAAGTTTTTTCACAGATTCACGGCCTTGACCAAGTTTCTCACCCTCGTACGAGAACCATGAACCTGACTTTTGAATAACGCCAAAGTCAACACCAACATCTACAATGTTGCCACTCTTCGAAATGCCCTCGCCATAAATAATGTCAAACTCTGCTTCTTTGAAAGGGGGAGCAACCTTGTTCTTCACCACCTTAACCTTAGTATGGTTGCCGATTGCACCCTCATCGCCTTTGACAGCCTCCACACGACGCACATCAAGTCGTACTGAAGAATAATATTTGAGGGCACGACCGCCAGCCGTTGTCTCGGGGTTGCCGAACATAACTCCAACCTTTTCACGAAGCTGGTTGATAAAAATCGCGGTGGTATTTGACTTGCTTACAACAGATGTAAGCTTTCTCAGTGCCTGCGACATAAGTCTTGCCTGAAGACCCACGTGTGAATCACCCATAAGCCCCTCAATTTCCTGTTTTGGCACCAATGCTGCAACTGAGTCGATTACAATTACATCAATAGCACCTGAACGAACAAGCTGTTCAGTAATTTCAAGAGCCTGCTCCCCTGTGTCCGGCTGAGAAACAATCAAATCGTCAATGCGAACGCCCAGTTTCTCTGCATAAACAGGGTCAAGTGCGTGCTCCGCATCAATAAATGCCGCCTCACCGCCCAGTTTCTGGGCCTCTGCCACGATATGCAATGCAACAGTTGTCTTACCTGAAGATTCAGGCCCGTAAATTTCAACAATTCTGCCTCTGGGAACACCACCGATTCCCAAAGCAATATCCAGTGCCATAGAGCCTGTAGGTATTGCCTCAACCTCCGCATTTGTTTTTTCGCCCAAACGCATAACAGCGCCGGCACCATACTGTTTTTCTATCTGTCCAAAAACGCTCTCCAGAGCTTTTCTTTTTTCTTCCTGCATGTTAAAGACCGCCTTTCCGAAGCTGGAATGTATGCTTAAATTTCGCATTCTTCCATCTCCGCTAACTACATTCTATTACAAAATAATAATATCATATCTGCCGTATAAAGTCAAGAAAACTAAATAGATTGTTCATGTTGATTCATGTTGACAAAGTATGAAATTTATGGTATAATATTTTAAACTGAATATTTGGGGAGCTTTCAAAGAGGCTGAGAGGAAATTGTGCATTTCGACCCATGAACCTGATACGGATAATGCCGGCGTAGGAAAATGTTATAATTGCAATATTTCGGAGATTATCCTTTGGAGGATAATCTCTTTTTTTACCTAAATCCACAGTCACAAGTTCGATATTCAGTAAAAATACATAAGGAGTGTTTTTATGACAAAAACAAAAAAACTAACCATAAGTGCTGTCCTTACAGCCCTTGCATTTGTATTGGTAATGGTATCAAAATTGTTGCCTGCGCCATGGACAGAGGGCGGCAATATCACCATCGCAAGCATGGTTCCTATTATTCTTGTTTCTATATTGCTGGGGACAAAGTGGGGGCTTGCCTCCGGTTTCGTCTTTTCTCTTATCCAGATGATGACAGGCTTTTATATACCCCCTGCTACCACTTTTTTAAGTTTCACCGGAGTAATACTGCTTGATTACGTTTTCGCTTTTACTTGTCTTGGTCTTGCAGATTTTTTTGTAAAGCTTATGGGCAATAGGCTCTGGGCAATCCCGTTGAGCGGCACAATAGTAACAGCAATCCGTTATGCATTTCATGTTATCTCCGGTCTCTTAATATGGGGGGCATTTGCAGATACCGATTGTGTCATCATATACGCATTGCTTTACAACGGGTCATATATGATACCCGAGATGATTATTACCACCATCGTTCTTGCAGCCGTTACACCAAAGCTGAAGAAAAAACTCGAGGTATAGCAACACAAATGCAATTATAACCAAAAAAGACATCCTAACAAGGATGTCTTTTTTACATAATAAAAATCGGAACAAGCTAAACTTGTTCCGATTTGGTACACCTTCACGGGCTCGAACCGTGGACACCCTGATTAAGAGTCAGGTGCTCTACCAACTGAGCTAAAGGTGCATAAATTTGTGTGCTTGTCCAACACGCAAGATATAGTATACTCGTTTTAGCCTTGTTTGTCAAGCTTTTTTTGAAAATTTTTTAAAAATTTTTGGGCAATGCAATGCTGCACTGCCCAATCACCTTTTTATTAATTGCGAGCTGTCCTTTTTGCCTCGATAGTCTCTTTAATCATCATGTCCTTGACTTTCATAAGACGCACCTGTGTACTTCTTTCGTTTTCGTCAAGTTTCATAGTGATATACTTGATGTTTGCCTCTGTCTCGGGTATCATAACATGTTCAAGAGCGTTTACACGGCGACGTGTTTTTTCAATTTCTGCCGCCATAAGCTGACATGACTTTTCAATCTCCGCAAGTTTCAGCATATCAGGGAAGATATCCGACAAAGACTTCACCGCATAATCCAAATCGCTGGAAGTAAAGGCAAAACCATACGAATACATATCATTTTCCCCTGGTGCTCTTGTTTTATAGTCAAACTTTGGGATATCAACACTCATCACATTCTCTGTTTCCACATCAACTGAAAGTGACTGAAGAGGTGCCATCAGTGCTGTATTCAAAGTTTCTTCACGCATAACAGCCTTTGCAAGCACAAAGTTGCGGTTTGCATTTTCAAGGCCTTTTTCCACCTTTTGACGAAGAGCCATATTCTCTTTTACAAGTTCCAGGAATCTACGCATAAGCTCATCACGCTTATCTTTGAGCAGCTTGTGTCCTCTTTTTGCGGTAACAAGCTTTTTCTTGAGCCTTGTAAGTTCCATTCGTGTGGGGTTTACTGTTGTTGATGCCACACTATTCACCAGCCTTTTTATCCAACATAATATTTCTCAATAAACTCGTCCTTAATTCTCTTGAGCTCGCTCTTGGGCAAAATTGAAAGGAGTTTCCAGCCAATCTCCAAGGTTTCTTCAATGCTCCTGTCTTTGTCATAGCCCTGAGAAACATATTCTTCCTCAAACTTATCAGCAAACTTTGCATAAATCTTATCCATGTCGGTAAGTGCCGCCTCGCCTAAAATTACCATGAGTTCACGGGCATCCTTGCCACGGGCATATGCCGCAAAAAGCTGATTCATGGTGTTTGCATGGTCTGCACGGGTTTTGCCCTCTCCTATACCCTTGTCCTTAAGACGTGAGAGCGATGGCAAAACATCGATAGGGGGCATAACATTCTTTCGGTACAAATCACGGCTCAAGATAATCTGACCCTCTGTGATATATCCCGTAAGGTCAGGGATAGGGTGAGTTTTGTCATCTTCGGGCATTGTAAGAATGGGTATCATTGTTATGCTTCCGTTCTTGCCCTTTTGTCTGCCGGCTCTTTCATACATAGTTGCAAGGTCGGTATACATATATCCGGGATAGCCACGACGTCCGGGAACTTCTTTTCGTGCAGCCGAAACCTCACGAAGAGCATCGGCATAGTTGGTGATATCTGTCAGGATAACCAAAACATGCATACCTTTGTCAAATGCCAGATATTCCGCAGCAGTAAGTGCCATTTTGGGTGTAGCAATACGTTCAACAGCAGGGTCGTTTGCAAGGTTTACAAACATCACCGTTCTGTCTATTGCACCTGTTTCTTTAAAGCTGTTGATAAAGAACTCTGATTCTTCAAAGGTTATGCCCATTGCCGCAAAAACAACAGCAAAAGGTTCTGTTGTGCCTCTTACCTGTGCCTGTCTTGCAATCTGCGCTGCAAGCCTTGCATGTGGCAGACCACTGGCTGAGAAAATGGGGAGTTTCTGTCCTCTTACAAGAGTATTAAGTCCGTCGATTGCAGAAACACCTGTCTGAATGAACTCTGACGGGAAAGCACGAGCAGCCGGGTTCATCGGTGCACCGTTAACGTCGAGTCTCTTCTCCGGAATGATTTCCGGACCGCCATCTATCGGTCTGCCAAGGCCGTCGAATACACGGCCGAGCATGTCTGTTGAAACACCGAGTTCCATCTGACGTCCGCTGAAGCGAACTTTAGAGTCAGCGAGGTTAATACCTGTTGAGCTCTCGAAGAGCTGAACAACAGCGTTAGAACCGTCAACTTCAAGAACACGGCAACGGCGCTTCTCGCCGTTTGCAAGTTCGATTTCACCAAGTTCGTTGTAAGTAACGTTCTCAACGTCACGAACAATCATAAGAGGACCTGCAACCTCTTGTATGGTTCTATACTCCTTTGGCATTAATAGTCCTCCTCCTTATTCAAAGCATCGGCAAGCTCTGAGTTGAGTCTTGCATCGATCTTTGCATATTCTGCATCGATATCGTCTTCCTTAATGTACTTGAAACGTCCGATAGCTTCACGTACCGGAAGGTCGATGATGTCCTTAATGGAGGCACCCTTAGTAAGAGCATCAGCTGATCTCTCATAGAAGTCAACGATGAGAGTCATCATGTAGTGCATCTTCTTCGGAGAAGTATATGTGTCAACCGGATCGAAAGCAACCTGATGAAGGAAGTCCTCACGGATTGAACGAGCAGCTTCCATCTTAAGACGGTCAGACTCACCAAGTGCGTCCATACCAACCATCTTAACGATTTCTTCAAGCTCTGCCTCTTCTGTGAGAAGAGTCATCATCTTACCACGGAGTGTTGTCCAATCGTCAGCAACGTTTGAGTTGAACCACTTACCGAGATTGTCAGCATAAAGTGAGTAAGATGTAAGCCAGTTAATAGCCGGGAAGTGTCTCTTATAAGCAAGAGAAGCATCAAGACCCCAGTAAACCTTAACGATACGAAGTGTAGCCTGGGATACCGGCTCAGAGATGTCACCACCCGGAGGTGATACGGCACCGATTACAGAGAGAGCACCCTCTCTCTCATCAGAACCGAGAGAAATAACGCGGCCTGCACGCTCATAGAACTGAGCGATACGAGAACCGAGGTATGCTGGGTAACCTTCCTCACCCGGCATTTCCTCAAGACGACCTGACATTTCACGAAGAGCCTCAGCCCAACGAGATGTAGAGTCAGCCATGAGAGCTACTGAGTAACCCATGTCTCTGAAGTACTCAGCGATTGTAATACCTGTGTAAACTGATGCCTCACGAGCAGCAACAGGCATATCTGATGTATTTGCAATAAGTACAGTTCTCTCCATGAGAGACTTACCTGTATGCGGGTCGATAAGTTCCGGGAACTCGAGAAGAACGTCTGTCATCTCGTTACCACGCTCACCGCAACCGATGTAAACAACGATTTCAGCATCTGCCCATTTAGCAAGCTGGTGCTGTGTAACAGTCTTACCTGAACCGAACGGGCCCGGGATTGCTGCAACACCACCCTTTGCAAGCGGGAACATAGCGTCAACAACACGCTGTCCTGTTACAAGCGGCATATCCGGATTTATCTTTCTAGCGTACGGACGACCAACACGAACCGGCCACTTCTGCATAAGGCCAACTTCCTCAATCTGTCCGTCAGCTGTCTCTACTGTTGCAACGATCTCGTCAACAGTAAAGTCGCCTTCTTTAATTGACTTAATCTTACCGCCGCGAGCTTTCGGATTAAGCATAATCTTGTGGAGAACAACCTCTGTCTCCTGAACAGTACCAACAACGTCACCTGCAACTACAGAGTCGCCCTCTTTAACTGTCGGTACGAAGTGCCACTTCTTCTCTCTGTCGAGAGACGGAACTTCGATACCTCTTGTGAGGTTGTTACCACTCTGAGCCATAATCTTCTCAAGCGGTCTCTGGATACCGTCATAAATTGTTGTAATAAGTCCCGGTCCAAGCTCAACGCTGAGCGGTACACCGGTAGACTCAACAGCAGTTCCTGTACCGAGGCCTGAAGTCTCCTCATAAACCTGTACAGAAGCTCTGTCTTCGTGCATTTCGATTATTTCACCAATAAGTCTCTCGTCACCAACTCGTACAACGTCGAACATATTCGCGTCGCGCATGCCATCGGCAATAACAAGTGGTCCGGAAACTTTGGTAATAGTACCTTTACTCATTCTAACTATCACTTGCCTTTCTGTTTACGGCTGTTATTTTTTATTAATTACGCATTACGCGTCTGAAAGTATATCTGAGCCAACTGCCTGTTCTACAGACTTGCTGACGTTTCTCATACCAAGACCTGTATTTCCCTGAATACCCGGAATTGGAATAATAGCCGGTACAGGTAACTCACGATAGCGGTCGAGTTCGCTTTCGATTTCAGTAGCAAGCTGCTCTGTTATAAAGATAACAGCGTAGCCGCCGTCAACCATTTGTCGAAGTTGGTGAACTGCAGCAGAAGCCTCGTCGATCGGATAAATCTCAAGTCCGATTGAAGCAAAGCCGTAGATGCTGTCTTTATCACCCATTGCGGCAATCTTATACATAAAGCGTTCTCACCCTCTCTCTGATTACATCTGCAGGAAGATTATTTATCTTGGCTGAAAGAACTATACGAACGGTTTTGATTTCTGCGTCACGAGCTACATAGTAAGCAACAATCGGATCGATACCGAAAGCTGTGTACTTAGCTTTGTTTACGCACTCCATAAGGAGATCGTCGCACCATTTCTCAAAAGCGGATGTACTCTCTTTGAACATAGCTGCGCCAGTAGCATAAACAGTATCCTCGAGATAACGAAGAACTGCCTCAGCACCTTCCAAAGCTGTGTCAACGAGCTTATCCTTAGAAACAGTGTCGCAATCACAGAGTGAACTCTCAATGAAGTCTTTTGATTTAAGAGTATTAGCGCAACGTAAAGCTGTTTTAATGTTAGCTGTTGCGCACATACGCTCTGCGAGCTCTGCCAAAACAGGGCTGCCTGACTTCTTACCGAGTTCAAGAATTCTCTCGAGAGTAGCTCTATCGATGATAGCATCTGCGAGCTGTCCGTTACCGGTAGCTGTGAGAACTTCATAAGCCTCTTCAGCTGGTCCCTGCATAAAATCAGGAAGCTCCTTAAACTCTCTGTTTTCTACTGCTGCGATAATGTCTTCTGTATTATAAACCGTTGATTTAACATATAAGTCTTTCGCGTCATGTTGAGAAACTATACCCTTAAGTGCTGCCTTGAGATTCTGCATGTCGTTGCGAATAAGGAGAAGGTCAAGTTCATGGATATCATCCATAACCTCAACAAGGAGATCCCAAGTCTTTGCAAAGTAATTTTCCAAATACTGTGCATAGTCTGAAACGGAATCAACTTCGCCCCAGCCAGCATCGGCAAGACGACGCATAGCTGTCTTGTAATCTTCAGCAACGATAAGCTGCTCAACGTCTGCCGCACTCAAAAGGTTAAGCTCATTTGCCCTCACACGCGCTACTGCATAAGCATATTCTACTTCGCGCATCATAAAAGACGCCTCCCTTTGCAATATTGTATGTTTAGGCAAAAATTATACTGTTAAGCTCATCCTTAATCTCGTCACGCTGTTCAGCGATGAGAGCATCGAATGTGCAATTGATTTCAATATCTCCGTAAACGAGAATGAAGCCGTCAGAGATACCCGCCGCATCTTTAGCAACTGTAAGCTTTGCGCCCTTTGCAAGATCGGCATTAATTTTTTTGTTGAAGTCTTTCGGCAAACGGCCGAGATCCTTCTCTGAAAGAAGCATTTCACCCTCTGCATCCTGTGCATATTTTTTCACAAGAGCATAGATTGCTGCAAAATATTCCTCTTCAGGCATGTTGCCCAATTTTTCAGAAGCTGCTTCAATCACCTTATCAATGATTTCAACTCTGGTAGCAAGAAGAAGTTTCTTACCATCGAGTTCAGCACCTGATTCAGCCATATCTACGATAGCCTTAGCCTCTTTGTTGGCCGCCTCAATAAGTGCTTCCTTTTCATTGTTAGCTGCTGCTGTAGCTGCTTCCTTAATTTTGGTTGCCTCGTTCTGTGCATCAAAAATGATGCCGTCACATTTTGCTGCAGAGTCCTGAGCTATTCTTTCGATAATCTTATTTAACCCTGCCATTAGACAACCCTCCTATTTGGCCTATTATAATATGTATATAAATACATATATTATTTATACACTAAATTATTTTACGTAGCCAAGGAGAAGGATTGTAACAAGGAGTGTAAGAACTGCGTATGTCTCAACCATAGCTGAGAGGATGATTGCCTTACCGTTCTGATCCGGCTTCTTAGCAACAACACCGCAACCAGAAGCAGCAACACGGCCCTGAGCGATAGCTGAGAAATAACCAACGATAGCGATCGGAAGAGAAGCGAAGAGAAGGCCTGCGCCCTGCTCAATTGTAAGGTCATAGTTGAAACCAGCGATCTTGTTCATGATCATGAAAGCTGCGAGGAATCCGTAGAGACCCTGTGTACCCGGAAGAATTTCAAGGATAAGAACCTTACCGAACTTTGTCGGATCTTCTGAAATTACGCCTGCGCCGGCCTCACCAACGATACCTACGCCCTTAGCTGAACCCATACCTGAAAGAATTGCTGCGAGAGCAGCACCTAAAATTGCCAATGCAACGCCACCAATATTTGTTAACATGATTTTGTTTCCTCCTTAAATTTGAATGATTTAGAATTTACATTTAAAGGCTTGAACGGAATACCGCCACCTTCGTAGAACTTACCAAAGAACTCAACATACTGAAGTCTGTTTGTGTGAACGTAAGTACCGATAAGGTTGATTGCTGCGTTTACAACATGACCGAATACTGCAATTACGATAAAGAGAATCGCGTTACCCGGCATAGCTGCCAACTGATTGATAACGGAAGCAATAACTCCTGTACAAAGTCCGAGTGCCAAAAGTCTTGCGTATGAGAGTATGTCTCCGAGATAACCGGAAACTGTGTTGTAGAGAGCATAGAGACCTGCACCTACGCCACCAAAGATCTTACCAACAGGCTTTCTTTCCTTAATTGCAATGATTGCCGGACCCAAAACTACGAGTACAGCACCTGCTGCAAGTAATCCATACATAATTCCTGAGTAGGTATTAATCAAATCATCAAGGAATTTTGTCGGCGGATTCTCAGAAAGAGCAGTACCACCGATCTGTGAGTTGATGAGCGGAATAACACCAACAAGAATCATAAGAATCGGAACATTCTCTACGAGTGTATTGAATGTATTGCCGTGCTTAATGTTGTTATAGATGTTTGCACAGATACCGAGACCCAAGTGCAAGAGACCTATAAAGAAAGCAAGAAGCAAGAATCTTGTAGTATGATCAAGCGGATTAAACCAGTACCAGTGATTAGCTGTGAAGATATCCACCTTATCGCCGTCTGCAAGACCGTTTGCGATATAGTGCGGAAGATCACCGAACCAACCTTTGAGGAGAATACCCCAAGCTGTTGTACCGACACCGCAGAGAAGACCGTAGTTTACAGTCTTTGCCTTATGAGGCTCAAGTCTAAACTTGAACTTAACGAAAAGGCACGCGATAACCATGATGATACCATAACCGGCATCGCCGAGCATAAGACCGAACAAGAAGAAGTAGAATACTGTCATAAGTTTATTCGGGTCAATGTCACCATTGCTCGGAGCTGAATACATGTTTGTTACAGCCTCCATGGTTCCGCCGAGGGCATCGTTTTCTACCAATACCGGAACTTCCTCGTTTTCGTAATCAGGTTCTGTTACCGATACAGCAACATCGAATAATTCATCGAGTTTCTGTGTAAGAGGCTCGACTGCGTTCTCAGGAATATAACCTGAAAGAACAAATACGTTGTCGCTCATCGAAATCTTGTCAAGTGCTCTGTACTTATCGGTTCTAACTACGAAGTAGTCTTCGAGGAACTCAATATCACCGCGGAACTCGGCATAAGTTTTAATCTTTTCCTCGTTCTCTGCGATCTGAGCATTGCACTTTTCAATTTCTGCTTCCAAGCGATGAATACGAACCGACGGTTCATGCTTGGTAGGATCTGACGGAGTTACAAAGCCTATGCTTCTAAGAGCCTGTTCAAGATCCTTCGCATTGTCTTTATGGCAAATTGCTACAAGACATGTCTGAAGCTTATCAGACGAAACAACTTCAACTTCGAAGTCAACCTCAGGAGCAATTTCAGCTACCTTTGCGAGGATGGCACCTCTATCAAGAGGCTCATCGATGCTACCAACAAATACTGATGTACTCGCTGTGCCCTTATAAGAAGAAGGAATGTCGAGAGTTGCCCAAGGCTTAACCTGATCGATGCCAACCTGTGCACGAACAATAGCCGCCTTGCAATCTTGTATTTCCTTATAAAGCGCATTAATGCCGTAGCATTTTGAGAGAATTGCATCAGTTTCCTGAGTCTTCTTATGGAATTCTGAAACAGTCATATCAGGACGCGGTGCGAATGAATCGAGGAACCCGCCGTCTTTCGGTACATACTGATTAAGAATTTCCAAAGCGGAAGTAGCAATTCCATGAAACTTGTCAAACTGACCTGCGGCAGCTGAGGTTGAGAGCTTATAGAAATTATTGTCCTCTTCGGTATAGTCGATGAGTTCAACGCATCCCTGTTGCTGCACCAAATCGATAATCGATTTACTGTCGCTGAGCATTGCCAAAATTTCAATGCGCTTCATTTTCATAATCGCCATGCAAAAAACACCTCCTTATTAAATTTGTCCCCATAAATATAGGAAGATTTGCGGATTTTACGGGATAATGTGCTTAATTACTGCTGCAATAGACTCGTCCATCTTCTCATCGCTCTTTTTGAGGAGACTTTCTTTCTTTGCTGCAGCCTGAGCTTTTGCATCGGCATAAATTTCGTCCGCCTGCTTATTAGCCTTTGCAATAATCTGCTCTTTTTCTTTTGCAGCAGCTGCCTTACCGGCATCTGCAGTAGCCTTAGCGTCTGCTTCTGCTGCTTTGACAATCTCAGCAGCCTTAGCTTTTGCAGCTGCTTCCTTGTCAGCCGCATTCTTTTCGGCGTCAAGTACTTGGTTAATCATTTCTGAAGCCATTTACTCACTATCACCCTTTCCTGCGAAAATTCATAAAGTACGTCCGATGTACTAACCCGAATATTATACCAATATGCCTGAAAAAATTCAATAAAAATACAACAAAAACAGGCGTGAAAATACGCTTTTTTTCTTGATATTTTTTTGACACGCAAAATATGTTAAATGTTTGTAAAACCGTCTTGTTCATTTTGTCAAAAAAGTTGCTTTTAAATGTAAGAAGTATCGGCACTTTTTCGCGTTTGTAAAATTGACTAAAATTTATGAAAAAAAGCCACTGATTTTCTAACCTGCAAATCGTGAATTTTTACAAATAATTCAGTTGTATATTTCTTTTTCATATGTTAGAATTTTGGCGTATATTGCAAAAATTTATGGGGGTAATTTTTCATGATTACAGATATTCCAATGAACGATATTCCGGAGAATACCGAATTTACTACCATTCCTTTAGGTAAGCTCGGAATCATTGCAATGCCGGGTTGCGAAGAGTTCGCAGGAAAAATCGACAAATACATTTCACGTTGGAGACAGGAAAACAAGGCACTTAATGACTCTCCTCTCTCCATTGCAGGCTACACAAAGCAGTCTTATCTCATTGACTACAACTGTCCGAGATTCGGCTCAGGTGAGGGTAAAGCCGTTATCAATCAGTCTGTTCGCGGATATGACATTTTCATCATTGTCGACGTTTTCAACTACGGTGTAACTTACAAAATGTACGGACAAACTGTTCCTATGAGTCCGGATGACCATTTCGCAAATCTCAAGCGTGTTATTAACGCTATCGCAGGTAAGGCACACAGAATCACTATCGTTATGCCGATGCTCTATGAGGGAAGACAGCACAAGCGTTCCTCACGCGAGTCACTCGACTGCGCAATGGCTCTTCAGGAACTCGTTTCAATGGGTGTTGACAGTATCATCACATTTGATGCCCATGACCCGCGTGTTCAAAATTCCATTCCGATTAACGGATTTGAAAATGTTTCCCCTATTTATCAGATGATAAAAACACTCATAAAAACTTCACCGGATATTAAATTTGACCCTGAGAATATCATGGTTGTTTCTCCTGACGAAGGCGGTATGGGACGAGCTATCCACTATGCAACAGTACTCGGTGTTGAACTCGGTATGTTCTATAAAAGACGTGACTACTCTCGCATCGTAGACGGCAGAAACCCGATTCTCGCTCATGAGTTCCTCGGCGGTAAAATAGAAGGCAAGGACGTAATCGTTGTTGACGATATGATTTCTTCCGGTGAGTCTATGCTGGAGGTTGCTGCAAAACTTAAGGGGCTCGGCGCAAACAGAATCTACGTTTGCACATGCTTCGGCCTCTTCTGCAACGGTCTTGAAATTTTTGATGAAGCTTATAAGAACGGTGTATTTGAGCGCATTCTCACAACTAACCTCGTGTACAGAACTCCGGAACTCAAATCACGTGAGTGGTATGCAGAAGTAGGTATGGAAAAATTCATCGCACTTATCACTGACACACTCAATCACGATCTTTCAATCAGTGAACTTCTCAATCCGTCTCAAAAGATTAAGACAATTCTCGAAAAGCACAACGCAGAAATAGCTAAAAATTCTCCGTCACAGATGGAACTTGAGATGTGATTCAACTTCAGTTTTGCACAAAAGCCGAATAAATATACAAAATCCTGTCAGCACACGCTGACAGGATTTTTCACTTATATTCTGCTTCTGCTTATTTAATCATATCGAGGAATTGCTCCTCAGTTATCACCGGAATACCGAGAGACTGCGCTTTCGTAAGCTTACTGCCCGCTTCTTCTCCTGCAAGTACATAAGATGTTTTCTTTGAAACAGAGCCGGAAACCTTACCACCGAATTTTTCGACAAGAGCGCCCGCTTCCGTACGAGTATACGTCGGAAGTGTTCCGGTAAGGACAAAGGTCATACCAGCAAATCTGTCATCTACAGTTACCTTTTTACTCTCCATGTTGAGACCGTGTTCTTTCAAGTGTTCTACAAGTTCCTTAGTCTCAGGCTTTGAGAAAAATTCAACAACACTGAGTGCCATTATTTCGCCGAAGCCCTCTATCTGCAAAATATCACCGACCGTAGCATTTGCTATGCCGTCTATCGTCTTAAAGTGTTCTGATAAAAGTTTTGCAGCCTTCTCGCCTATATGACGAATTCCGAATGCAAAAATGAGTCTGTACAAATCATTTCCCTTAGACTTTTCAATTGCATTTATGAGGTTAAGTGCAGACTTTTCGCCGAGTCGATCGAGCGAGGCGATATCGCCGGGAGTGAGGCTGTAGAGGTCTGCCGGGCCGTGGATAAGCCCCTCGTTTACGAGAAGCTCCGGCACAGCGGAACCCATACCCTCGATATCCATTGCGTTCTTTGAACAGAAATGAATGATATTTCGAAGGAGCTGTGCAGGACACGACGGATTTGTACAGCGAATTGCGGCCTCATCCGCTTCTCTGTAAACGAATGATCCGCAAGATGGGCAGACCGTCGGAATCATGTACGGTTCTGTTCCCTCAGAATGCTCTACAACCGATACAACTTCCGGTATAATATCACCGGCCTTACGGATAATTACTGTATCCCCAATGTGTATCTGCTTTTCCGAAATAAAATCCTGATTATGAAGTGTTGCTCTGGCAATAACGGAACCTGCAACCAAAACAGGCTCAAATACAGCTATCGGAGTGAGAACACCCGTGCGTCCCACGTTTATTTCAATATCAATTATTTTTGTCTGTTTTTCCTCAGGAGGATACTTATATGCAATTGCCCATTTGGGGAATTTCGAGGTACTTCCCATCTCCTCACGAACAGTGAAATCATCAACCTTAATTACCGCACCGTCGATGTCAAACGGCAAGGTATATCGATTATCTCCGATTCGCGCAATTTCTGCCTTTGCCGCCTCAATATCAGCACAGTGAGTATAGAACGGAACAGTCTTAAAACCGAGAGAACCCAAGTAATCAAGTGAATCCTTATGATGTGTCGCATCATATGCTCCGTCTATCTGCTGAATATTAAATATGAAGATGTCGAGATTTCTCTCGGCAGTAATTTTGGAGTTCTTCTGACGAAGTGAACCGGCCGCTGCATTACGTGGATTTTTGAAAACCTTCTCCCCGTTTAACTCCTGCTTTTCGACGAGTTTTTCAAACACTGCACGAGGCATATAAACCTCACCGCGGACTTCAATAAACGGTACTGCCTCACGAAGTTTCATCGGGATAGATTTAATTGTCTTCAAGTTTTCTGTGATATCCTCACCAACGTCGCCGTCGCCGCGTGTTGAGCCGCGTGTGAAAACACCGTTTACATACTCCAACGATACAGAAAGTCCATCTATTTTCGGCTCAACCACGAGGCCTACACCTGTGCCCGCAACTGCACGCACCCTATCAGCAAAATCATCAAGTTCCCCAAATGAAAACGCATCCTGCAAACTCTCCATTCTAACAGTGTGTTCCACAGGTGCGAAAAGACTGGTTGCGGCTGCGCCGCCCACCCTTTTCGTCGGCGACGACTCTCTTGCCAAATCCGGATTTTCCGACTCCAAGGTTTTGAGTTCGTTCATGAGAGCATCGTACTCAAAATCCTGAATTTCAGGGTCATCATCATTATAATATCTGTTACTGTGATACTCGATGGTTTCATAGAGATAATCCATGCGAAGACGTATAGCGTCGTTTGCCATCATTTACACTCCGTTTCAATCACTGATTTATTATCCACTTATTTATTATCAAAAACTGTCTTACATTTTACCACTCATTCTCAAACCTCGCAATGATAAGTTGACATTGCAACTTAAAGTTTTCAACATTATTTTTACTCTTTTTATCCTTTTTTAACAGACCATTAACACTTTATTTGTTCAAAAAAGACATCTTTCGACATTGTTTGTGCAAAATGCATAATCTTTTTCAACATTTTCAACATAGTTTTAAACAATATATATTTTTCCATTGACTTTTAGCTATACACTAGGTAAAATGAAGTTGCTAATAATTTTTTAGAATATTTAGGTTATGAGGAGTACAAAAATGAACGAAGAGAAAGAATACAATCCTGACATTGTCACTGTAATCGACGAGCACGGACACGAGCATATTTTCGAAGAGCTCGATCGAATCGAAACAGACGACGGTAAACGTTACGTTGCTTTACTTCCTGTCTATGATTCAGACGAGGAAGTTTTGGATGCAGATGGCGAGCTTATCATCCTCAAAGTAGAAGAAGAGGCTGATGGCGAAACTTATCTCGCACCGATTGAAGATGACGAGGAATTCAACGAAATCGGCGAAATCTTTGAGGAACGCCTTTCGGAATTTTTCGAGATAGAAAGTGAATAACAAAACGCATAATCAACAAATTTCGACAAATAATTTGTTTACAGCCTGCCGGGTTCGATTTATTCGGACGATATTAACCCAACACCTAACTAATCGGGAGTCTTACTCGAAAGCGGATTGCAGACCTCCCCTTTTGGGACGAAGGGAGCATGAACCTCTAGGAGGACACCCACCTGCTTTAAATGCAGGTTATTATTCTCCGAATTCCCGGCTCGGTGGGTTTAGTAATATTTAATTGCAAGCATTAATTGAAAAGACTCCGACTTCAGCAATGAAGTCGGAGTTCTTTTTGATTTTATCATTTTATAAAGTTTTAAAATCACTCTTTCACAAACTGATTTTCAATTAATTTCTGTCTTTAAAAACATACTTTTTACTGAGTATGTAATTGAGAACCACATTGAAAACGGAAACGGCAATCTTTGCCCACATTCCCCTTGCACCGAATAGTGCATAGGAGAAACCAATCTGAACGAGGAACGGTACCGCAACCATTTCAAGCACACCTGTGAGTAATCGAGTGCCTATAAAGACGGTAAATTCAGGTATTACGACACTCCATGCAAAAGATTTTGATTCGAAAACGAGCAACTTATTTGTGAAAAAGGCAAAGAGCACGGCACAAATCCACGAAAGTATGTTACCCCATGCAACCGGCATGTTCATAAGACCTACAAAAAGTGCATATGATGACCAGCTCACAAAAGTTGTACCAAATCCGAAAATGAAATAAAGCCACTCTCTTCTATACTTTTCACGAAATGTTTGTTCATTTTTATGTTCCATAAGTTCTCACTCACATTTAGCTATTTAAAAATCAGTTAGTTATACTCTGGCTAGTTATACCTTAGCAACGTATGTATTTACCGCCTTTGCCACCGTACCGGCCAAAGCGAAACAGCAGATTGCCTCAACCAGTCCGTTCACACCTACAAATGCAACTACAAAAGCAAGAACACCTGTTGTACCCAAAGAATCTGCTATACCCTGAATCACATCTGTATTCCAGAAAAGTGCAATGAGGGTAGACATAAAAAACAAGGTGTTTAGAAGGGCCCCTGAGAGACTGGTAACCGAATAAGCTGCAATAGACTTATTCTTCCACAAGTTCCAAACGAGACCTGTGCAAAGTCCCATAAGGATTCGAGTCGGCACACACACCATAAAACAGCGAATAGGGCTGATTCCCATGAGCATTACTCCAAACGGGCTGAGACCGAAAACGACCTGTAAAAAACTGGTCACTCCGAATACTCCGCCGAGAAATGCACCCGCCTTTGGTCCGAGCACAATAGCACCCACAATTACAGGAATTGTGATAAATGTTATCTCAAGACCGGCAGTTTTAAGATAACCGAGTGGCGTAAATGCCATAACTACGATGACAGCAGCAAGTATTGCAAGTTCAGTCATAGCAAGAACCTGCGAATTTACACGTTGTTTTTTCATATTAAGTTTACTCCTAACTACCGTTCTGCCCTATCGTCAGATACGGTGTCGTTGCAGTTAACACTGCAAATTATTGGTTGCGCTCATAAATCGCTTTGAGCCCCTCAAGCAAAAGATTTTCATTAAAGACAATTTCATGTCGGCAATGTTTTGCTATGGCGCAAAGACCTCCTGTAGCGACAATCGTTTTCACAGGAACGTCAAGTTCCTTTTCAATGCGATCACAGAGACCATCGAGCATATCGGCTGTTCCGAAAACGCTGCCTACACGCATACAATCAATTGTATTGGTGCCGATTGCGTGTGTCGGAGGTAACAGCGCAATGTGTGAAAGCTGTGACGCACCGTTTGCAAGGGCTGCAAGTGAAATTGCAACACCCGGGGAAATTGTGCACCCGCGATATGCACCCTTTTCATCGACAACACTGATCTTAGTCGCTGTGCCGAGATCAATTACAAGACACGGAAGTTCGTACTGCTCTATGGCGCCCACCGCTCCTGCAACCAAATCCGCGCCCAGTTCTGCCGGATTATCCGTGCGTATATTCAATCCGGTTTTGAGACCGGGTCCGACAACATACGGCGTATGTCCGGTAATGCGTGCGATTGCATTTTTAAGAGCAAGTGTAAGCTCCGGCACAACCGAACTTATGATAGAGCCACGAAAACTTCTGCTCTCGACATTGTAGAGTGCAAAAATGCTGTTGATGTCTATTGCTATGCGATCCTCTGTGAGAGTGCGATCGGTAGCAAGTCTCGACACAAATACCAAGTCATCGCCGTTAAAAGCACCGACTGTGATGTTTGTGTTCCCCGCATCAATTACCAATAACATTTTGTTTCCTCCCAAAGACGATAATCCATTGATGATAACCGTCCTCAAATTGTGCCATCCGAAACTTTTTCGGTATGACCAACTCGGAAATTATACTACATAAATCCCTCAAATGCAATTTGTGTTTTTCATTGACAGTAGGAGCCAAAAATTATAAAATAAATACGTATTGTTTTTTACAGAAAGACGTGCAATAAAGAGGTGCAACATGGAAGATAAAAAAATGGAAAATGATATTCTTATCAAAACCGCTATGATGGGTTTCGACAAAAAAAGCGTAATGGATTTTGTAGAAAAATTGCAGCTTGAAAACGAGAACTTGAAACGCCAAATAGTATCCCTCACTGCAGAAAACGAGGAACTTCGCGATGCGGTTGAAAAACTTCAGACACTTCATGATTCGTACAATGATAACGATGAGACATTTGTAACATATGAGGATCTCGCTATGGACTCTTTTAACTTTGAAGAGGAAACAATGAAAAGGGCGGATCTTGCAGAACGCACCATTGCTGCTTATACCGTAATTCAGGAACAACAGCCTGAGGCTGAACTTGTGGGTGTTACACAGGACGAGCCGTACGATGGAATCGCAGGATATGCAGGCGAGTATTCAGAGTATGACACATACCCTGCTCCGGTTGAGGAGCCTGTTTTTGTTCCGACTCCGGTTACAAAGCCGAAAAAAGCTGTTGCAAAAGTTCGTGTTACAAGGAAATAAGCGATGGCTGAAATCAAATTAAATGTATCGGAAATAAGAAACCGAGCAACTTCGCTTTATGCCGGTGACAGCATACTTTTATCCGG
>JAZSFF010000046.1:0-25690 GCA_045532055.1 Clostridia bacterium
CGCAGATGCTAAAAAGATTGAGGAACTGTTGCCTGAAGATACAATGCGTAAATTCAGGGGCGTGTATATTGAAACTGCACAAAAATTAAAGGAATTACAGGGCAAAAATAATGATGAAAAAGATCCCGTTATTGAAGAACTTGACTTTGAGTTTGTTTTATTTTCTTCTGCTATTATTGATTATGACTATATAATGTCGTTAATCGCAAAGATGACACAGAAGGAACCACAAAAACAAAAGATGAAGCGTGAAGAATTAATTAATATGCTATCTTCAACTTCCGACCTCCTTGATGAACGTGAATATATTATAGAATATATTAAGACCTTATCGACAGATAGACCGTTAAGCGAAATGGAAATCAAAGATGGATACCAAATTTTTAAAGCACAAAAGAGTGGAGAAAGAATAGATAAGGTTGCAACCAAACATGGTATTTCTGAAACTGCCTTAAGAGCGTTCATTGATGAAATTATGGGACGTATGATTTTTGATGGTGAAAAATTAAGCGATTTGTTAGCACCTCTTGAACTTAGTTGGAGAGAGCGAACAACTAAAGAGCTTGAACTTATGGAAGATTTAGTTCCTCTTTTAAAACAATTAGCAAACGGACGAGAAATTGCGGGGTTAAAAGCGTATGAATAAAAAGATACTTCCAAAACTAAGATTCAGGAATTTTACCACTCATCCTAAATGGAATATTGCAAATTTGGGCGAATTGTCTGTTCCTGTTACTGAAAAAGTGGCAGAGAAAAGATTAACTCTAATGAGTGTTACATCCGGAGTAGGTTTAGTTCCTCAAGTCGAAAAATTTGGCAGAGAAATTGCGGGAAACTCTTATAAAAACTATTATGCGATAAAAAAATATGATTTTGCGTATAACAAAAGTGCGACAAAACAGTTTCCTGAAGGCTATATATCAATGTTGACGGATTATGAAGAAGCTGCTTTGCCAAATAGTATTTTTACTTGTTTTCGGATTACTGATGAAGAATGTTGTCCTGAATTTTTCAATCAACTTTGTCAGAATAATTATCATGGCACTTGGTTAAGAAAATATATTGAGGTTGGAGCACGTGCGCATGGCTCATTGAGTATTGATAATAAATATTTGTGGAGTATGCCTATTGCCATTCCTTCAAAATCAGAACAGCAAAAAATAGCCGATTGTCTATCATCTTTAGATGAGCTGATTGAAGCAGAAAACAAAAAACTTGAAGCATTACAAAAACACAAAAAAGGATTGATGCAAAAGCTGTTTCCTTCCGAAGGAAAAACTATTCCCGAATGGAGATTTCCTGAGTTTAGAGATGATGGAAAGTGGTTAGAAAATACAGTTGAACACTTAATTGAAACTGTTATTCCGCCTAAAAAACTTAGTTCTCTTTTTTATGAAAATAAAGGCGAATTTCCTATTATAGATCAATCACAAGAACATATTTGTGGTTGGACTAATGACAAAAAAGCATTGGTTTCTGAAAGGTTACCTCTTTTAGTCTTTGGAGATCATACATGTTGTTTAAAAATCATTAATGAACCTTTTGCTCAAGGTGCTGATGGGATTAAAATTCTTTCAGTAAAAAAAGAAATTGAACCCGAATTTTTATATCAATATCTTTTATATAGTCCAATAAATAATAAAAGCTATAAAAGACATTTTTCGGAGCTGAAAGAAAAAAAAGTTATGTTTCCAAAACGTGAAAATGGCGAACAACAAAAAATTGCTTATTGTCTATCACAAATTGACAATCTTATATTATCTCAATCACAAAAAATAGATAAACTTAAAGAACATAAAAAGGGATTAATGCAAGGATTATTTCCTTCAATAGATGAGGTGTGCAAATGAAAATTAATGTTGAAACTTTTCCGAATTTACCAGCTTTAGCTGAAAATTTTAGGAATACTTTGGAAAACAAAAAATATGTTCTCTTGTTTGCATATAATGGTACAGGGAAAACAAGGCTTTCTTGTGCATTTAAGGATTTAGGAAAGCAGCCCGTTCCAGATAGCGAAGAAGCAACAAGCGATACCCTGTATTATAATGCTTTTACTGAAGATTTGTTTGTGTGGGATAATGATTTAAATGATGATACGAATAGAAAATTAATGCTAAATAAAGAATCAAAATTTTTCGATGGCTTGCGTGAACTTTCAATGGATGAACGTATTCGCAAATATTTGGGGGTTTATGAAGATTTTGACTTCAATATAAACTATGATGAATGGTATATCACTTTTTCAAGGGAAGATCAGGATGGAGAAACAATAGAAAACATTAAGATTTCTCGTGGCGAAGAAAATATTTTTATATGGTGTTTTTTTCTTGCAATTGTAGAACTTGTAACAGACGAAGAACCGGCATATAATTGGGTAAAATACATATATATTGATGACCCTATATCTTCTTTGGATGACAATAATGCAATTGCTGTTGCCAGTCATTTGGCACATTTGTTGAATAAACAGAATGATTTGAAAGTGGTTATATCCACTCATCATGCATTGTTTTTTAATGTTATGTATAATGAATTTAGAAAATCTAAAGGTAAAGACTATTTTTTATCTAAAAATAGCGAAACAGGTGAATATTCTGTTAGCGATACAAGCGATACACCATTCTTTAATCATGTTGCACTTATAAAAGAACTTAAAGCAGCAGTAGATAGTGGAAATTTGTATACATATCATTTCAATATATTGCGTAATATTTTAGAAAAAGCAGCTTCATTTCACGGGTATAAAGATTTTGGAGAGTGCATAAAAAATGGTGAAAACGACCCTGATGAAGCAACATATTCAAGATATATAAATATATTAAGTCATGGTAATTATTCTATATTTGAACCAATGAAAATGGTAGAAGATAATAAAATAATTTTCAAAGATATTTTAGAGCGTTATATGAATTTATATAGATTTAATCCTGAATTGTTTGATAATATTGATGAACAGGAGGAACAGGCATGAATGATACACAACAAAAACAATTAGGTACTACGCTATGGGGAATTGCTGATAAGTTGCGTGGTGCTATGAATGCGGATGATTTCCGTGATTATATGCTGTCTTTTCTGTTTTTGCGCTACTTATCAGACAACTACGAAGATGCTGTAAAAAAAGAGCTTGGCAGTGATTATACCAAGTGTGAAGAAGAAATAAAATCAAAGTGTTTGGATAATTCCGAAAGCAACGAAAAATACATTGCAGAATTGAAAATAATAATTCACAACTATGTTAAAGAACTACCGGTATATCAGCTTTCATTAAATGAGAACGAAACTGATAAAGATATTATAAGCAAAGCAAGAGCAAACCTTATAGATGAATACGAACAAATGCTGAAAAGCGAAAAGGTAACTCCTTTAATTGTTTGGTATATTAAGAATTTAGACCAAAAAACAGTTTTTGAAAAACAAATGAGACGAAAAATCCATTTCGTTATCAGACCGGATTATCTTTGGAGTAATATTTATGAGCTTGCAAAGACTCAAAATGAATTTTTATTAAAAACTCTGCAAGATGGGTTTAAATATATTGAGAACGAATCGTTTGAAAGTAATTTTAGAGGTCTGTTTTCCGAAATTAATCTTGATTCTGAGAAATTAGGAAAAAGTTATTTAGAAAGAAATAATTTAATTTGCTCTATTATTATGGAAATTGCAAAAGGACTTTCGGAATTTCCGAATGATTCAGATTTGTTGGGCGATGCTTATGAGTATTTAATAAGTCAATTTGCAGCAGGTTCGGGCAAAAAAGCCGGCGAATTTTATACTCCACAGCCTATTTCCAATATACTATCTCGAATTGTTGCACTTGACACCCAAAATCCAAGTATGGGTAACAAGAAAAAAATTAATAATATTCTTGACTTTGCTTGTGGTTCGGGTTCATTGCTTATTAATGTAAGAAAGCAGATGGGTTCACATTCAATCGGAAAAATTTATGGTCAGGAAAAAAATATAACAACATATAACCTTGCCCGAATGAATATGCTTTTGCATGGTTTAAAGGATTCAGAGTTTCAGATTTTTCACGGCGATTCATTGCTGAATGATTGGGATATTCTCAAAGAGATGAATCCGGCTAAAAAGATTACATTTGAAGCTATTGTTGCAAATCCTCCTTTTAGTTATCGGTGGGAGCCGACAGAAGCATTAAAGGATGATTTTAGATTCGAGAATTATGGTCTTGCCCCTAAATCAGCAGCTGATTTTGCATTTTTATTGCATGGCTTTCACTTTTTAAGTGATGACGGAACTATGGCAATTATTCTGCCGCACGGAGCATTGTTTCGTGGAGGTGCAGAAGAAAAAATACGTACAAAACTGCTTGAAGATGGATATATAGATACGGTAATAGGTTTACCGTCAAATTTATTCTTTTCAACAGGCATTCCTGTTTGTATTCTTGTATTGAAAAAGTGCAAAAAACCTGATGATGTTTTAATTATTAATGCAAGTGAACATTACAAGAAAGGAAAGCGTCAAAACGTTCTTGAACCTGAACATATTGATAAAATCATTGACACATATCAATACAGAAAAGAAAAAAAGAAATATTCTCGCCGTGTTTCGATGGAAGAAATCAGAGAAAACGGATATAATCTGAATATTTCACGTTATGTGAGTTTAGCTCCTGAAGAAGAAATAATTGATATTGCTGAAGTAAAAAAAGAGCTTGATAAAATCGAAACGAATATTTCAGAGGCAAAAATGAGACATAACCAATTTTTAAGAGAACTTGGTTTAGAAGAATTAAAATAATTGCAAAAATGCGACTAACCGATAAAGTTAGCCGCATTTTTCATTACAAAGGATTTTCAAGTATATCCTCAATATTGCAACCGAGAACACAGGAGATTTTGTAAAGAGTTTGAGCTTGTGCTTTGTCTATATCATTGAGTTTTTATTCATACATTTGGATTGAACGGAATTTAACACCCGACATTACATATTGATGTTTTGTCAATCCTTTCAGGAAATTTTTATGTCAGGTCAGATTTGGCTATGTAATGTGCTTTAATTAAAGTGTAAAGCATAGTACAAGCGATGATTTGCATAAAATGTCAGGAAGGGCGGTGTTGCTTGATGAGTAAAGAGTTTGTTATAACTTGCAATGAAAATAATCTCGATGAAAACAAAGAGTTTATTCTTAATATTCAGAAAGCAATGCTTGCCACTCTTTTTGAGGTTGGAAAAATTGATATGCGGCAATATGAAGATGCTGTAAGATTACTCGAAGAAAATTTTTCTAAATGATAATTTTTTGCAAGTTTTTATATTATGCGATACAATTTAGAGGAAAGGAGATGATGAAAATGATTTATGTGGCGGCATATTGCAGAGTTTCAACGGACAAGGACGACCAAGCAAACAGTTTTGAAAGTCAAAAATCGTATTTTGAAGAATACATAAAAAGAAATCCCGATTGGGAGTTATATGAAATTTACGCAGATGAAGGCTTGTCAGGAACGAACACAAAAAAGCGTGTTGCATTTAACAAAATGATTGCAGACGCTCATTTGGGTAAATTCAACCTGATACTCACAAAGGAAGTGAGCAGATTTGCAAGAAATACGGTTGACACCCTGCAATATACAAGAGAGCTGAAAGCACTTAATATCGGTGTATATTTTGCTCTTGACAATATTGACACCCTTGCACCTGACGGAGAGCTTAGACTAACCATTATGGCATCACTTGCACAGGAAGAAAGCCGAAAGACCTCCGAGCGTGTTAAATGGGGGCAAAAAAGGCAAATGGAGCGAGGTGTAGTGTTTGGACGGGATATGCTTGGATATGACGTGAAAAACGGCATTTTGCACATCAATGAAAGCGGTGCGGAGATTGTGCGGCTAATTTTTCACAAATTCGTGTATGAAAATAAAGGTACAACCACGATTGCAAGAGAACTGAGAGAATCTGGCTATAAAACCATAACAGGCAACGCAATATGGTCAAATACTGTTATTTTGAAGGTATTACGTAATGAAAAGTATTGTGGTGATTTAACACAAAAGAAAACCTATACACCCGATTATCTTTCACACAAGAAAAAATATAATCACGGTGAAGAGGAATTTGTAACTTTGACAGACCATCACGAGCCTATCATTTCAAGAGAGGTTTGGGATATGGCACAGTTTGAGCTTGACAAACGCTCTCCTGATGATTCAATCAAGCTAAGACACAGCAACCGCTATCCCTTGTCGGGAAAAATTCAATGCGGAGTATGCGGTAACCGATTTGTTTCAAGGACTAAAAAAAGAAAAGACGGAAGCCGTTATAAAGCGTGGCGATGCTGTGAAGCAACACAGCATGGTTTACCGAAAATAGACAAAGCCGGAAATCATATTGGATGCTCGGTTAATTCGCAAATTCGTGATGAAGATTTTATGATTGTTATTCAAAAGGTCATAGAGAGTTTGAATGTAAATAAAAAGGCAATTTTGGACGATGTTTTAAATGTGTTAAAAACTGTATTTTCGTTTGACAAAAAGGCAGCCGAAGATACAGACAGCATAAAAAAGAAAATAGAAAATCTTACATCAAAAACAGAGATGCTGTTGGACTTGTATATGAGTCAGGATTTGACAAAAGAGGAATATCGCTTAAAAAAAGAAAGCTATCAAAATGAAATTTCTCAGCTAAATGAAAAACTGAAAGCGGTAAAAAAAGAAGAGCATTATAATTATGACAGCAATAATGCCTTAATCGAAATCAGGGAATATCTTTCCGACATACTTTATGCAAAAAAGCAGGATGATATTTTCTATAAAAAAATTATTGACAAGATTGTTGTTTTTGACAGAGAGCATTTGGATGTTTATTTAAATTTGCTCCCACACAGATGGAAAACGGTGTTAAATTCAGTGTTGAGAGCTGATGACCTGTGTGGGAGCAATAATCCCACGATTTTCCAATATCTGTAAGAGTTGCTTTTGTAATGCCGTTGGGCATAGAAAAACGCTGTGACAGATAACGAAGTGCCGCATTTGCTTCACCGTTGGGTCCACCGTATTGACTGACAATAAATGCTGCAAGTTTTGGATTTGGATTTTTTATATTTATCGGATATTGTAAGCGTTTTTGATAATTCCACATAAAGTAAATACCTCCTTAATTATTCCATGGCCAGGGGTCACATACCCATGTCCATTCCTGAGTGTTGTTTACGTCCTCGGCAACGATGGGACCGAACTTTTCTGCATACTGCATTTTGAGTTCTTTGGCTTTTGCTGCCATTTTGCGGAACATCTCCAAAGCCATACGGTCTGTTGGATGTGTGTTGAGATACAGATTCCATTCATATGCGGCAAAGGAATATGCCATAATTTCTTTCATAAGGGCATTGCGTTCATTCATCTTTCAGACGCCTCCTTGCCTAAGGTTTGTTTTCCATAAACTCCAAGAGGTAGGTCAAGGGTCGGGAATATAGTTCCGCGGGAGAGACCCATCTCGGGGCTGTAAAGGTTTCTGTCGCTTGCCTTTTGTATAGGCACATATGCATAACCTTCGGGGTATAATGATTGTATATTCAACATATTTGCTATTCCTTTCTTTATAAATTTAAAAGTGAACCTCTTTTGTATAATATGAAAGGAATCGACAAAATGCTACAAATTGAAAATAAGTATAAGATATTGCTATTTTTTATATTGACAAAAAGCGCAAAGGTGATAGAATTAGAAAAGAAAGGCTAAAAAATTCGTGATAAGAGGCGACCATATAATGAAATTCGGGACAGATTTGACAACGGGCTCAATTTTTAAAAAGTACATAATTTTTGTTATTCCAATAATAGCATCAAGTTTTCTGCAACAGTTGTATAATGCTGCAGATACCATGGTGGTGGGAAAGTTTGCGGGAGATACTGCCCTTGCGGCTGTGGGGTCAACCTCACATCTTACCAACCTGATACTTAATTTGTTCATTGGACTTTCTGTGGGAATCAATGTGGTATGTTCAAAGTATTACGGTGCAGAGAACAAAGAAGGACTTAACAAAGCAATACATACATCAATCCTTCTGGGGTTGATGGTGGGGATTCCCCTTGCTTTTGTTGGTTGGTTTGGATCGGCATATTTTCTTGGACTTATGGGGACACCTGTTGACGTAATTGATCAGGCGGCATTGTACATGAGAATATTTTTTCTGGGCGTGCCTGCTGCGTTGACGTATAACTTTGGTGCCGCAATACTCAGGGCAGCGGGTGATACTAAACGGCCTCTCTATATACTGTCGTTTGCAGGGATTGTCAATGTGGTTTTGAACCTTGTTTGTGTGATTGTGTTTAAGTTAGGGGTTGTGGGTGTTGCATTGGGAACAATAGTATCTCAGGTGATTTCCGCAGTTGCTATAATTATTCTTTTAAAAAAGAATGATGATGAGTTTAAACTGAGGCTTTCAAAGCTTACAATCTATAAAAAAGAACTGAAAAATATTATAAGCATAGGCATACCGTCAGGCCTTAGCGGCGTTATGTTCAGTCTTTCGAATGTTATAATTCAATCATCGGTGAACTTCTTTGGCAAAAATGCTGTGGCAGCAAATGCTGCGGCCTCAAATATAGAAGTCTTCGGGTTCCTGTTGTTATCCGCGGCAGAACAGGCTGTTATCAGCTTTGTTGGTCAGAACATTGGGGCAAAAAAACTTGAACGAGTTGATGCAGCGGTTCGGAGTAGCTTGATTTTTGCTGGGGTATCAACGGTTTCCTTTGCTGTTATTATACTAACCTTTGGTGGGTTCTTGCTGGGGATGTTTACTGACGGGCATGAGGTGATTAAGATTGGTCTAATGAAACTTACCATTTTGATGAGCAGTTATTTCTTGTATGTTCCAGGGCAGGTTTTAGGAGGGGCACTTAAAGGCTTGGGCAAGGCGGTATCACCTACAGTCATAAACGCGGTTTTTGTTTGTCTGTTGCGCGTCGTATGGATTTTTACAATTTTTCCATTGAGGAGAGAACTCAGAACAGTCTATTTTTCATATCCGGTGAGCTGGGGATTGACCAGTATTGCCACGATTGTCGTATACATAATGGTGCGAAAGAAAGTGTTTGAAGAAGAAAAGAAAAGATTAATGCAAAAAGATATGATATAAGAAATTGCGTACAGCCTAGCTGTACGCAATTTCTTTGTTATTTAAGCAGAGCCGCTGCCGATTTTTTTGGCGTCCTGAGGTAACGTTTCATCATATAAAGACATTCAGGGTCACGGGATATATGATTCATCCCGCTTTCGCAGGAGAGTGAGGCTTTGAAACCCATCTCCTTTATTATATCAAAAGAATCGTTGCTTACGCTGCCGAAGGGATATGTGAAGGTGGTGGGTGTATAGTTTGTATTGCTGGTGAATGCGTCCTGCATTTTTCCTAAATCTGTAGTTAGTGTTGCCTTGTAGTCGGCAAGGGATTCACCACGTTTTTTCTTTGTGCCGTTTCGCCCCTTATCGGTGGTGTGAAGATTGTAGGAATGGTTCTGGAACTCAACCAGCCCTGACTTCATCATTTCTTTTATATCAGGCCATGTTACATGGGAATATGACGGGTTTTCGTCAGGAGATTTGGTATATAGGTCTGTATAGTACCCTATAATTGAAATGACGGCTTTAGTGTTATATTTTTGAAGCAGAGGAAAAGCGTAGGCAAAGTTGTTAAAATATCCGTCATCAAAGGTCAGGACAACAGGTTTATCAGGCAGGTCGCATTTGCCCATGGTGTAGTTTATGAGGTCCTGCATAACTATTGTGGTGTATCCGTTTTCTGAGAGAAACTTAAGGTCTTCCTCAAATGCTGACTCTGAAATTATGTAGTCTCCATGTGCATTGCTGCTGCGAAAAATATTGTGATACATCAGTATGGGGACATCAATTTCCGGTTCTTTGTTTGAATCAAAGAGCAATGCAGAACTTTGCGGGGTTGAATTCTCGGCAGTCTGGATTGCGGTGGTGGGAGCAGCAGGGGTTTCATAAATCCGTATTATACCAATGCTGACCAGAGATACAACAATAATTGCAAGGTAGTATATGATTGTTTTCATTTTTATAACATACATAAAGGGTTTCCTTTCTTATTCCATATTTTCAACTGATGTCTCAAAGAAATCGTATTTTCGTCGTTTTTCACCGGTCAATTCCTCTTTTACAACTTCAGAACAGTTTTGCGATAAAAATTTTGTGATTTCATAGCAATCAATCCATATTTCTCCGTTGCCGTCTTTTTGGGATTCGTCAAATATAAGCTGGATGCCAAAATGCAGATGGGGTGTATCGATGTTGTTTACGTTTTCCTTTGCGCTATATCCCGTCATTCCCAGATATCCTATCACATCACCGGCTTTGACGGTATGGCCTATGGACAGGTCCTGAGGATAGGGGTGGTTTTTGCGAAGATGTGCATAATAATAGTATCTTTTTTTGTCAAAGCTTCGGATTCCAAGCCGCCATCCACCGTATTGGTTCCAACCAATGGCTTCAACAATACCGCTTTCCACCGCTATTATAGGTGTGCCTATGTTGCCCATCATATCATGGCCCAAATGCTTTCTCTTGTAACCGTATGAACGGCTTGCGCCAAAATCGTCATAATGGGAATATCCATAATTCTTTGCGATGGGCGAAAAGCCTTTGAGACCATATTTTTTGACCCATATAATTTCACCATCATCGGATTTTTCCTGAACTTGATATTCACCCAACAATTCGCCCAAAACGGCACTGTATGCCTCGTGATAATAAGAATAGTATTTCATATCACGGGTGACATCTTCTATTTTTTCGCCTTTTTTTATGCGGTCAGCAAGTGCGGTCAGGTCGGCTTGTCGGAATGATGAAAAGTCACCGCCATATTTTACACCAAGGACTGCAAGAAGTTCAATCCAGTCAAGAGGAGTATCTGTTTCGCGACTTTCAATATCCATCTTCATGGTGGCGGTCATAGCGGAGGATGTAACCTTGAAATCAACCCACTTTATAAAATCTTTCTGTGCTTGGGAATAAGACTTTGTTTCAGGGACAGTATCTTTGGTGGTATCAATGCTGATGTTGCGAAAAATCCCGTAGGTTGTTCCCGACAGGATGATAATCACTAAAAAAATAATAAGAAAGGTTCGGTTCAGCCGAAATGAAATAAACATAAGAAAACCCCTCCCATACATTTTATGGAAAGGGTTTTTGAAATATAACCAGATTGTTTGTCTATTTATCCCCAGACTCAAATCCGCTTTGCAGAACATCAATAGCCCAAAGCCTGTTGATTTCTGAATGATTGGCAAATTTTTCGGCAGAATCTTTGAATTGTGCTTCTATCGTCTCATACACCTGCATGGAAAGCATAGCACGGCAGTTTTGAGCATTGTCGGTAATGATGAAAAACATCAGATTGTTTTCTTCAAAATTTCTTCCGCCATAGTATATGCCAAGGATGTTTGATCCTGGACGTTCGTCCTCAAACTGGTCCTCCAGCATAATCTTGTAAAGTTCCACAACCTTATCGTCAATTCCGTCCTCGAGCAATGCGATTTTTTCAACAAATTCATTGATTGAACGTACAACCCTCATGGTATAGCCATCCACTGACAGAATTGATGTATTTGTGTCACCGGAATCTGAAACAAGAGCGATGATGTATTTGTTCGCAGAATCCGTATAGGTGCAGTCATATGCAACAAGAATTTCCTCGCCACAAAGAGGACAAGTGAATTTAAAGATACTGCGGTCAAATATATCGTTTTTTAAATCTGGATGTTCGGTTATATCAATTGAAGAATATATTTTGAATTGACTGTCCTCAAAACATGCAGGGCAGTTTACGGTTATGTTTTTTTGTTGTGTCATATGTGTGACCTCGTTTGTTATTTTATTGTTTTGATGTCATAAGGTGTTGTCTGGTATACAAAATAGTTCAGCCAGTTGGAATACAGAAGATTTGCGTGAGAACGCCACTTCACCATGGGCTCTTTTGCGGGGTCATCATCCGGAAAGTAGTTTTTGGGAACCTTTATGGGGAGACCCTTTGCTACGTCACGTTCATATTCGCCCTTTAGGGTGCTTGCATCATATTCTGAGTGTCCTGTAATGAAAAATCTGCGTTCATTTTTGTCGGTGATTATATAAACACCGGCTTCTTTTGATGAAGCAAGAATTTCAAGAGCGGGGACATTGTTGATATCTTCTTCGGCTGTATAGGTATGACGTGAATGGGGAACAAAAAAGGTGTCATCAAATCCGCGGAGAAGGATTTTGTGTTTCTTTTCGGGCACAACTGTATGCTCAAAAACACCAAACATCTTTTCGGACAAAGAGCGTTTAGGGACACCATAATGGTAATAAAGTGCAGCTTGTGCCCCCCAACAGATGTGGAAAGTGGAGGTTACATTGGTCTTTGACCACTCCATGATTTCGCAAAGCTCTTGCCAGTAATCCACTTCCTCAAACTCCATGTTTTCAACGGGTGCTCCGGTAATAATAAGACCGTCGAACTTATTATCTTTGATGTCGTCAAAAGTCTTATAGAATGTTTCAATATGACTTTTTGAGGTGTTTTTTGATATGTGTGTCTTTGTATTGATGAACTGAACATTTATCTGGAGAGGAGTGTTGCCCAAAACCCTCAAAAGCTGAGTTTCGGTCTCGATTTTTGTGGGCATAAGATTAAGTACAGCAATCTCAAGGGGCCTGATGTCCTGTGTCATAGCCCGTGTTTCGGTAATTACAAATATGTTTTCGTTGTTCAAAATCTCAATTGCAGGAAGCGAGTCTGAAACTTTAATCGGCATAATATCACCATCCTGTGGTTAAAATAAAAAATAATCAAATTCAGTATATCACAGTTATCAAAATATATCAACAAAAAAATAAGGGAGAGAAAAGAGAAAAATGTCAGAAAACAAAAATGACGAAAAATTTGAACAAATAAAGGATATGGGCGGTGTCCATGTAAAGAATTCAAGGATGAATATATATTGCCTAAGTATTGTAGGACAGATTGAGGGGCATACAAATCTGCCCTCTGATACCAAGACCACCAAGTATGAACATGTCATTCCCAAACTTGTGGAGATTGAACAGAACGAGGACATTGACGGATTGCTTATTATGCTCAATACCGTAGGCGGTGATGTTGAGGCTGGTCTTGCTATATCAGAAATGATTGCCAGCATGAAAAAACCCACGGTGTCAATTGTTCTGGGCGGTGGTCACAGCATAGGTGTGCCGTTGGCAGTGTCTGCCAAGCATTCATTCATTGTGCCCTCTGCCACAATGACCATTCACCCAATAAGAACAAGCGGGGTTATCATTGGTGTGTATCAAATGTTTGAATACCTTACAAAGGTGCAGGAACGGGTTATAGATTTTGTGGAGCGGAATTCAAAAATCAAGGCGGATGAACTGCGTGAAATTATGCTGGAGACAGATGAAATTGCAAATGATGTGGGGACCATCCTTTTTGGTGAAGAAGCGGTAAACTGCGGACTTATTGACAGTGTAGGCGGACTTTCGGATGCTATTGAAGTTTTATGCCAAATGAAAGAAAAAAATAAATAATTTTGCTCAAAGCTACTGATTGCAAGGGGTACAGAAGTTTTCAAAATATAAGTAAAAATTTATGCTTGACATAAATAAAAAAAGCCGTTATAATTGATAAGGTAGAATTTTTTAAAAACTTATTTGACACCAAAGAATCCACATTTCCAATTCATTTTGGAGGGAGGGAAATCAGTAATGGCTGAAATCAGAGTTAAGGATAACGAATCATTAGATAGTGCACTTCGCCGTTTTAAACGTTCATGTGCGAAGGCAGGTGTTTTGTCAGAAGTTAGAAAAAGGGAACATTATGAGAAACCCAGTGTAAAACGTAAGAAGAAATCAGAAGCTGCAAGAAAACGCAAGTTCAGATAATTTTTACAGTTTATTTTGAGTCGCCGTCAAATGCTGATGGCGACTTTGTTTTTAGAAAAAATCAAAGCAAAGGAGTGCTTTAGTAATGGGACTTAAAGAAACATTGATGCAGGATTTAAAGGACGCAATGAAAGAAAAAGACACAATCAGAAAGAACACTGTTCAGATGATACGTTCAGCAATTTTGCAGTTCGAGAAGGATAATCTTACAGAGCTTGACGAAGAGGGCATAATTGAAGTTATTGCCAAGGAACTCAAAAAACGTCGTGATGTATTGCCTGAGTATGAAAAAAGCGGCAGAGACGATTTGATTGCAGATATAAAGCGCGAGATTGAAATCTTGCTGGCTTATCTCCCAAAACAGCTCACCAAGGAAGAGCTTGAAGTGATTGTTGCCGAGGCAATAGAGACAACAGGTGCCGCATCAATGAAAGATATGGGCAAGATTATGGGTGTTGTTATGCCCAAAGTAAAGGGCAGAGCCGACGGAAAAATGATAAACGAAATAGTGAAAGCAAAACTTTCATAAATGAGGGTTTGACAAATGAGTAATATATTTTTGCCCAAAACTTTTGTTAATACTGTTTTTGATATTGATATCCAAAAACTAAAGAATGAGGGCGTAAAGGCGTTTATATTCGATATTGACAACACCCTGGCAACTTATGCTATGCCTATACCTGATGAAAGGACGGCGCTTTGGATAAAGGGACTGAAAGATGCGGGGTTTGGGGTATATCTTATCTCAAACAACAACTCCAAAAGGGTGAAGACTTTTGCAGAAAGTGTGGACACGGAATATTTTGCAAGGGCATTAAAGCCTTGCAGTTACTTTTTGAAAAAGGCATGTAGCAATATGGGAGTGTTGCCAAAAGAAACTGCCCTGGTTGGTGACCAGCTTTTTACGGACGTATGGGGTGGCAATTATCTGAAAATGAATACCATATTGGTGAATCCTATCTCCGAGGTGGAAGATGGCTTTGTAAAGTTTAAACGAAAGTTTGAGAGGGCAATACTTAAAAATATGAAATAAGGGATATGGAGTGATTTTTGTGGGTGCATTGTTTGGCCCTGCAGGCAACTGTGAGGCATTTTATGAAGCAAAGCACAAGTCATCTCTGGAAGCACCCTTGTGGGTTTCAGAAAACGGACTTGGTGCATACGAATATCAATGCGGAAAGGGCGTCAAAATTTCTGACGAGGCCGCCAAAAAACTTGGCAAAAATGCAGCCGAATACGAAATTGCTCTGTCTGTACACGCTCCGTATTATATAAGCCTTTCCTCGGTTGATGAAGAAAAACGTGACAAGAGTATAGACTATATCCTAAAAACGCTGTATATAGCAAAATGCATGGGTGCGAAAAGAATAGTTGTTCACTCGGGTTCTTGCGGCGATATCACAAGGCGTGAGGCGTTGGCTCTTGCAAAAGACACCTTGAGTCGTGCGGTTGCAGCGGCGGATGCTGCGGGTTATGGTAACATAAGCATTTGTCCCGAAACCATGGGCAAGGTAAAACAGCTTGGAACGGTTGAAGAGGTTTGTGAACTTTGCAAAATTGATGAACGGCTTATACCAACCATTGACTTTGGTCATGTGAATTCCCAGACCCTTGGGGGACTCAAAACGATAGAAGATTTTGAAAAGGTTTTTGATACAATCCACAAACATCTTGGCGAATATCGCTTAAAGAACTTTCATGCACACTACAGCAGGATTGAATATACTAACAGCGGCGAGAAGAAACATCATAGGTTTGACGAGACAGAATTTGAACCGGAATTTACACCTATTGCGGAGATTGTGGCAAAACGTGACCTGTCACCCATTATAATTTGCGAATCAAGGGGTTCGCAAACTCGTGATGCTGTGGCAATTCAGGAGATTTACAGGGGGATGAAAAATGACTAAACGTCTTGGAGATATTTTAGAGAAATCAGACGGCGTCTTGTTGACTTCTCCTTATAATATGAGATATTTTAGCGGTTTTACTGGTGACGAGGGCGCTGTGCTTATAACAAAGAAAGATAAGTTTTTGTTCACGGATTCCCGATATATCGAACAAGCAGACAAGGAGACCAATGGATTTATTTTGACCGAGGCCAATGACTGGATTAAATCGGTTGGTGAAATTGTGGAGCAAGAAACTTTGGGGAAACTTGCCTTTGAAGACAGTGCTCTAAGTGCCGGACAGTATAAAAAACTGGATGAGGCTGTAAAGAACTGTGAACTGATGTTTTGTTCCGGCGAGGTCAATTCCCTGCGAATGATAAAGACTCCTGACGAATTGAAAAAAATCCAACAGGCAGAGGCGTTGGGTTGCAAAGCCTTTGAACATATTTTGGGATTTATAAAAACCGGTGTGCATGAGAAAGATATAGCTCTTGAAATTGAATATTTTATGAGGAAACATGGTGCGGAAAAGACCTCTTTTGATACAATAGCTATATCAGGGGCAAGAACAAGTCTGCCCCATGGGGCGCCTACCGATAAAAAGATTGAAAAAGGTGATTTTGTCACGCTGGATTTTGGGTGTGTTCTTGATGGATACTGTTCGGACATGACCCGTACTGTTGTTGTGGGCAAGGCGACGGAGGAGCAGAAGAAGATATATAATACGGTAAAGATTGCTCAGCAGATGGCACTTGACTTTATACGCAGCGGCATCAAATGCTGTGAAGCAGACGAGGTAGCAAGGGATTATATTGCATCCAAAGGCTATGGTGAATATTTCAGACACTCTTTGGGTCATGGTGTTGGACTTTTGGTGCATGAATTCCCCAATCTGTCCCCAAAGTCTGAAATAGTTCTTTTGCCCAATATGGTAGTAAGTTGCGAACCGGGAATTTATATTCCAGGCTTTGGCGGTGTGAGAATTGAGGATTTGGTTTGTGTAACCCAAGATGGGTGTCAGAACCTTTCACCGGTTACAAAGGAATTGATAGAACTCTAATAAAATTGGGTATAATATAAAATTTATCTTGATTTTTTTGGAATAGTAGTATACAATATAGTATAGAATAAAATGGTTAGGAGGAAATACCAATGATATCTGCTGGTGATTTCAGAAACGGCATTACTTTTGAATTTGAAGGCAACGTTTATCAGGTTGTTGAATTTCAACATGTAAAACCCGGTAAAGGCGCTGCTTTCGTAAGAACAAAAATGAAGAACATCGTTACAGGCGGTGTTGTTGAAAGGAGCTTTAACCCTACAGAAAAAGTTCCCAAGGCTCACATCGAAAGAAAGGAAATGGAATACCTCTACGAAGATGGCGGTCTCTATTACTTCATGGATGAAGAATATGAGCAGGTTCCCCTTAGTGAAAACGAGTTGGGCGACGCTCTTAAGTTTGTAAAGGAAAATATGAAAGTTATGATTCTTTCATACAAGGGCAACGTGTTTGCTGTTGAACCCCCAACATTTGTTGAGCTTGTGGTTACAGCTACAGAGCCTGGTGTTAAGGGTAACACCGCTACAAACGTTACAAAGCCTGCAACTGTTGAGACTGGTGCGGTTGTTACTGTTCCTGCGTTCATCAACGAGGGCGATGTTATCAAAATCGATACAAGAACAGCTGAATATCTTTCAAGAGTTTAATATGTTTTAAAGACTCAAACCCATAGTTTCAGGTTTGAGTCTGTTTTTTAAAAATAAGGAGGCGACACAAATGTCAGAATTAACAAACCGTGCAGCATACCTCAAAGGTCTTGCTGATGGAATGAAACTTGATAAGGAGAAAGACGAGACAAGACTTATTGCTGAAATCATAGACTTTTTGAATGCTGCAGCAGAGGAAATTGATGCAATAGATATGGAGCAAGGTTTCATTGCGGACCAGATTGACGATTTGGAAGAAGAAATTGATGTTATCGGCAACGAAGTATTTGACGAATATGACGAATATGATGACGAGGATGACGAATTCCAGATTTGTTGTCAGGGTTGCGGCGAGGATATAATCGTTACAACCGAGGATATTATGGACGGAGAAATTCTTTGCCCCCATTGCGGCGAAACTATTGAATTTGACTTTGACTGCGATGGCGATTGCGATGGTTGCCAGTGCGAAGGCGACTGTGAGGATTGTGAATAATCTTTAATTTCTATCAAAATACCGGACTGATTAACAGTCCGGTATTTTTTATGCACCAAATCTTTTTTGATTGTGTAGTATATAATAGTGCAAAGGTGCAATATGTACTGATGCCCATATAATCAAGAAGGGTTGAAAAACATGAGTGATGTAATAACAGCAATTTTTCTTACAGCTGTTGCGGGCCTTTCTACGGGTTTTGGCGGATTGATTGCATTTTTCTCGAAAAAAATGAATACAAAATTTCTGTCATTCACCCTCGGTATCTCGGCAGGTGTAATGATTTATATTTCTTTTGCAGAACTTCTTGCCAAGGCAAACAATGAACTTATGCAGATATACGGCGGAAAAATGGGTGCAGTTATAAATTCTATTGCTTTTTTTGCGGGTATAGTGCTTGTTGCGGTGGTGGACAAATTGATTCCTGATGTAGACACACCGGAATTAATGACCAAAGACCGAGGAGATAAAGTGGGGCTTATGCGTACGGGCGTGGTTACAGCGTTGGCTTTGGGGATACATAATTTCCCCGAAGGTATGGCAACATTTGTGTCGGCACTTCAGTCTCCGGTTATGGCACTTCCCATTGTTGCTGCCATTGCCATCCATAATATACCTGAGGGTATTGCAGTGTCGGTGCCCATATTTTACGCCACAGGAAGCAGAAAAAAAGCATTCTTCTATTCACTTGTTTCAGGAATCGCAGAACCTGTGGGGGCAATAATTGGATATCTTATCTTGATGCCGTTTATAAACGAAATAGTAAATAGTATAGTTTTTTCGGCGGTGGCAGGGATAATGGTATTCATTTCAGTGGATGAATTGCTCCCCGCTGCACATGAATACGGCGAATATAATTTGTCTGTTGCAGGTTTTGTTGTAGGTATGTTGGTTATGGCAATAAGTCTGATAGGATTTATGTAAAAACATCTAAAAAACCCCTGCTTGCAGGGGTTTTTTAGATGCAGGAAAAAATTTCTAAAAATTTTTCAAAAAGGTATTGACAAATAAAAACTATCTGTTATAATAATAGTAACAGTTATCAATATTAAAAATGAGGTGCTGTTATGACAACAACAAAAAGAAGCAGACAACGGGAGGCAATCCTTGAGGTGGTGCAAAGTACAAAGTGTCACCCAACAGCCGACTGGGTCTATTCCGAGGTGCGAAAGGTTATCCCAAACATCAGCCTTGGCACGGTGTACAGGAACTTGTCAATGCTTTCGGAAAACGGAACTATCCAGAAATTGCGTATTGGCACAGCCAGTGAACATTTTGACGGCAACCCTCATGCTCATTATCACGTTTATTGCACACAGTGCGGACGGATTGATGACATAGAGGCAAAGCCCTTTGAAAACTTTAATTCCTGGGCAGCTGATATGTATGATGGAGAAATTTTTGAGCACCATACCATGTTTATGGGAAAGTGTTCGCGGTGTAAAAAGATTAAAATTTAGGAGGAAAAAATTATGAAAAAGTTTGTATGTTCGGTATGTGGTTATGTTCATGAGGGAGACGCTCCTCCAGCAGCTTGTCCTGTATGTAAGGTGCCTGCTGAAAAGTTCAAGGAAATGCAGGAAGGTGCAGCACTTGCTGCAGAGCATGAATATGGTGTTTATGGCAAAACGGTAAAGAATAACCCCGATATCAGTGAAGAAGATAAAAAGTATATCTTTGAACAGCTTATGGCAAACTTCAATGGCGAGTGTGCAGAAGTTGGTATGTATCTCTGCATGGCAAGAATTGCTCATCGCGAGGGTTATCCCGAGGTTGGACTTTATTGGGAAAAGGCTGCTTTTGAAGAAGCAGAACATGCTGCAAAGTTTGCAGAACTCCTTGGTGAGGACCTTGAGCCCAATATGAAGGCTACAACAAAAGACAATCTTAAATGGAGAGTTGACTGCGAATACGGTGCAACACAAGGTAAGTTTGATTTGGCATCTTGTGCAAAGAAAAACGGCCTTGATGCAATCCATGACACAGTGCATGAGATGGCAAAAGACGAGGCTCGGCATGGCAGAGGACTTGAGGGACTGTTAAAGAGATATTTTGGTTAAAGCATAATTGATGACCGGGGCAATGCTCCGGTCATTTTTGTTATATTTTTTTGTTAAAGAGATATAATATGGTTAAAGGAGATGAATTAGATTATGACAAAAATGATTTCATTAATGACAGCAGTACTTTTGGCGGTATGCCTGATGACAGGTTGTGGTGAGGCTGAAAACGGCCAAAGAGCCATTGAACAAGGTGGACAGCAGGTGCAAGACGGCGTTTCTTCAGTTATGGATGCAGAAAAGGACATGATGAATGATGTAAAGAACACTGTGCAAGATATAGGAAATGGTATGGACAATGCTGTGGATAATGCTATAAACAACGATAATAAAAACGGCATGAATAACGACATGAACAATAGTATGAACAGTGGCGCAAACAACAACAATTCCAATCCTACGGATGAGGAAAAGTCAAGATTTATCGGTGAGGAAAAAGCAAAAGATATTGCTCTGAAAAAAGCAAATGTGACAACAGAAAGTGTAATATTCGACCGGGTTGAACTTGAACGTGATGATGGTGTCTGGAAATACGAGGTGGATTTTAAAAAGGATACAACAGAGTATGACGCAGAGATAAATGCCACTGATGGTTCGATTTTAAAATGGGAAGTAGAAAAGGATTAGTTATGTTAAGGGATTACAGTAATTTATGTAGTCCCTTAATTTTTTTGCAAAAAACTATTGACAGGGTGAAAAAACTATGTTATATTAACTGTATTAATACAAACAATACAGTTAAATTGCCAAGGAGGTGAGGATATGATAAATCTGGACTATAAAGATGGCAGAACCTTGCATGAACAAATAGAGGCGGGACTTCGGGAGCTTATTATAAACGGAATTTTAAACCAGGACGAGCAGTTGCCGTCGGTGAGAGAGCTTTCTATTGAACTTACAGTAAATCCCAATACAGTGCAAAGGGCATACAAACAGCTTGAACTGGACGGATTTATTTACAGTATAAAGGGCAAGGGCAACTTTGTGGCGCCGATTTCTGAAAAGGTGAGCACAAAACGCACGGAAGAACTTTATGAAACATTAAGACAGGCGGCAAAGGAACTGGCGTTTTTGGGCGAAGAGAAGTTTGTGCTTGAAAACATTATCAACAATGTGTATTCCGAAAAGGAGGATTCTTTATGATAAAGGTTAAAAGTGTTACAAAATACTTTGACGATTTCAAGGTTCTTGATGAGATTTCTCTTGAAGTCAGAAAAGGTACAATATATGGTCTTATCGGACCTAATGGCGCCGGCAAGACCACTGTTATAAATCATATAAACGGAGTGCTTAAGCCTCAAAGCGGTGAGATAACCATCAATGACCAGCCGGTATTTGAGAATGCTTCGGTAAAACAGACTGTATTAAACATTTCCGATGACTGGTTTTATTACAGTACGTTCAGCATAAAAGAAATGGCAAAGTTCTACAGGGATATATACCCCAACTTCAGCCGTGAAAGATATGAGACAATAGGACAGGTGTTCAAAATTGACGAGAAACGTCAGATACGAAAGCTGTCCAAGGGTATGAAAAAACAGGTTGCGTTTTGGCTTTCGTTGTCAGCTATGCCCGATGTGCTTATATTGGACGAACCCCTTGACGGACTTGACCCGGTAATGAGAAAACAGGTTTTGAACCTTGTTATTGCGGACGTTGCGGACCGTGAAATGACGGTTCTGGTTTCGTCACACAATTTGAGGGAGCTTGAGGATATCTGTGACTGGGTAGGAATTATACATAAAGGAAAGATGATTCTTGAAAAGCCTCTGGATGATCTGAAAGGCAATGTCCACAAATATCAGGTGGTACTTCTTGACGAATTTGCGGCAAAACTTCCTGAAATGGAGAATATTTTGCATATATCAAAGACGGGCTCTGTTTTCAGCCTTATTGTCAAGGGGGACCCAAAGGAAACAGACAGACAGATAAAAGCGCTGACACCTATACTTTGCGAAAGGGTAAGCCTTACACTTGAGGAAGTATTTATTTATGAGTTGGGAGGTTTGGGTTATGACTTCAAAAATATCATTATTTAACAAAGGTATATACAAATCAACAGTCAGAAGATATATGTGGGGTTCGGTGCTGTATTTCATTATTTTGTTTATGCTTACAAGTATGATAATACTATTTGATGTGGATAAGGATGACACATGGCGATATATGGAGCAGTATGGTGAGGCACTTATTCTTGACGATGTATGTTTGTTCTTTCCCCAGTTTGTTGCATATTTTGTACCTACTGTTGTGGCACTGTTGATATTCAGATTTGTTCATTCAAAAAAGACATCGGTATTTGTCCACAGCCTGCCTGTGTCCAGAACGGCAAATTATATCTCATCAGTCCTTGCAGGTTTTACCCTGATGGCAGCACCTGTTATTCTGAATGGTGTTATATTGATTATCTTAAGCCTTACAGGATACGGATTGTTTTTTGATGTGGCGTCTTGTTTTGTATGGATGGGAATCAATCTTTTAACAATTTTCCTGATGTTTTCTGCAAGCTGCTTTGTGTCCATGCTCACGGGCAATAGCTTTGCCATGGTGGGACTCAACGGGCTCATTCATTGTATTGTTCTCATACTCACTGCGGCATTTGCGGCTCTGGCGGCATGCTTTGTGTATGGATACTATGACACCAATCAGCTTTTGTACTCGGTTATGGAATGGAACTTTGTTGCGTATCTTATAGACATTGCTAACAAGATATCCTTTGGCAATACGCCGCCATTTGACTGGAGCAAATTTATAATAATGATAGTTTGTGCCAAGGTGTTTTATGTGTTGGGGTGGCTTCTTTACAAAAAACGCAGAATGGAAACGGCAGAAGAGGTTGCGGCTTTCAAATGTCTTAACCCCATTTACAAATATCTGGTTACATTTACTGCAGCGTTGGGTGCATTTGCACTTTTGAGCGAGTATCTGGCGGATAATCTGACACTTCCCATATTGGTTACATTGATTGTAAGTATAGTGGTGTACTTTGCAGCAGAGATGATACTCAAAAAGACCTTCAAGGTATGGCGGGCATATAAGGGCTACGGTATCTTTGCGGTGGTGTTTGCCGCGGTTATATGCGTGTTTGCTTTTACCAACTTCTTTGGATACGAAACCCGTATTCCGGATGGTGAAAAGGTGGAGAAAGTTGCAATTTATCAGTATTATCATCAGGATGGTGAACCCAATATGAGCGATGCCGGTATTATAGAATACGCAATTGATGTCCATAATGATTTAACCCAAAAAGAGAATATATATACTGTAAAAGATCATCCTGATTATAATTATGACACAGCATTACACATAAAATATAAGCTGAAAAACGGCAGGACAATTTCAAGGCGATATCCCGTTTCTGAGGCAAAGGCTGTTGAGGTCATGGAAAACCTCTACAAGTCAAAGAACTATAAGATGAAACACTCTGAGGTGTTCCGTGACGATATCGGTGAGATTTATCAGATTGAGCTTAACAACAGAACATATATCAAGGATAGGGAACAGATTGAGGCACTTTATTCCGCTATGCGGCAGGATGTATTGGAGCTTGATTTCACACAGATTAATGCAGGAAGTGCATGGAGTATAAGTTTCAGGGCCGAATATATAAGAGCCGACGAAATGGAACTTGAAACTGACCACAGGGGCATATACAGCATTTATGACAATATAAATGCAAATTACAAAAACACTCTGAAATGGTTAAAGGATAATGGATACGGATATGAACTGTTTAATCCGGGCGAGGCCGATTTGTGCATACTTGACACCAAACAATGGGATGAATATACAACCAATTATGAGGTAGAGACTGCATCTTATGGCAGAGGTGGCACAGTAGATATCGCAAAAATGCATAATTTCGATGATATGACCGGAGTTGAGAGAATATCTGATTCTGCACGCAAAAAAATAGTGGCTGATTTTGTAACCAGCCATGGCGTGCGGTATGCTCCGGAAAAGGAATACAAGTATTATGTATGTCTTATAAACTTTGAGGGTTATCTTGAGGTAAAAGCGGCATTCTATGAAGATGGCCAGGAATTGATAAGATTACTTAATGAATAATTTAAAAAAGCATTCGTTCTGAAAAGAACGGATGCTTTTTATGATAAAATAAGATATAATTGTAAAAAATAAAAGGAAAGGAGTTGAATATTGTGAAACAGATTACGACGAAAATGATACAGAATTTCAAGGAATATTTGCAGAATGAAGAGAAAGCACCGGCGACAAATGACAAGTACATCAGGGATATAAAGGCTTTTGTGTTGTGGTGCAACAATAGGGGAATTTCAAAAGAAGTTGTTCTGGAATACAAACAGAGCTTGATTGAAACGTATGCACCTGCAAGTGTCAATTCCATATTGTCATCGTTGAACAGTTTCTTTGAGTTTAATCACTGGCATGAGGTTAAGGTCAGGTTGATTAAAGTCCAAAGGCAAATCTTTGCAAAGACGGAGAAAGAATTGACAAAAAGTGAGTATGAAAGACTGCTTGGGGCAGCCAAGGACAAAAACAATAAGAGACTGTATTATCTGATGCAAACCATCTGTGCCACGGGGATACGTGTGTCAGAATTAAGGTTTATAACAGTCGAGGCGGCAAAACAAGGATATGCAACAATAAATTGCAAAGGCAAGATCAGACAGGTGTTTTTGCCCTCACAGTTGTGCAAAGCATTGAAAAGGTATGCACAGGAGTGCAGTTTGAAATCCGGACCAGTGTTTGTAACCAAAGGTGGCAAACCATTAGATAGGTCAAACATATGGTCTGACATGAAGAAACTCTGCGAAAGTGCAGGAGTTTCCTGCGAAAAGGTATTCCCCCATAATTTAAGACATTTGTTTGCAAGGACGTACTATTCTATCCAAAAGGATGTGGTCAGACTTGCAGACATTCTGGGACATTCAAGTATAAGCACAACAAGAATTTACACCATGGAATCAGGCGAGGTACATCGTCGTCAAATTCAAAAACTGGGTCTTCTCAGGTGCTGAAAATCATTAACAGGCATAAAAATACCACATAATCAGTATTATGTGGTAACCTAAACAACAGATACATATTAAACTCGTTACAAGTATACACGCAAAAGTCGTAGTTGTCAATGATTTTTTAAAACCACATTAATTTTTTAGGCAAAACATATATAAAAAGGGCACACAAAAGAAGACTAATGTTTCAAATTAACAACATTGGTTTATTGCTTATGCCCTCCTTTAAAAGATTGTTAAATTTTTGATAAAAACAACAGGCAGATTCAATCGAAAATTAAACCGTATACCACATAATACTGATTATGTAGTATACGGTTTTTTGCTATAAAAACAGCAGATTAAAAAACAACAAAAAGGAGAGAGACAAAATGAAAAGAAAAGTTTTATCCTTAATCATGGCTTTAGCAATGATTTTGGGAACAATGACAATCGGCGTTTCGGCGGCTGGGGATCTGCCCGAGGCAAAGCTTGAAAAGCTTGCACCGATGGTGTTAACAGAGGCAGATGGCTATATGGTATACAATGGTTCTCTTAGTGAAGGCGTTGGAGAAAGACCTCTTAATGTAGTGGTTAAGTTTAGTGCTGTTGATACAGAAACGACTGTCGCTACGAGCCCCTACAAAGGTTGGTATAC
>JAZSFF010000012.1:0-3382 GCA_045532055.1 Clostridia bacterium
CGACACCTAAGGTGTCGGGGGGTTTTTGCTTATTTTAAGGAATTAAGAAAGTCTGCCATAGCCTCCGCCCCATACTTTGCCCCATCTATAGCCTCGGTTAGGGTGTTGCCGCTTGACCCCACTTCAACTATCATGCTACCCAAAGTGGTATGCCCATTGAACCGTTCATTTCTCAGATTAACCCCACGCATAAGGGTGGGATATTTCTTCCCAATATGATTCTGAAACTTCAATGCCAATTTCATATTCTCTCGCCAGTTTGGGTGTTCCAGTCCCCCACCGCTTGTTCCTACCACAAACATAAGTTGTGCGGCTTTTCCGCCCCCTATTTCCGAAACAAACTTGGCCTTGCTGCCATCATCATACACAAAGGCATCACGATGCACATCAAGCACCACGCATATGGACGGATACTTTGCCTTGTATGCCTCAACAGTCTTTCTGGAATTTTCATATGACCCGTTGAAGTTAGGATGGTCATGGAGCGTGATATCGTGTATGACCTCAATACCTTTTTCTTCAAAAATCTGTTTCATTGCCTCGCCAACTTTCACCACATTCTGACTCATATCAAGACTTCTGTCGCTCTTGTCTGCCTGATAGAAATCCATTCCCTCCTGGGTATAACTCTCGGTGGCATGGGTGTGGACAATCAATACCTTTGGTCCGTCACCTTTCATGTCAAACCTTAAGGGCGAACTCAGCATTTCCTCCACATTGATGCTGAAATTTGTTTCATTTCTGATAAGGATTTTCCCTGAACTCTTGCCCAAAGCCTTTGCCTGACTGGAATCAACCTCCTTGATGGGGTACTGACCCCCACTGGGTGTAGGCGGTTCCGCCTCCCCCTGGCCCATATCCGCATTTTTAGGATTGAACGCCGCCTCCACTTCTATGTTTGCAAGTTTGGCAAGATATCCGCTGCTGACCACCTTTACAGCGGGCAATTCACCAAAAATCACCGTTCTGGGGTCGTTGGTGTCAAAACTCAAAATAAAATTCCGCATTTTTGAAAACGCAGCCAAAACCCCCGAAAATATTGGGGAGTTATCTTCTTTCATTCCATAAATAGCAGGGATTGATTCCTCAATAATCTGACCCCCATCAAACACTTGTCCCAAATTCCAATTCTTGTCTGCAATCTTTATATTGACAATTGCAAGAAGTGAAACAACGCTCAAAATTCCTATTTCAAGACCCCGTCTTATAACCTTTTTGCCGTCAATCACTATGGCTCTGTAACTTTTCATTCCAACCGAATCCTTTCTCACAAAGGTCTGACCCCTTGTGCTTTTTCTCCCAATATATTAAAATATACTATTGATTAGGCGGAATTATAACCAAAAAAAGGTGCTTGAAAAAGCACCTTTTTATTAGAATTCATTTTTAAATTTCTCAACCATATCCGCAATTTTCTTTGCTGCTACCCCTGCCCGTTTGTAATACTCTTCAGGGGACATTTTGTCGTATAAATTGCTCTCGCTCCTGAATGTTTCCAGCATGACAGAACCGCCAAAATTATACTCTGCCAAATATCGTGCAATCATTTCATAATCACAAATTCCGTCAAAGGGCAAAAGATGTTCATCCTCGTCAGGCAAGTGATGGTTGTCATGAATATGCACCACCGAGAGCCTGTCACCGAAAAGGGGCATATACCTGCGGCCATTGGCAAAGCAACCCTCATGCCCTACATCCCAGCAAAAACCTGCATCGGGATACTGCTCAAAGGCAGAGGCAAGATTGGCAAGAAATCTCTGATTTTCATAAGCCACAGTAACATTTTTTCGACGTGCCGCCTCCATAAGAGCCGAAAATCTGCGATTTCCTGCATCGCTTATAACAGGTGCGGGCCTGCCCGAGGACAAATGCACAACCAGAACAGGAATCTCATAGTCAGAACATTTGTCAACGCTGTCTGTAAGGACTTTCAGCATCGCATCTCCATCGTCGCCATCTTTCCACATGCAATTTATACCCTCAAAAGGTGCGTGCAGCATGTCAAACACAATCCCTGCACGCTTTACTTTGTCAACCAGACCATCTGTAAAGCATGGGTCGTCAGCCATAATGAATGTATGTCCAAAACCATTCTCTGCCATAAGTTCTATCTGGCGTTCAATGCTTAAAACACCCTCATTGCCATAACAAAACAAGTTAATCCCTGTATCCATCTTTTTCTCTCCTCTCCTTTGTCAGTTCTCTCTCCCATTTAATAAGAATAAATAGTCCGTTTATAAGATAAACAACCCACATAATCAAGGTCGCCATATTTTCATTCCCTTGGGCAAAATTCCGCCACCACATATATATACTGACACTGTTCACCGCCAGCCAAATCCACCATTGTTCCCCATACCTTTTCACCGAAACAACCATGGCAATCACCGATGCCACCGTGGTGAAGCTGTCAATATAAGGCATGGCATCACCCATACTCTCAAGGAGCTTTCCTCCAATAAAGGTCGCCACTCCAAGCCCTAGGCACAATAAAATTCTGCCCCTATTTTTCATATGTCGCTTTTTGACCTGATGGGTTTCATCATCCATGTTTTTGTGCCATGCACAAATCCCAACAAACATCATGGGCAAATAATAAAAAACATTCAATATGGTTTCGCCATAAAGCTGTGCTCCGTACGAAATTGCAGAATAAAGCACGCAGTTGACAATGCCGAACCCGAAAGCCAGAATCTTGCCCTTGCCCGTAAAAATCACATACAAAACACCGGTAACCGCCGATGTTATGCCCCACACACTATCATTCCAAAACACCGCCAACGCGGTTATTGCAAAACATACAAAAACTGTCCAAAGAACCTCAAAGATACTCCAACCACTGAATTCTCTTTTCAAAAAAGCCGTCATACCTCAAAGCCTCCTTCCTCTATTTTTGCAGTTTGCAGTTTAATAACGCAATGGTTTCCACATGATGTGTCCTTGGGAACATATCTACAGGCTGCACCGCCTTTACCTCGTATCCAAGGTCGGCAAGGATTCTCAAATCCCTTGCCAATGTGGAGGGTTTGCAGGATACATAAACTATTCTTTTCGCTCTTGTGTTTGCAACGGTTTTCAAAAGGCTTTCTTCACAGCCCTTTCGAGGCGGGTCAAGGATAACCACATCAGGTCTTTCGCCTTTCAGCTTGTGTGCCACATCCTCTGCCGCACCACAAAAATATTCCGCATTTTCTATACCATTGAGCTTTGCATTTTCCTTTGCATTTTCAATGGCCTGAGGCACAACCTCAATTCCCACGATTTTTTTCGCCTTATCCGCCAGATATTGACCTATTGTCCCTATTCCACAGTACAAATCCCAGACAACTTCCCTGCCGGAAAGCTGTGCAAACTCTAAAACATTGTCATACAGAACCTTAGT
>JAZSFF010000002.1:0-2445 GCA_045532055.1 Clostridia bacterium
TGCTTGTAGTCGCTGTCTGCTATGGCGGGGTTGTTGATGCAGTCATTTGCCTGATCAAGTTTCGTTACAAAATCACTAAGTGTTTCTGTGGAGCCGTTAAGCTTTGACTTAGTTGTTATTGTATATATCGAACCCTTTACGTTGGATTTTGTAACAATTTCTACTTTTGCATTTTCTTCAAAACTACCATTGTCATACTTTGCCCCTGTGATATAACCATACTGCGGATTTGATGCCGCTCCTGTCTTGTCATACCATATAATCCTGCCGTTTAAATCAAGATAGAACTTCGCTGTATCATCCATTTGGGGAGCAGTCAAAGACGGCGAACCACCCAATGAATTTTCCCAAGGCGCAAGGCTTGAGAACTTGTAATTCTTTCCGTTTACTGTGATACCCTTAGATGAACTTGTAGCAGTAACCTTTCCTGACACTGTCTCGTTACAAACAATTACTTTAGCAGCACCTGATGAATGCTTGTCTTTTGCTACAAAAATCACACTACCTTTTTTGATTGCACTGAATGATGTAGCAGCACCATCTTTGGTAACAAATTCAATATTATTCGACTTATAGTTCAATGTTTCCTGGCTTCCGCTTCTCAATACATTATCTGTAATCTTATAATCAGAGGATGTAACAGATGATACAAAATATGGTTCATAGTCATTTACAAAAACGAAATCAAAAACATTGTCGCCGTCACGGTCAATAAGTTTAAGGTCACCAACCAGTGGTAAATTACCACCCTCGCCGGTATAATATGCCGCAAAAGTACTTGTTCCATCTTCTACTCGTGCACCATAGATTTTTCCATTGTATACAACAACACTGTTTGAAGCAATGCTTACGTTTGTCTCTCTTTGAGCATCTTCAGTCTTGAAATAGCTGATGCCTGATGCTGATGCACTCTGTATAAGGCTTGCATCTATTTCAATGGTTGTGCTGTTTTTGACTGTTGCCAGAAGAAGGGTCTTGAGACCGCTGTTGAAATCGTTCTGATAGTAGAACTCAATCTGTGCACCAAGCATGTCATTATACTTTGATGCATCTTCTACCTTGTAAGTAGAAGCAACACCATTGACTGTAATCTCAACCTCGTCATCACGAAGATTTGCATCGGGCTTTGAAAGGCTGATTGTTGGGCTTGATGAGATATAGCCAATGTTCTTTGTCAGCTTTAAATCATTTTCAAGGATTGTCTTGTCTGTGATTGCGTTGTCTTCTGCCAGTTTTACTTCAAGGCAGTTGTAAAGCATGCTGGCAATGGTTGCACGTGTTGCAGGTGTTGCAATGGCTCCACCGGCACCATCCAAAAATCCCAGAGATGTTGCTGTCATAATATATTTTGAATACCAGAAAGCACCCTCTGCTCCCATTTCGCCATAACCCAAAGCACGAACAATCATTGTTACCGCTTCTTCATAAGAAACGTTGTTGTTGGGTTTGAATGTTCCGTCATCATAACCATTGATGATGCCAAGTTCACGGGCAGTTCTGATGTTTGCAATAGCCCATGAAACATCAGGAGTTGTAACATCGGGGAATGGGGGATTTTCAAGGCTTGTTGAACCCACATTTCCCATGCCGCGTGTTCTGAGTAGCATTGCTGCAAATTCCGCTCTTGTTACGTTGTTGTCAGGCTTAAAGTTGAAACTTCCGTTTTCTTCATAACCGTTGATAACGCCAAGCTTGCTGAGAACGTTTACTGCATCATATGCGTAATGTTCGTCTGTAAGGTCTGTAAAAGCAGCAGAAACCGGAGCAACCGCAAAGCTTGTCAGACAAAATACCACTACAAGCAGCATACTTAAAAGTCTTTTTGATAATTTCATCTTTCTTACCTCCATTTTGTTGGAATATATAAATTTAATAATTTTACATGAATTATTTCTCTCTGATACCACGCATCATGGCATCCTGTTCAATGGGAATATCTATTCGAATCCGAGCAATCTTCTGTGGTTTGTTTGCCACTTCCAGTTCATTGCCGTCCTCGTCTTCCATATATTCAATCTTATGTTTTACAAATTTCCCATGGGGTTGCAGGAATTCAACCTTCCCACCCTTAGAAAATCTGTTTTTCTGAACAACTGAAAGCATTTTTGTTTCTTCGTCATAACCTTCCACAATACCCAAAAGCTCGTAGTTGCGGATATAGGAGCTGGTCTCATAATTCTGTTCCTTATCTCCCGGTTTTCCAAAGAAAAACCCCGTTGTGTAGCCCCTGTGACTTACCTTTTTAAGTTCCTCAAGCCATTCAGGGTCTGGTTTGAACCCTTGTGGATTTTCAAAATATGCATCAATAGCATCACGGTATGCCTTAACAACCGTCGCCAGATAATACTCTGTCTTCACCCTGCCCTCTATTTTTAAACTGTCAAGACCAACCTCCACAAGTTTGTCAACATGTTCAATCATACACAAATCCTTTGAATTGTATAT
>JAZSFF010000037.1:0-4307 GCA_045532055.1 Clostridia bacterium
AATTCTTTGCTGCAAGGACAAGGTAACAACTCCCTTTGCTATTATTAATGCGGATGATTATTATGGTAAAAAAGCATATGTTGAAATCAATAATTATCTCCAGAATATGAAGAGTGGCGAGATGGTTCTGGTGGGATACCGGCTTGCACAGACAACCACCCAGAATGGAACTGTTACACGTGGCATTTGTCAGATAGAAAATGGTTATTTGACAGGTATCAGAGAAACAAAGGGTATAAGCGGTTTTACCTATTGCGAAGACGGAGAAAACGTGCATACACTCCCTGAGGACAGCTTTGTTTCTATGAATATGTGGGGGTTTGGTACAGAAATATTTGATTATCTTGAGAGAGAATTTGAAATTTTCAAAAAAGAAAAAGATGTAATGAAAGATGAATTCCTTATCCCTGTTGTTGTTGATACCCTCATCAAAAAAGGGGAAACAAAGGTTACGGTTTTAAAGAGTCCTGACAGATGGTATGGCATGACATACCGGGAAGACAAGGATGTAGTTGTGAAAGCAATGAAAGAATTTTGTGAGCAGGGACTTTATAATGGAATATCATAATAACAAGTGGCACTCAAGGTATCTTGAGTGCCACGCTTTTTAGAATAAATATAAAAATTTTTGAAAAAATAGACTTTACATTGCAATTTTTTTTTGGTATACTGTATTTTGTGGAAAAATGATAACAAATTTACTATATCTAGTAATTAATGGTTTATAAACGGAGGTATTGGGAAGTGTGTGCAAAGAGTTATAACGATGACAGTATTGTAGCACTCAAAGGGGCTGACAGAGTAAGGAAGCGTCCGGCGGTTATTTTTGGTTCGGACGGTATAGAGGGTTGCCAGCATTCTGTGTTTGAAATACTCTCCAACTCCATTGATGAGGCACGTGAGGGCTATGGAAAGCTGATAATTGTCCGCAGGTTTCTTGATATGTCGGTTGAGGTTGAGGATCAGGGACGAGGTATCCCTGTTGACTTTAACCAACGTGAAAACAGGTTCAACTGGGAACTTGTCTTCTGTGAGATGTATGCAGGAGGTAAGTATAAGAATAATTCCGGCGAAAACTATGAATTCAGTCTGGGTCTCAACGGACTTGGCACATGTGCAACTCAGTACAGTTCAGAATATATGGATGTGGAGGTTCTTCGCGATGGACACAAGTTTGAACTCCACTTTGAAAAGGGCGAGAACGTAGGTGGACTTACAAAAACACCATTCAAACACCGCCATACAGGCACGAAAATACGGTGGAAACCTGACACAGAGGTGTTTACAGATGTTAATATATCACTGGAATACTACTGTGATGTTTTGAAAAAACAAGCGGTTGTAAATTCCGGTGTTAAATTCCAACTGTTTAATGAAACCGCCCCAGGCAAATTCGAGGAATATGAGTTTTATTATGACAACGGAATAATAGATTATCTCAAGGAACTTTCAGGCGGCAAGGAAAAGACAGCACCTTATTATATCGAGGCTGAACGCCGTGGACGGGATAGAGAAGATAAAGAAGACTATAAGGTGAAGATGAGCTTTGCTTTTTGTTTCAATAACGATGTGAATGTCATTGAGTATTATCACAATTCCAGTTTTCTTGAGTATGGGGGATCCCCTGATAAAGCTGTAAGAAATGCCTTTGTTTATGCAATAGACAAGTATTTGAAGACCAACGGGAAATATACAAAAAATGAGTCAAAAATCCTTTTTGCAGATGTGCAGGACAGCCTTTGTCTCATAAGCAACTCGTTCTCTACAATGACGAGCTATGAGAACCAGACCAAAAAGGCAATTACAAACAAGTTCATTCAGGAGTCCATGACGGAATTTTTAAGGGAACAGCTTGATGTCTATTTTATAGAGAACAAAATGGATGCGGAAAAGATTGCGGAGCAAGTGCTTGTGAACAAGCGTAGCCGTGAAACAGCCGAAAGAACCAGAACCAGTCTCAAAAAGAAACTGGACGGCAAGATGGATGCGGTCAATCGTGTTAAAAAATTTGTTGACTGCCGAAGCAAGGATATCGCAAAGCGAGAGGTTTATATAGTGGAGGGTGATTCGGCTCTTGGCTCATGTAAACTTGGCAGAGATAGCGAATTCCAGGCAATTATGGCAATCAGGGGCAAGATCCTTAACTGCCTGAAAGCAGATTATGACAGAATTTTTAAGAGTGATATTATTGTTGATTTACTTAAGGTTCTTGGGTGCGGTGTGGAGATAAATGCCAAGCAAAACAAGGAACTTAGTTCATTTGATATTGATAATTTGCGTTGGAACAAGATTATAATCTGTACTGATGCCGATGTGGACGGCTTCCAGATTCGCACATTGGTTCTTACAATGTTATATCGTCTGACGCCAACGCTTATTGAAAAAGGGTATGTTTATATTGCGGAATCGCCACTCTACGAAATAACCGCAAAGAACAAGACTTATTTTGCATTTGATGAGAAAGAAAAAGCGGATATTCTCGGCAAGCTGGAGGGTCAGAAATACACCATCCAACGGAGCAAAGGTCTTGGCGAGAACCAACCGGAGATGATGTGGGAAACAACAATGAACCCTGAGACCAGACGGCTTATCAAGGTTATGCCCGAAGATGTTGACAAGACCCGTGAGGTGTTTGAACTTTTGCTTGGGGACAACCTGGCAGGCAGAAAGGAACACATAGCTGAAAACGGTCACAAATATATTGACCTGACTGATGTAATGTAGGAGGAAAAGAAATATGGCAAAAAATCCGGTTATTGATTATCAAAACATAACGGATACTCTGCAGAACAATTATATGCCCTATGCCATGAGTGTTATCATTTCCAGAGCAATCCCTGAAATAGACGGATTCAAACCATCACACAGAAAATTGCTTTATACCATGTATAAAATGGGATTGATTAACGGTGGCAGGACAAAGTCGGCAAATGTTGTGGGGCAGACAATGAAACTGAATCCTCATGGTGACGCTGCAATTTATGAGACAATGGTGCGTCTTACTGAGGGGCATCAGGCACTTTTGCACCCTTTGGTAGATTCAAAGGGTAACTTTGGGCGTCAGTATTCAAGGGACATGGCATATGCTGCGGCACGTTATACAGAGGTCAAATTGTCAAAAATATGCACCGAGGTTTTTGGTGATATAGACAAAGAAACGGTAGATTTGGTTGATAACTATGATGGTACACTGAAAGAGCCTACATTGTTGCCAGTGAGTTTTCCGAATATTTTGGTCAATCCCAATCAGGGTATTGCCGTTGGTATGGCGTCAAATATCTGCAGCTTCAATCTTTCGGAAATCTGCGAGGCTACCATTCAGCTGATGAAAGACCCTGAAAGTGATATCATGGGTGTTTTAAAAGCTCCTGATTTTTCAACAGGTGGGGAAATTTTATATGATGAGGAAGTCATGCGTGAGATATACCAGACAGGCAGGGGTTCTTTTAAAATCCGTGCCAAGTATGAGTATGACAAAAAGGCTCATTGCATAGATATAAAAGAAATTCCCTATACAACCACAGTTGAAGCAATTATCGAAAAGATAATCGAGCTTATAAAGGCGGGCAAGCTTAAAGAGGTTTCTGATATACGCGACGAGACGGATTTAAACGGTCTTAAAGTTACAATCGATGTTAAAAAAGGAACAGATCCAGACAAATTAATGGCGAAGCTCTTCAAAATGACACCATTGCAGGACAGCTTTGGTTGCAATTTCAATATTTTGGTTGAGGGGTCACCTATGGTTCTGGGTGTAACCGATATAATCTGTGAGTGGCTTAGATTCAGGAAGAATTGTATAAAGCGTGGAATCAGATTTGACATAGGTAAAAAGAGCGACAAACTGCATCTTTTGGAGGGTCTTGAGAAAATTCTCCTTGATATAGACAAGGCAATAAAAATTGTAAGGGAAACCGAAGAGGATGCTATGGTTGTTCCCAACCTCATGTCAGGTTTTGGAATTGACCAGATTCAGGCGGAGTTTGTTGCAGAAATCAAATTGAGAAATTTGAACAAAGAATATATTTTAAGGCGTACAGCCGAGATTAAAGAACTTGCCGATGAAATTGCTGAACTCAAGGCTACCGTAGAAAACAATAAAAAAGTTGAAAAGATAATCGAAAAACAGCTTAAAGAAATAATGAAAAAATATGGTGCAGACAGGAAGAGCAGTATAGTGCAGGATAATGATACAGAGATTGCAGAAGAAACAGAAACCGTTGAAAATTATCCTGTTATGATTTTCAGGAGCAAGGACGGTTATGTAAAGAAGATTTCACATCTTTCTTTGCGTTTCAGTGGTGAAC
>JAZSFF010000048.1:0-28882 GCA_045532055.1 Clostridia bacterium
TAATATATCACACCAAACTACCTTTTGTCAAGTCTTTTTTAAATCTTTTTTCAAAATTTTTCGACCCGACGCCGTCGCTTGGCGCAACTCGTCTATACTACCACACTTCTCACCTCATTGTCAAGTCCTTTTTTGAAAAAATTAAAAATTTTTACTGGTAATATTATTCCCATTTTTTTCATACCTATTCACTAGTATATATTATCGAAACAAAGCTTAGAAAGGAAGGAATATAATGAAATCATTTTCTAGATACTTTTTCTGTATTCTTGTTTGCTTATGTATTTTCTGCACCACTGTTCCATCAGCAGAAATTGTCAGTCAGGTAAACGCCGATGTCACAGCCCAACTGGTAAACGCCCCATCTGCAATCCTTGTGGAGCAAAGCAGCGGCCAGGTTCTTTACGAGCTTAATGCCGATGAAAAACTGCCTATTGCCAGTGTAACCAAAACCATGACAATGTTGCTTATTATGGAGGCATTGGACTCCGGTAAAATCAAACTCACCGACATGGTGAGCACCAGCGAACACGCCGCATCCATGGGCGGTTCACAGGTGTTCCTTGAACCAGGGGAGGAAATGTCTGTTGAGGATATGCTGAAAGCCGTTGTGGTGGCATCGGGCAACGATGCCGCCGTGGCAATGTCAGAATTTATTGCCGGCACCGAATCTGCCTTTGTAGAAATGATGAATGCCCGCGCAAAAGAACTGGGTTGCAAAAACACTCATTTTATAAATTGCAATGGTCTTGACGAAACAGCAGAACACTACAGCACCGCCCGTGATGTAGCTCTTATCTCCTGCGAACTTTTGCGTCACCCGAAAATTCAGGATTACACCACCATATGGATGGACACCCTGAGAAATGGCGAATTCGGACTTTCAAACACAAACAAGCTCATCCGTTTTTATAATGGCGCAAACGGTATAAAAACCGGTTCCACCTCAACGGCGAAATATTGTCTGTCGGCATCTGCCAAACGTGACAACATGCAGCTTGTGGCGGTTATCCTTGCTGCTCCCTCAACAGCCGACCGGTTTTCCAGTGCAACACGGCTTTTGGACTACGGCTTTGCCAACTATGCCGTAGTGAACGCCGCAGAAAAAATCGGCGACCTCGCTCCAATGCCTGTAATCGGGGGCAAAGCCAACACCGTATCTGTTCAGGCAGATTCTTCGGTTAATTTTATTGTAAAAAAGGGCAATCAGGATAAGGTAGAAGTTTCAATTGCCTTTGACGAACCAATAAAAGCTCCTGTAGACCAGAAACAAACTTTAGGCAAAGCAACTCTGACCATCAACGGCGAAAAAGTGGCAGTCTGCGACTTGTTGGCATCAGAAGAGGTAAAAAGAATGAACATTGCCACCATGCTGGGCAAAGTTATGAAACGCTGGCTGTGTATGTAATCCTTTGATTGACAAACTTTTCAGGATAATGTACAATATTTAATATAACTTTGCACAAAGGAGCAAAATCAAATGACAAATATTGAAAAAATCGGCATAATAGGTGCTATGGACATAGAAGTTGAACAATTTAAGCGTGAGATGAGTTCTCCTCAGTTTGAAACCATATGCGGAATAGAATTTGTAAGTGGCAAACTGTGGGGCAAGGATACCGTTGTAGCAGTGAGCGGTGTGGGCAAAGTAAACGCAGCCATCTGCACTCAAGTAATGATTTTGAAATTTAATCCTTCTTTTATAATCAACAGCGGTGTTGCCGGCGGTCTTGAACCAAGCCTCAACATTTGTGATGTGGTTGTGGCAGATGCCGTTGTCCAGCACGATATGGATACATCTCCTCTGGGTGACCCCGTGGGATACATCTCCGGGCTTGATATCGTTGACATTCCCTGCGACAAAGATGTCAGTCAGGCTCTCTGTCAAGCTGCTCAGGAAAACGGTATTCACTCCTTGACAGGAAAAATTGCATCAGGCGACCAGTTTATCAACAGCAGCAACAAAAAAGAATGGCTCAGTAAAACCTTTGATGCCTTTGCCTGCGAAATGGAAGCCGCCGCAATCGGGCATGTGGCATACAAAAACGGAGTTCCCTTTGGAATTCTCCGTTCTATATCAGACAACGCCGACGGCAGTTCTCATGTTTCCTATACCGAATTTGTAAAAATGGCTGCCGAGAATTTATTTAATGTAATGAAATCTTTCTACTCAAAACTTTAAGAAAAACATACCCCCTGAGACATTGTCCCAGGGGGTTCTTTTTTTATACTACTGCTATGGGTTCTTTAGCAAGGCTTATCTCTTTTCTTTCAACCTTTCCGTTCTTTGCAATGTTTACAACACATTTGCCGTACCCCTGAACTTTTACAGGTTCTACAGACAGTATGTCAAAATCAGGATCTTCTGCCCATACCGCAATGTTGTCCTTTACAACTATCTTTGTAATAATTCCAAAATCCATTGACAAATCATACAAATCGTTGCCCACACGGAGTTTTGCATTGCGTTTTGGTGTCGGGTCATTATACCAGTCCACTGGAGTGATGTATATATGCATGCTTCCGTCATCCTGAATATATCTGGTAAATTCCACATCTTCGCCACATATAATATTGGCAAAATCCTCTGCAACAACCTGGCTGTTTAGTTCTTCAACCAAAGATTCATATACGGGCATTATTTCAGGATTACCCGGATAGAGCTGGCGGTTCACAAGCACCACTCTGCCCTTGCCAACATGAATTTCCACAACAAGAGGTTGTCCCTTTTTGTCAGTTCTCAGCACCTTTGCACTGTCAGTAAGATTTGTGCAAACACCATTTTCAAACTGTGCATCACCATTCGAGAAAGAGGCCACAAAAGGATGTGATATAACATCAAATTTATTAGCGTCAACATCCGGTCTGTATGTAACAGTTGAGAAATGCGCCCATGTAGCAACCAGAGTTCCTCCATTTTCAACATATTTCTGCAATCTGTCCATATCCTCTTTTTCTGCCGCATTATATCCTGCAAAGCAAACCAGTTTATATTCGGAAAAATCACTCTTTTCAACAGGAACAACGTCCACATTGCCATTGGGATTTCCGCTGAACAAACCAAAAGGCTTGCCTGAATTTTCAGGGAAGTTACCTGTGGTATCACAGCTTTCTTTTGTCACATTGCAAAGGGGATAAAATACTTTAAGAAGTTCCCATGAATCCTCCGGCTCCCCTGCCTGAAGTTGAGGTAAACCAAAAAGATTTGTTCCTGCGCACCCATTCCATCCGTCATATCTGCCGTGAATGAATGCTGTGGGTGTATAATATCTGCCGCTGCGGCTATGTGTTGTTATGAACTTAAGCATTTTTTGTTGCTGTTCCACATGCTTTTTGCAAGCCTCAGAAAAACGGTTGTGAAAAGCATAGTGGGATTCCATAAACCACAAGCCCTCTTCGGTATTAAGGTCAGTAACTCCCTGCATATAAGCAACATAGTTTGCCAACAGGAATCGGCGATATCTTTCCTCTGTATCATGAGGATAAGTTGACCATTGCACCGCCTGATGAACCCCCGTTCTCACCTTTCCGTTTGCCTTTGCAGCACCGCGGAGGAAAGATAGCAATGTTTCTGTAGCACTGTCCATGGTTTCTGCACCTGTCCAGTCATATCCTGCATCATAGAAGTATTTGAACATTATGCTTGGGCCGGTATGCCTTGGCACACCATTGCGGATTTTCTCTAATAACTTAATTGCACTTGTGTGTGCCTCCTTCATATCAGGAGCGCAATCAATATCACGTATGTGACACATTTTATTGTTTCTGTACTGAACTATTCCCGGTTGAAAACCTTTCTTTTCTGTAGTTTCCGGTGATTCGCGGTACAATCTCTGTGCCATATCATAGAAAACTTCCATTACCGGGTCAACTTCTGTAGTTAAAGGATTCCAATAGAAAAGCTGTCCGTCACGCTCGTGCTGTTGGTCGCCAAGATATCTTTCACCCTCCAGCATCTTCACCGCAGGATTTGCGGACTGTCCGGGCAAATCACGACCATCATATATATTCACATAGTCAACTCCCATTTCGTTGCAAACCTTGCAGAAAACCTTCCACACGTCAGGATTTACAGTTCGTTGTCCTGCCCAGCGATAACATGGGCGGATTGTTATGAGGTTGTGTGCCTTGTTGGCAAACACCCATTCAATATACTCCTTGACCTCACGCATATCCGAAATATCCACATAAATCATATCCCCGGAGCCGCAAACCACGTTGTCATCAGGTCGGATAACCGCTTGTTTTATAACACCCTTAACTTCTGTCTCCTTTGCAGAGATGGTGAATTCCATATCATTGGTATATTCATTGCCCCAGAGGGTAACAACATGCAAACCCTTTTCATCACATTTTCCGCCATCTTTGATTGACAAAACATCACTTTCAACAGTAAATTCAACACCATCTTCCTCGGTCTCCACAAGCAAAGGAATATCCTTCCCCTGTACCGCAACATCAGGTATAAAATGGACATGAAATGGTGCTTTTTTCTTCTCCAGTATCTTCATTTCACGGAAAGCCACAGGAACAGTATCGTGATAATCTGATATGTATTCAATGGCGAGAGTGTTCTCGTCTTTTATAGCACCGTCAGGAATATCAATTTCAACAGGTGAATACCGATGAACACGCAAATACCTTTCACCCTCAAAAATGGTTTCTCCATTCAGAATCACTCTGAATCTAGGCCATTCCTTTTTGGACAGATTCATTCCCATCCAGCCATGACTTCTGAATTCTTCTTTAGCACTGGTCAAAAGAACATCAAATGCGGGTATAATATTATCCCCACTTGTTGCAACGAGATAAGGTCTTTCAAAATATACATTGCCTGTATATCCTTTGCCCTCTACTGTCAAAATAACACAAGCTGTCTTCTCGTTGGGAATCTGTATTTCTTTGGAGAACTGCTTATAATCATAGCTGCCCTCAGAAATGTCTATTACAATAGTTTCATCAGGCTCGGCTGCAGTAATTCTGGGATGAACGCCGTCTTTCAACTCCCATCTTTCATATCTCAGTCTAAGATATCCACCTTCTGCTATTACGAGATTCTCAGCCTTTGCCCATATACCCAAATCCCAATTTTCAGTATATCCCAGTATATCCCATTCTCCACCAATCACGGGGGGCCACATCCACTTGGTGCAAGCACGTTTGGGGAAGTCTCGGGCAATATCGTCTGACATATCCAGACAATAACGGTCACACTTTGCCATATCGCTATTCAAAGAATCTTCAATCAACATATACAGTTTTGAACCATACATCTCCGTTTTGAACGTAAAGTGCATACGGTCCTCACACGTGAAAAACAACCGATGGTGTCCGGACTTATCCAAATCTTTGCTATCAAACTTAACTGTCATCTCCTGCCCACTGCGAAGAATATGGTCAGCAAGTTCGGGCTTTATGTCTTTTTTTACAGAATACGGCATAACAATTACCTCCATATGAAACAACAAATAATGTACAAAATGTTTTTTCTTACAACGAAATTTTATCATATAGCTATGCTAAATTCAAGAATTTCAATGTTTTTTCTTATGTATTAAATTGTCCATATTATGCACAAAATTGTCCTTAAGACTAAAGATGATTTTTGTTTTGGAGATTCTTTCAATATTCTTTCCGCTTTGCTGGAGTGATTTTTTGCAAAAAAAATCGAAGCAAAGAAAACTTTGCTTCGACATGGTGGAGGGAGATGGATTCGAACCATCGAAGCGAGACGCAACAGATTTACAGTCTGCCCCCTTTGGCCACTCGGGAACCCCTCCAAATAATTGGAGCTGGTGATGGGACTCGAACCCGCAACCTGCTGATTACAAATCAGCTGCTCTGCCAATTGAGCTACACCAGCTTACCATTTACACCGGCCATTCTTTCGACCAGCGAAGATTATAATAACATAATTAACACAGCTTGTCAACACTTTTTTTAAATATTTTTAAATATTTTTGTTTCAATATCAAATATCACAAACCCTGACTTCAAAACCCTCAGCATCTGTTTCCAATACTCCATAGTGTCTTGACGCACTGCCGGGATTAAAAAGGGTCAGGTTTCCCGACCTTTCATTAAGTGCCGTATGGGTGTGTCCGAAAATACAGATATCTGCTCCCATCTCAGCCCCGTGTTTCGCAAGTTTTGCCAGTGAATACTTTACTCCATAATTATGTCCATGCGTAAGAAAAATTTTTACTCCATCAAAATTAAAAAACCTGTCCTCTGCCGCAGAGTTGTCCCAAAAGTCATTGTTTCCTTTGACATATACGATGTTGTGTCGGGGATACATAATTTTCAAATCCTCAACATCGCTCAAAACATCCCCTGCATGAATAATCAAATCAACATTCCCCTCAATTTCCATGGCACGCATCATGGGATTAAAGCTACGGTGAGAGTCGCTGAATATTATTGCTTTCATGTATTTCACACCCTTTCTGTGTTTCCTCAGTATACCACAGCTCAAAGTTTTTGTCACTATTTTATTTTGGCATCATATAATGTTAAATAAGGATTAATAATCAAAATAATTTAACAAGGAGATTTTATATGAATTTTCAGGATATGATATCAAAAATGACACCTCAAATGCTGGCTCAGGGTCTTAAACAATTAAGTGGCACCCTGACCCCCGAACAACTGGCACAAGCAGAAACAGCAATCAAATCAATGGGCAAAGACTCTTTAACCCAGCAAATGGGTTCTATGACCCCACAACAGCTTATGCAAGAACTACAGCGAAACCCAGCCTTGCTGAAACAGCTTTCACAAAACTCGCAACTCATGGAAGCCTTGAGTTCAATCACAAAAAACAAATAATCTGAAACACCTGTATATCACAAGAAAGGAGGAAGACCCAATGGATGAAACCCCTGATTTTTCAAAAGCCTTTGAAACGCTTCAGCAAATGCTCTCAAGCGACGAGGGCCAATCCCAGATTCAAAACGTCATAAATATGTTCACAGGCAATCAGGAAACCGACTCCAACCCAGACCTCCACTCATCACCAGACAGCCTTATTTCCCAGAACCTGTTTGGCAACGGAGACGGCATTGACCTTGAAACAATTGTCAAAATACAAAATATCATTCAGGCAATGAACAGTCAAAAGAACAATCCCAAAACCGCCTTCCTCCATGCCTTGAAACCTTTCCTTAAGAAAGACCGTCAGGCAAAACTTGACCAGGCAGCACAGATTATGAGTATTGCTTCTGTTTTGAAAACTTTCAAAAACAACGACAAAGGAGGTGTTTAGTATTTACCGCCGTTACAACCCTCAACCCCCTCCAACACGGAACTCTCAGTCAGCAAACCGCAATCAGCAACCGTCACCGCCAAGACAAACCACGTCCACCCCGCATCAAACTCCAGCAAATCAGCAAAAGTCATCTGTCCACCACAACAAAATGCCGGCAAAACAACCATCACCGCAGCAATCACCCCCAAAAAATCTTCACCAACACTCTCAGCAAAAACCGTTTTCCAGCGACCTTGCCAAACAAAATCCACCTCCAAAAGATGTCCACACATCAGCCAAGGACCCTTTTGGTTTTTTATACAATATAATTCCCAGAAGTCTTTACAACCCTCAATCCAAAAAAATTTTGGGATTGCTGTCGGCTGAAGATTTGTTGATTATTGCACTTATTTTTTTGTTCCTTGACAACAACGAAGAGGACAATCTTCTTATAATCCTTGCACTGGCATATGTGCTTCTGTCGGACTATATCGACCTTGGCAGCTTTTCATTTTAGCAACAAAGCGACTTAAGGAATATCTTTCCCAAACCCCTCATATTAATATACCATAAATAAACAAATACTCTTTATAAAGCGAGGTAGAATAACGTATGTCAGTAAAGCTGCAAAAGGAGCATATAAAGCTCTCAGAGGTAATCTGCTCCCGCACCTGTCAGACTACGACAGAGTGTGACATAATCGTGCCGGATGTGAAACCGGACGTATTAAAGGTGCTTAGGGTAAGCAGTGAGGCCGTTATAACACAAAAAAACATTCAGGCGGAGAAAGTGTATCTGCAAGGTATAATCCGGACAGATATCCTCTATATTCCTGACGGCAATGTTCTTGGCAAGGTAAAATCCATTTGTACCACAACAGACTTCAGTCATTTCGTTGATGCCAAGGGTGCAAAGCCAGGAATGAATCTTTCCGCTGAGGCAGAATGCGAATCCGCTGAATATACCCTGGTAAACAGCCGTAAACTCAATATCCGCAACAAAATCAACCTGGGCATAAAAGTGACCTCACTCTGCGAGGTGGACATTGCCACATGCATAGACGGAGACGAGCCTATAGCCGTAAAAAGCGAGAGCCTTAAATTGTGTAATTCCTGTTGTGAAGCAGAACGCGACATAATCATCCGTGAACGCCTTGACGTCCCCTCCGGCAAGCCCGACATAGGGGAAATTCTGAGATTTTCAGCAAAACCCATCCCCGGCGAACTGCGTCTTCTGGACGGCAAAGCCGTTGTCAAGGGTGAGCTTAAACTATGCACCCTCTACTGTGGAACAGACGAGGATTCTTCTATGCAGTGTATGGAGCATACCGTACCCTTTACCGAAATTTTAGAGATTGATGGCATCACTGAAAATATGACAGGAGAAATCGACTACTGTGTTAAAGATATTTATTCCGAAATCTGCAGAGACAGCGATGGTGACAAACGCTCTCTTGGTGCAGAAATCACTCTCTGCGCCAATGTAAAAACATCTGAAATCATGGAATGCCAGATTCTTCGGGATGCCTATGGCCTAAATCGGGAGATAAAAACCGAAACAAATGCATATAACATGGAACAACTTGTTGACACCGCCTTTGCCCAAGTGGCACAAAAGGAACGGGTATGTATCCCCGACTATCTTCCCGATGTTCATCAGGTTTGTGATTGCAGTGCTGTGCCAAACATTGAAAGCATCCAGACAGAAAACGGCAAGGTTACCGTGTCCGGTTACATAACCTGTACTCTGCTGTACCTCACCGAAGAGCAGGATACACCGGTTTCTGGTTTCAGTCATGTTTTGCCATTCAGCCACATCTTTGATATTCCGGGAATTACAGAGAGTTCTCTGTGTGACGCAAAGGCAGAGATGGAACACCTTGACTACACAATAACAAGCCCCCGTGACATAGAAATACGCAGTATAGTTGCCATAAGTCTTAAGGCTGTAAACGCCTCAAAAACTAATCTTATTTCCATGATAGATTATGATACAGATGCACCCATCGTCTGTTTGCCGTCAATGGTTATCTATTTTGTGCAAAAGGGCGATACCTTGTGGAACATAGCAAAACGCTATCGCACCACTCCCGATGCAATAATTGCAAACAACGGTCCGGAAAAAGATTTTCTGAAACCGGGCAACAGAATTTATATATTCAGATAAGAAAAGTCCCGCAACAATTTGTTGCGGGACTTTTGCCTAGCATACTTTACCTGTACAGTCCTTTCTCATAACATAGAGATTAACATCTCTGTCCAACTTGAATCCATTACACTCAAGGCACATCTTAGTTGTTTCAAACACCAAATCAGGATAATTATTTTCCTGACTGATGTGCCCCAGGACAATTTCACGGGTTCCTGTTTTAATCAAATCCCTTGCGGTAAGAGCCGCATCCTCATTGCAAAGATGCCCCAAATCCCCCTTGATTCTGCGTTTAAGTTCATAAGGATATGTACCTGCTTCCAGCATAAGCTGATCATAATTTGACTCTAGCAGCACCGTTTTGCTGCCCTTAATCTTGTCAAATATTTCCTCGGTCATTACCCCTATATCCGTGGCGACAGCAACCTTTGCATCGCCTTTTTCAAAAGTAAATCCTACCGGCTGTGCGGCATCATGAGGTATTTCAAAGGGTGTAACCTTTATATCCTTTATCATAAAGCCCGTGCCAACATCAAAAATACGGATATTCTCCTCTTCTATGTTCCCTATCTGCCCTCTCATTGCCTGCCACGTTCCTTGTGTGGCAAAAACGGGCAAGTTGTATTTTCTTGAAACAACTCCAACACCTTTTATATGGTCACTGTGCTCATGCGTTATTACAATGGCATCAATTTCTGATGGTTCAACCCCTATCTCTTTCAGACACCCGTCTACAACCTTGCCACTGACACCGCAATCCACAAGAATCTTGGTTTCATGGTCAAATATAATTGTGGCATTTCCCTTGCTGCTGCTCCTTAAAGAGCATAATTTAAGTTCCGTCACCAAAATTCCCTCTCTTTTCTATTGCATTAAATCAAAAAACCGCACCAAAGCAATCTGCACTTTGATGCGGCACAATCCTCTACGCTATGGTTGTTTTGCGATCCTTTTCGCCGTCTGTACGTCTGGTAATCTGAGCACCCAAAGACCTGAGTTTTTTTTCAAAGTCCTCATACCCGCGGTCAATATACTTGATGTTGTAAATCTCCGTCACGCCCTCTGCCATAAGTCCCGCAATAACCAGTGCCGCACCGGCTCTCAGGTCGGTTGACGAAACAGGTGACCCTGTCAATACGCCGCCACCCTCAACTACTGCAATTCTGCCATCAACACTGACATTTGCACCCATTCTGCGAAGTTCCTCAACATACTTAAATCTGTTGTCCCACACATTTTCTGTCACAATACTTGTACCCTCAGCACAGGTCAACAAAGTAAGCATTTGGGGCTGTAGATCTGTTGGAAAACCCGGATGAGGCATAGTTTTTACATTAGCCTTTTTCAACTCCCCGTTGCTATATACCCTGATACTGTCGTCATATTCCTCAATCTCTACACCCATCTCAAGCAGTTTTGCCGAAATGGAATCAAGATGCTTGGGGATAATATTCTTGATAACAACATCACCACCTGTTGCCGCCGCCGCTATCATAAATGTGCCGGCTTCAATCTGATCAGGAATAACAGTATAGTATCCGCCGTGAAGCTTATCCACGCCCTTTATCTTAATCACATCAGTCCCGGCGCCCTTGATGTTGGCACCCATACTGTTTAAAAAGTTTGCAACGTCAACAATGTGGGGTTCCTTTGCAGCATTTTCAATCACAGTCTGACCGTCGGCCATAGCCGCAGCCAGCATAACATTGATTGTGGCACCTACTGATACCTGATCCATATAAATACTTGCACCAGCAAGATGCTCTGACCGTATATCAACTATGCCACCTGCCTCAACGGAATATTCCGCACCCAAAGCAACAAAACCTTTGAGATGGAGGTCAATGGGTCTTACCCCAAAGTCACATCCGCCGGGCATAGCAACCCTTGCCTCTCCAAATCTGCCAAGCAAGGAGCCCATCAGGTACGAAGACGCCCTGATTTTGCTCACCATTTCATAGGGTGCGTCGCAACAACAAACGTTTCTGCCGTCAACACGGAGAACACCCTTATCAATAAACTCAGCCTTTCCTCCAAGCTGATTTATAATATCAATCAAAACATAAGTGTCACTGACCCGGGGCACGTTTTCAATAATGCAGATATCGTCCACCATGAGTGCCGCCACAATCAACGCAACTGCAGAATTTTTTGCACCGCTGATTTCGACCTCACCCTCAAGTCTGGCTCCGCCGAGGATAACATACTTCTCCATGTTTCACCCACCTAAAAATTTTTCTTTTGTCCAAAAAGAACCGGCTTTATCACGAAAAAATACGGACGTATTATATCAACCTCCGTACCATTATGTCACTTCACTTCCATCCAATTTAACATTTTACCATAATTTCTGGATGAAATCAATCCCTAAACACAATTTTTTCAAATATTTTCTGTTTTTCAATGCTTCCACATACTATATTTAGTAGTACCCGATTTTTCCCTGATTAATACACACATTGCCGTTTGTTTTATCAATCATGTCTGCCTCAAACTTTGAAGCCTTAGAAACCGGCACCAAAATCGTTATTTTTACATTGTCGGCATACTGGGTATCTTTTATCACAAACCCCATATTAAGCGCCTCACTCTGCACCTTTCCCAAAAAGGAATAATCACATTCCACCCAAGTTTCGCAACACAAGGTCATGGTCTTGGGAATTGCCGCCTCAACTCCTGCCTTTGCCGCCTTTGAGTAAGCATGCACCAGACCGCCCGTACCAAGGAGAATCCCTCCAAAATATCTGGTAACCACAATCACCAGATTTGAAAGCCCCTCTTTTTTTATATAATCAAGAACAGGAACTCCCGCCGTACCCGCAGGCTCACCATCGTCGCTGTATCTCTGGATATTATTTTCTTCAATAACATATGCGTAGACATGATGTCTGGCATCCCAATACTTCTTCTTTATGCTTTCCAAAAACCGAAGTGCCTCTTCCTCAGTCTCAACAGGTTTTACATCAGCAATAAACCGCGACCGTTTTTCAACGATTTCGTCGGTTGATATATTTGTGACTGTTCTATAACTTTCTTTCATTGCCGATTTCACCTGCCTTTCTTTTGTATATCCATTCTACCATAATTCCCAAATCCATGCAACAACATTTTTACAAAAGCAACCATCTTGCAATCATTACCGCCATAACCATTCCGGTAAAATCCGCAGCCAAGGCTGCCTTGACAGTATGTCTGACTTTCTTAATTCCCACCGCACCAAAGTATACCGCAACAGTATAGAAAGTTGTCTCCGTAGACCCCATCATAACCGATGCAATTTTGCCCTCTATAGAATCCGGTCCAAAATTTTTGAAAATATCATTTACAATGGCAATGGAACCGCTTCCGGAAACAGGCCTCAAAAGTGCAAGGGGCAACACATCTGACGGAATCTTCAATGCTCCCGTCAACGGCAACAAAAGTTTTGCCAACAACTCCAAAGCCCCCGACGCACGAAACATAGAAATCGCCACAAGCAAGCCCACAAGGGGCGCCACTATCTGAAACATGCTCTCCATCCCTGATTTTGCCCCTGACACAAAACTGTCATACACATTTATCCTCTTTGACAAGCCAAAAGCAACTATTCCCAGCATCATAACCGGCACTGCAAACCGCGAAACAATCTGTATCAAAGCCTCTTGCACCTTCTTTTTTGCAATATTTTTGCTGCTGTAACCCCCATAACCAAAGCACATACGCTGCATATCCATACGGGCAGCACAATTTCAGAGGGGTTTTGAGACCCGAACATCTGTCTCAAAGAAATTACCGTGGAGGGTATGAGCTGTATGGATGCGGTGTTGATTACCACAAACATACACATTTCATTGCTGGCATCCGACCTATTCTTGTTCTCCTTGTCAAGCTCTTTCATCGCTGCAATACCAAGAGGTGTAGCGGCGTTGCCCATCCCCAGAAGATTTGCAACCATATTCATAACAACGGCATTCAGTGCAGCAGAGTCCTTTTTAAGCTTTGGAAAAAGTATCTTGGTGACAGGCCTCAAAACTTTGGCAAAAACCCCCGTAAGTCCCGAGTCCTCACCTATTCTGGCAATCCCTGTCCATAGGCACATTGTACCCAGAAGTCCGATACATGTCTCCACCGCCGCGCCTGCCCCGTTCATTGCCGCAACAGTTACAGCATCAATTTTGCCAGTAAATGCCGCCACCACAAATGACAAAACAATCATTCCGCTCCAAATATAATTGAGCATTGATATCCCTCTTTTTAAAAATAATATTGTTTAAATATATTCGCAAAGATGGGGAAATATTTTAATTATATTTTATCTTCTCAAGGGGAATTATTCCCCTTGGACCCCTTTCTCCGCTGCTACACGTTTAGCGGACTGTAGCTACTCAAAAAGACATCACCCGAGAACGTTCGGATAAACAAACTTATTATTTGCACTCACTAAAACGCAACGCCTGCAGAGGGACCTTGATTGCGTTGCGTTTTTCATCGTGTGATGTCTTTTTTCGCAGACACTCCGCAGAAAACGCTTGCTTAACGCGGACTTTCTTCAAGACCTTCTCTGTGGGTCTTTAAGACCCCAAAGGAATACCCAAACAAAAATGCCGCGTCAAGGAGAGACGCCTGATAGCTGTTTGCGAAACTTGGACAAAGGTGCAAAAATCGGCGTCACATCAGTTTCCTTTGCTGGTGACGCCGATTTAGCGAAGCAAACAATAAGTTTGTTTTTCTGAGCGTTTGTTCCTTTGGACAGGCTGAGCAATTACAGATATCCAAGTCTTGAACAGCGGCAAAAGGAGTATTAGGGGAAAATGTTTCCCCTAAAATAAAAAACATATTGTAATTTTTTAAATATTATGATAGAATAGTTTTGCGACACAATCGAATAAGTTTCAACTATGGGGAAATACTTTAATAAAAAGTGTTTTCCCTTTTACTCAAACCATAGTTGGAGAGATTGTGTCGCAACAATGAGGGATTACATTTTTTTGTGTGTTCCTCATGGAACACACTTTTTTTATTCGGAGGACACAAAAATGACAATAAAAACCGAACTTATCAAAGGCGGCATATGCGACGCAGTGTGTAGCAAGCTGACAGATTTTGATATTGACGAAAGCAAAGTGGCTGACACAAGAGCTATTCAGGCATTGGGTGAAATTCAAGAAATTTTGAATGATGAATATTTGAGCGATTTTGAAATAGTTGATAGTATTGTTTCGGTCTTTGGCAAGTATAACCTCTCTTTCAGCGGTAATTACGACTTTTAAAGCGCTTTGCACGCAAAAAATAACTAAAAAATCAGAGCAAGCCCATATGGCTCGCCCTGACATGGCACCCCCGACGTGAGTCGAACACGTGACTAGCCCTTAGGAGGGGCTTGTTATATCCACTTAACTACGGAGGCATATAATTTACTTTTTTTATTGACTTTATAAATATTCCTTACAAGCCCCTCCTAAGATTAGAGGGCTTGTTATTATGAGCAACGCGAATAACAAGGTTCGCTCAGCCGTCAAAATCTTTGATTTTGAAAACGGCGTGCGGTTCTTATAACACTTAACTACGGAGGCATATGATTTACTTTTTTTATTCACTTTATAAACGTTTCTTTCAAGTCTCCTTAAGGAGAGGCGCAAACTTTACCTTTAAGATGATACCACAATCTACTTCTTTTATCAAGGCTTTTTTAAACAAAATCTGCAAGAATTGTGTTGCTTACAAAAAATCCTTTGTCCGAGAACTTTATTCTGTCTTTTTCTCTTAACAAAAATCCCAAATCTATATACTTCTTTATCCCATCGCCAAAAACACAGTCAATCTTCTTGTTAAATCTCTTTTCAAATTCTGTTTCAGAAATTCCGTCTCTGCAACGCAACCCCAGAAAAACAAACTCGCTCATTTTATCGAACTCCGAAAGTTCTTCCTCAAAGCATCTTGCATCATGTCTTGTGTCAATAGCATTTATATATTCACCAATGTCAGTGAAATTAGAAAATCTGACTCCATCAACGCATGAATACGCCCCTGCACCAAACCCCAAAAAGTCACAACATTCCCAGTATTTAAGATTGTGTCTTGACTCTCTGCCCTGTTTTGCAAAATTCGAAATTTCGTATCTGTCATATCCTCTGCCTGCAAGATACGCCAAAGCCATGTCATACATATCCGCAACAGCATCATCGTCAGGCAAATTCAATTCTTGTGATGCAAAGGGTGTCCCCTCTTCAATTTTCAAAGAATAACATGAGATATGCTCCGGCTCAAAATCTGCAATCTTCTGGAGTGTATCCCTCCAATCAGCCATGGTCTGGTCGGGCAATCCATACATAAGGTCAACAGAAATATTCTCAAACCCCGCCTTTCTTGCATTGTCAAAGCACCTCTCAAAATCTTCAAATGTATGTATTCTGCCCAAAGCTTTAAGCATTCTGTTGTCAGCCGACTGAAGACCCATGCTTATGCGATTTATCCCCGCATTATTCAACTGCTTCAACCCCCCCCAACCAATTGTTCCGGGATTGCATTCTATTGTTATTTCGCAATCATCCTTGACAGAATATTGGCCACGGATATTCTCAAGGATTTCAATAATATACTCTGGCTCCACAAAGCTGGGGGTTCCGCCACCAAAATATATTGTATCTGCCGAAAGGGGATACTTCTTTGACATAATCTTTATTTCCTGATTCAAGGCACAAAAATACGGGGCAATACACTCTTCCCTTCCTGAGTAGGAATTGAAGTCACAATATCCGCATTTGCTCTTGCAAAATGGAATGTGCACATAAAGCCCCGAATTCATATAAATCACCTTTTAAATAACAAATTAATCCAGCTTAAGCACCGACATAAATGCCTCCTGAGGCACCTCAACCGAGCCAACCTGACGCATACGTTTTTTACCCTCTTTCTGCTTTTCAAGCAGTTTCTTCTTTCGGGTAATATCGCCGCCGTAACACTTTGCCAAAACGTCTTTCCTCATTGCACGGACAGTTTCTCTTGCGATAATCTTGCTGCCTACCGCCGCCTGAATGGGAATTTCAAAAAGTTGGCGAGGAATGGACTCTTTCAACTTTTCAGCAATTCTTCTGCCCCGTGCATACGCCTTTTCCTTGTGAACAATAAATGAAAGTGCATCCACCATATCCCCATTAAGGAGTATGTCAAGTTTGACAAGGTCAGACTTTTGATAATTCTTCATTTCATAATCAAAAGATGCATAACCTCTGGTCCTTGATTTCAAGGCATCAAAGAAGTCATAAATTATCTCATTGAGGGGCAATTCGTATCTAAGGGTTACACGGTTTTCGTCAAGATATGTCATGTCAATATATGTTCCCCTGCGTTCCTGACAAAGCTCCATAATACTGCCCACGAATTCCTTTGGAGTCATAATGTTTGCCGCAACTATGGGTTCCATCATATAATCAATTTCCTGTACTTCAGGCAAATTTGTAGGATTGGATATGGTCAACATGGTTCCATCAGTCTTATAAACCTGATATTCAACCGAGGGTGCTGTAGTAACCAAATCAAGGTTATATTCCCTCTCAAGCCTTTCTTGAATAATTTCCATATGAAGAAGTCCCAAAAATCCGCAACGGAAACCAAAGCCCAAAGCCACCGACGTCTCTGCATCAAACTGAAGGGCCGCATCGTTGAGTTGCAGCTTTTCAAGGGCATCCCTCAAGTCGTTGTATCTTGCTCCATCGGCAGGATAAACACCGGAATAAACCATGGGTTTTACTTCTTTATAACCGGGCAGTGGTTCATCCGCCCCACCTGTTTTTGTTGTAACAGTATCACCCACACGCACATCACGGACATTCTTGATGCTTGCTGCAATATATCCAACTTCCCCTGCCTTTATTTCTTTTGCAGGGAGCATACCCATCGGGTTAAGATATCCCACCTCAACCACATCAAAGGTGCTGCCTGTTGCCATCATCTTTATAATATCGCCAACATGCACTTTGCCGTCAATCACACGCACATAGGCAATAACGCCTTTATAACTGTCATAGTATGAATCAAAAATCAACGCCTTAAGGGGTGCATTTTCGTCACCCTTTGGTGCCGGTACCGCCTCTACAATTCTTTCCAGTACAGCATCAATGTTGATGCCGTTTTTTGCAGAAATTCTCGGTGCAGTCTCCGCCTCAATTCCTATAACATCCTCAATCTCCTGCTGCACAACATCAGGTTGTGCCGAGGGCAAATCTATCTTGTTGATTACGGGCACCAGTTCCAAATCATGTTCCAAAGCAAGATACGTGTTTGCAAGGGTCTGTGCCTCAATCCCCTGTGCCGCATCAACAATCAGCACCGCACCCTCACACGCAGCCAAACTCCTTGACACCTCATAATTGAAGTCGACATGTCCGGGGGTATCAATCAAATTGAGCACATACTTCTCTCCATCTTTGGCAGAATACAAAAGTCTGACAGCACGTGCCTTGATGGTGATTCCTCTTTCACGTTCAAGTTCCATGTTGTCAAGGATCTGGTCCTGCATTTCCCTGTTTGTCAGCGAACCTGTAGCCTCCAGCAAACGGTCTGCCAAAGTGGACTTGCCGTGGTCAATATGTGCAATGATTGAAAAATTGCGTATATTCTTCTGATACTCGTTCATTCTGTGTTTTCCTTCCGAAAAATTAACTTAAAAATCAGCCCTTGTAACCATTGGGATTCTGCTGTTGCCATCTCCATGTATCTGCACACATGTCCTCAAGGGTTTTCTTTGCAACAAATCCGATTTCTTCTCTTGCCTTTTTGGGGTCTGCATAGCAGGCATCAATATCTCCGGGGCGTCTTGCTTCAATTTTGTAATCAAGTTCCCTGCCGCATGCCTTGCCAAACGCCTTTATCATATCAAGCACGCTGTAACCCTGACCTGTACCCAGATTATATGTCACAACGCCTACATGCTGTTCAATCTTCTCCAGCGCTCTCAGGTGTCCGTCTGCCAAATCAATCACGTGGATATAATCACGCACCCCTGTGCCGTCAGGTGTGTCATAGTCATTGCCGAACACATGGATATAATCACGCTTTCCAACCGCAACCTGCGAAATATAAGGCATAAGGTTATTGGGAATACCCTGTGGGTCCTCGCCGATAAGCCCGCTCTCATGTGCACCAACGGGATTAAAATAACGAAGAAGTGCAATATCCCACTCATTGTCTGCAACTGCCAAATCCCTGAGGATTTCTTCAATCATAAGTTTTGTCCTGCCATAAGGATTGGTGCATGAAAGGGGGAAGTCCTCACGAATGGGCACACTTTCAGGCTTGCCATAAACCGTTGCAGAAGAACTGAACACCAGTTTTTTTACATTATACTTGCTCATAAGTTCGCAAAGGTTGATTGTGCTGTAAAGGTTGTTGTGGTAGTATGCAAGAGGTTTTGCCACTGACTCGCCAACCGCCTTAAGCCCTGCAAAGTGTATTGCCGCATCGAACTTGTTTTCCTGAAAGACTTTTTCAAAGCTTTCTTTGTCTACCATATCTATCTCGTAAAACTTAAGGGTTTTGCCCGTAATTTTTTCCACCCTCTTGAGTGCTTCCTCACAGCTGTTTGACAGATTGTCAACAACAGTAACCTCATATCCTGCATCAAGGAGCTGAACGCAGGTATGACTGCCTATGTATCCCGCTCCGCCTGTAACTAAAATATGCATAATCTTCCTCCATCCTGTCGCCCTTTGACGACATTTTGTTTTTGAATTTTCATTTTAGCATAATTTGCCCATTTTTTCAAGGGCTTTATTCAAACTTCTTAAAGAACAAAATCCCCAAGAACCGACAAAATCAGTTCTTGAGGAACGCTTTTAATATCTGGGCGGGCTGTATCTGTTGTTTCTGCGTCTTTTACGCTTGCTCTTTTTGATTGCCCTTGCAAAACCAATAACAATCAATGCAACAAACGCCAGAAAAACGCCAACAACAGCATAAACCACAAATTTCACCACTTTGAAGTGCCAAAGCCACTCTCCAAAACTCATAACAAATCCCAGCCAATGTCTCTTAATCTCAACGGTAGAAATCAAATTGACCTCACCAACCTTGTTGCCCTCATAGCTGAAAATCGCCTTGCCCACAACCTGTCCGGAGGATATGGGGGCATAAACTTTCTCTGGTATTTCGGTGGAAACCTCCACTTTCTCCGGGTCTCCGCCCTGAGGGAAAAGTGCGTCCAGATTGCTCTCTGCAGAAAGTAAAAGATGTTCTGTTCCATCCGCCGCCTGCTTAACCTTTACCTCGCCAAAAATCTCGTCACGCTTTGCCAGTCTTTGTGACACAAAATCCGTAAGACCGTATTCCAGAATATCCTTTGACTCATTATGTGACACAGCGATGTCCTCCGCATTAAATACAACGCTGATAATCGATTTGTCACCTTTTTTTGCCGAGGCCACCAGGCAATATCCCGCCTCGGTGGTAGAGCCGGTCTTTATACCGGTGGCATAATCATAGAAATAATATGGATACCTCATTCTTGACACCAGATTGTTGGTGTTTATGAAATATCGCTTGTCCGACATGTTTGTGGCAGGCAAATATATATGAGCACATTCAACAATTCCGCGGAATGTAGGGTCTTTCATTGCCTCAAATGCCATTTTTGACATATCCCTTGCTGTTGTATAGTGGTTTTGGTCATGAAGTCCGTGGGGGTTCATGAATCGTGTGTTTTCAAGTCCCATCGCCTTTGCCTTTTCATTCATTCTTGCAACAAAGGCAGGGATATCACCTGCAACACCCTCGGCAATGGTTGCCGCCGCATCATTTCCCGACGCAATCAACAAACCCTCAAGAAGATTTTTAAGAGGCATTTCTTCCCCTACCTTAAGGGCAATACTGCTGCCGTCAATGGCCAGAGTATCATTTGCCGTCTGGCTGAGTTTCAGCGGTTGCTCAAGGCTGATTTCACCGTTCTTTACAGCATCAAGGGCAACAATGGCCGTCATTATTTTTGTGGTGCTTGCAGGGAACATAATCTTTTCAGCATTTTTTTGATACAAAACATTCCCCGTGTTTCCGTCAATAAGAATTGCCGCCTCGGCAGAGATAGCCGGCTTGGTAGCAACCGTGGGGAGCACAGACCCGCAAAGGCACAACAAAACAAGCACTGCCACTCCCAGCCTGTGCCGCATTTTATACATAAATCCGTATCCTTTGCTCTTCATCTTTACCCTCCGTATTTTCACAACCAAATCTGTTCTTTCAATTTAATTCTTCTGTTCTCTTTCAAGCTTTTCGCGTTCTGCCTGAGAAAGCCTTACATATTCCGGCACAAGCTTGCCATACTCAACCGTATCCCCAACTTTCAATTTTTCTATGCCTATTTCCGCAACCGCCCCTGCCAGATTAAGGTTCACAACCTTTGGTGCAAATATCGCCTTATCCCCTAAAGTAGCCTCTATCCTATCCCTGAAAACCAATGTTGCATCACCCATAAAAAGGGCTTTTTTGTCCATTTTTTTTATCTCTTCCAAAAGTTCTTCAAGTGAAAGTGCACGGTCAGGGCACAACCTCTCCAGTCCGTCCCTGCCGCCCGAGAACAACGCATTATACACCTGGTCACGTCTTGCATCAAGTATGGGGGATATAATCCCATCAAAATACTTTGAACTGTAGGCAAGTGCCTCCAATGTTGACACAGCAACGCAAGGTTTCCCCGCCCCTTGTGCCATGGCCTTGGCGGTTGCAACACCAATCCTGACACCGGTGAAAGAACCAGGACCCACCGCCGCCGCGTAGGCATCAACCATCATGGGGTCAACCTCTGCCGCTTTGAACATCTGTTCAATCTGGGGCATCATAATCTGGGAATGTGTTTTGTTCTGGTTGACAACCGTTTGTGCAACCATAATATCATCATTCATAAGCGCCGCAGTCGCCGCCATGCAACAAGTATCAATTCCAAATACCAGCATTTTTATCTCTCCGTTTTTTCAATCAAAATCTCTCTTGCACAATCGCCCTGCTGCGGACATTTTTCAATACTTACCTTAAAATATCCCGAGGGCAGAACCTGCTCAATATTCTGTGCCCACTCAATGACGCAAACCCCGTCACCAAAGAAATAATCATCCATCCAGTCACAGTCCTCCATCTTGACGTTTTCCAGTCGGTATGCATCAAAATGATATAGGTCAAGGCTGCCGTTGTACTCATTCACAACGGTAAAGGTAGGACTCGAAACATCTCCCTTTATTTCAAAAAACTCCGCCAGGCCTTTGGTAAATGCTGTCTTTCCTGCACCCAAATCACCAATCAGGGCAACTATGCTTCCGGGGGTGAGCTTTTTGGCGAAATCTTTTGCTATATCCTTTGTTTCCGCCTCGCTGTGGCTCAAAAATTTTTCCATAATTCTTATATTTCCTCTGTGTACGACTTATATATTTTATTTTACCTATATTTATTGTCAAAGTCAATACAAAACTATTGAATTTTATATTTATTTATTGTATACTTTAAATATCAGCTTTTGAATTTTCACCACTGAAAAATATAAACTGCGTAAAGCCCGCCCGGTGGATGCTACGCAATACATATAACCCGGGCAGAAAGGCAATGAACAAATATGGCAAAAGAAAGAGTTGACAAACACAATTATTATCTGGATATTGCAGAAACCGTTATCGAAAGAGGAACGTGCCTCCGACGCAACTTTGGTGCAATAATCGTAAAAAATGACGAAATCGTATCAACCGGATACACCGGTGCCCCCAGAGGCCGTCAAAACTGTTCCAACCTGGGTGTTTGCATACGTGAGAAACTGGCTATACCCCGCGGGGAACGTTATGAGCTGTGCCGCAGTGTCCACGCAGAGGCAAACTGCATCATCAGTGCACAAAGGCGTGATATGATTGATTCCACACTGTACCTTGTGGGCAAGGACTACAACACAGGAGAATTGGTTGAAAACACTTCAAGCTGTTCAATGTGCAAACGTCTTGTCATAAACGCAGGAATCAAAACAGTAATAATCCGCAACACTCCCACAGAATATACAGTGGTCGACGTGGAAGACTGGGTTAAAAATGACGAATCCATCGAAGGTGTATTTGGTTATTAAAAATAAAAACCCCCTACAATGTAGGGGGTTTTGTTGTGTCTAAAACATTCTTTTCAGCTTTCTTTTTACTTTGCCGGCGAAGTGCTTTGCCCTGAGATAAAGTCTTCTTCTGCCCAGAGTCTTTACATATCTGATATACTCAGGATTATCCATAGCTACAATCTTATCATCACGCAAAAGCTCAATCATAACACCGATAATCTGATTTTCTGTTATTCCATACTCCTTTACCCATTGATTGTCGCCACAAAGAACATACCCTGCTTTGTCCACACCAATAATACGATGAAGAACAAATTGACCATTGGTGCGTCTGTAAAAAACAACATCTCCAACAGTTGGCCTCTTGTTCGGCTTTTCAATAGTAACGCTGTCTACACCCTGTCTTATAAGGGGCAGCATGCTTATTCCATGTGGTCTAAAGGTTACACTCCCACCGCTATCCAGCTTTTCTGCAATAACAGGATACAACTCCTCAAGTCTTATACTGTATTCTGAATTTTTATTATTATTCATCAATCAGATTTGCCTCTTTCATTTTTTTTACAAAGGCCTTTACGTCCTCTGCAGCTCTCACCTCATCCACATCATATTCCTCAGTAAGAGCCACCACCAACGCTTCCTCTGTCACATCCTTCGCCATGGCATTCCACAAGGTTGCACCGCTTTCATTCAGGTTAATGATGCCATTGAAGTTAAGTGCTCCATCACCAACAGGAACAACAACATAATACCCTGCAACATTCTTCAGCATATAATCCTTCTTCACTCTCATGTCTATCACCCTTTGCCTTTCTTCACGCAAAATAAAAGACCATGTGCCGGAGCGTTGTTGCCCCGACACACAAAATCACTCTATATTATTCATTCCCCGGTACGCAACATAAGCCGCTTCGTCATCCATATTACACCCCAGACGATAAACCTTTACCCTGTCAAGAAGCCTGTCAAGAAGTGTAAGGAGTTTCTCCATATCTTCTGGGTCTTTGGGTCTTATGGTCTGGTTTAGGATTTGGTGGATGGCTTCCTTTTTGCTCATTTCCCCAATTCCGTTAACCTCCGCCCGCTCCAGAAAGCAAATCCCCTGAATGGGCACTTCTGCATTGCAGCTCTGGTCATACTTGCCGCTCCAGGGCGTGCCATAAGCCTTTACACCATTATCAGTCAGCTTTATTGCTGGTTTGTCGTCATTTATTATGAAGGTTTTGTCTTCTCCAAACACCCTCTGCCATATGGACGTATGCGTAGACTTTCCCGTGCCACTGGGTGCAGAAAAAAGATACGCCTTGTTCTCATACACCACGCCGGAGGCATGGAGCATAAACCCGTCAAAATTCAGAAGGTTGAGATAAAAAGTCTCTCCCGTCCACATATACTCATGCTCCAGAAGTGTCAACTGCGGATTTTGCTGTCTTCTCATCTCAAGATACTCGTCAGTGAACCCTACCACTATCTGTGGGTCTCCGTCAAAATCTTGAACATAGTTGCGTGCCTGAGTTTCTATTATCCCATCACGTCTTACAATCATGCCTACATTCACATCTGCTATCCGGCATTTAACTTTAACAATCCCGTCCTTTTTACTTTGATTGTTCATTATTCATTCTCTTGTGTTTTTTCAGATTGACCTGCAAGAATTGTGCCCATTGAGTAAGTGCTGTCTTTTGTAACATAAACTCTCTCTATGTTGGAGGGGTCGCCCTCAACTTCGATATTGGGCATAATAATTCTTACTTCTTTGAATATACCGTCAATCAAAATCTTGTTGCCACCACGAACAACCAGTTTATCAGAAATGTTGCCGTTTGAAATGCTCATGTCAGCAGTACCTACGCCGTCACCTATAACAACCATATGATTGCTTTCTGCGGTATCAATGTTCAAACCGCCCACTCTTATCATAACATTGCCATCTGAGGGGATTTTGGTTGTTTCAGGGTCATCAATGTAATATTTAACCAGTCTGTCTATAACAACAGCAAACTCTGCACGGGAGATGTTGTTGAGAGGATTGATATAGCCATTGGCACCTGCTACGTAACCGTTTGAAACAATTGCAGCAACAGATACTCTTGCCCAATCACTAATTTTGTCATTATCCTTGAAACCGTCAAGAACTGTCAGGTCAATGTTTTTGTCCAGATTAAGCGAAAATACTCTGGCAAGAACCACAAAGGCCTCCTGTCTTGTGATATAGTTGTTGGGGTTAAGTTTGCCATCGCTGCCGTTGAATGCACCCATTGCAACCGCCTTGGACATTGAAGAATAGAACCAGTCGTCAAGCTTAACATCTGTAAACGCCGAAATGTCTGCATCCTGAGTTGCGCCGCAAGCACGAACCATAATGGTTGCCATTTCAGCTCTTGTCATGTTGTCAGAGGGATAAATTTTGCCGTCACTGCCACTGAGAAGACCATTTTCAACGGCATTCTTCAGTGCCGCAGTTGACCAGTCATCAGGCATGTCAGAAAATTCCGCCGCAAAACCCACTGTTGACAGTGAGAACAAACATACTAAAATCAAAGCAATTACTTTTTTCATCTTTCAAAAACCCTTTCATAAGTGAAATTATACTAATAATCCAGTATCCATATCATTATACTTCATTACTGAACTTTTTTCAATCCTCTTTTCAAAAATTATTCCCTCGTTCAAAAATTCGTTACATTTACCAAAAAAAATCTGTTTTAATAGTCGGGTTGACCATCAAAACAGATTGGAATTTTTGTAATTAAAGAAGATTTATACCATGTTCTCTGCATTCTTCCACCATTTCCTCCGGCCACACTGACGCATGCACCTCGCCAATATGTGCCTTGTGAAGAATGAACATACAAATTCTGGACTGACCTATTCCGCCTCCGATTGTGTAGGGGAGTCTGCCTGCAAGCAAATCTCTGTGATATGGCAGAGCTGCACGGTCCTCACACTTTGCTGCTTTAAGCTGGCGTTTGAGGGATTCCTCCGAAACCCTGATGCCCATACTTGACACCTCAAAAGGAATATCCAGAAGGTCATCATAGAACAAGAGGTCGCCGTTGAGCTCCCAGTCATCATAGTCAGGTGCTCTGCCGTCATGTCTCTTGCCGGACTTCAGCACATCACCAATCTGCATAAGGAAAACTGCTCCCTTGTCACGGGTTATGGCATGCTCCCGTTCCTTTGGCGTCAGGTCTGGATACATATCCTCAAGTTCCTGAGTTGTCATAAAACAAACTTCCTCCGGTAGCCTGGGTTCAATTTGGGGAAATAAAGAATTTACATACTTTTCGGTCATTTTGAAAACATCAAAAATCTTTTTCACAGTTTGTTTCAGGGTTGAGACAGTTCTGTCGTTTTTGGATATAACCTTTTCCCAGTCCCACTGGTCAACGTATATTGAATGTATGTTGTCGGTGTCCTCGTCACGACGGATTGCATTCATGTCGGTATACAAACCCTCATCGTCAGAAAATCCATACTCCTTGAGGGCGTTTCTCTTCCACTTGGCAAGAGAATGTACAATCTGCAGGTTTCTGCCTGTCTCCAGAACATCAAAAGAAACCGCCCTTTCAACGCCGTTAAGGTCATCATTGAGACCGGTATCCGGGTCTACAAAAAGAGGAGCCGAAACACGTGTAAGTTTCAGTTCTCTGGCAAGGTTGGTCTCGAAATAATCCTTTGTAGCCTTTATTGCGATTTGTGTATCAATCAAATTCAGTGCCGACCGATATCCGTCGGGCTTTATTACTGCTGCCATTTGAAATCATAGCCTTTCTGTAAATGATTTTTTCATCATTAAGAATTAATTTTAACATTTTATTTCAAAAAAAGCAATAGAAAACCCATATTTTAAGAAAATATTTTCACCTAAATACGGACATACTAAAGATACAACAACATTTAGGAGGTGAAAACTTATGACAAACAGCGGTGTAAGCTGCAACGTAAACGAATGCATGTATCATGCAGAGGAAAACAAATGTAGCCTTGACAAAATCCAGGTAAGTCATGAAAAGACAAGTGCAGATTCTATCTCAATCCCTCACTTCTGCAAAAGTTACGAAAAGAAATAAAAACCTGAATTTCTATCATTACTGAACCCTCAAATTTTAAACGGCAGATATCCATACATATCTGCCGTTTTTGTTTTTAAAAAAGTTTCATTATATCATTCCACGTGGCAAAAACCATTACTCCCATCAGAAGGACCAGTCCTATAAAATGCACTACGCCTTCTTTTTCAGGCGGTATAGGTTTTCTGCGTATTGCCTCAATCACAACAAACAGTATTCTGCCGCCATCAAGTGCAGGTATTGGCAAAAGATTCATAATCCCAATATTCACCGATATAAACGCCGCCAGATACAAAAGATTGAGGAATCCCAGCATCCCGCCCATCTGCGCCGCATCATTCATTGCCCCTACAACGCCTACGGGGCCCGAAACTTCACCTACCGACGCCTCGCCGCTGATAAGCATTCCCAAAGAGACAAAAACCAGTTTTCCCATCCATACTGTCTGGAAGAATGACTCTCTCACCACGTTAAATACGTTTGCCTTTTCAATCTTTGGGTTGAATCCTACAAGATACGCCGGTGTGCCGTCTGCATACTGTGCAACATATGGCTCAAATGTGCCCGAAACCTTTTGTCCGTCACGAACAACCGTTATCCGACTTTCCTTTCCGCCGCTTTGCTGCATGGCAAAATCAATATCTCGTCTTATATTTACCCTTGTGCCGTTTATCTCCACAATTCTGTCCCCAGGTTTCAAAAACTCTGCTGCATCTGCAGTCTCCATAACCTTGTCAACCGTAACAGTAGAAACCCCCGTGCTTGCGGTTGATATTCCCACAAACAAAGTGCAAACCACAAAGCCCAACACCACATTCATAGCAGCTCCCGCCGCCAGAACCACCAGTTTTGCATGCCAGGGTTTTCTTGAGAAAGACCCCTCATCGTCGCTGTGGGCATCTTCACCCTCCATACTGCAAAAACCGCCTATGGGTATGGCACGGAGCGAATATCGGGTTTCGCCCTTTACCTTTGAGAAAATTTTGGGGCCCATTCCCAGAGCAAATTCATGGACTTTCACCTTGAAAAGTCTGGCAGTAACAAAATGTCCAAGCTCATGAACAAAGATTATAAGCGAAAAAAACAAAATCGCAAAGATTATTGTCCAAATCATATTTTATGCTCCAATCTAACAGATTTGTCAACCTCTATTATATCCTCTAATGTAGGATTTAATTTATTTTTATATTCTCCCATAACCTTTTCCACATGCTCCCCAATCCCAAGAAAACCGATTTTGTCATGGAGGAAAGCGTCAACCGCCACCTCGTTGGCAGCATTCAGCACGGTTGGCATAATTCCGCCCATTTCCCCTGCTTTCTTTGCAAGGGCAAGGCAACGGAAAGTCTCTTCGTCAGGTTTTGCAAAGGTGAGTGACGCAATCTCGGCAAAGCTCACCGGCCTGTCAGGAGACGGCAGCCTTTCGGGATATGTAAAAGCATACTGAATTGGATGTTTCATAGAGGGCAGACTGAGCTGCGCAATAACACTCTTATCCACAAACTCCACCATTGAATGTATTATACTTTCGCGGTGTACCACAACCTCGATATCCTTAAACTCCACATCAAAAAGCCACTTGGCCTCAATTATTTCAAGGCCCTTGTTCATAAGGGTGGCACTGTCTATTGTTATCTTTGCACCCATTGACCAGTTGGGGTGTTTAAGAGCCTGTTCTTTTTTCATATTTTTCAGTTCATTGCTGGTTTTTCCAAAAAACGGCCCCCCTGACGCAGTAAGCAGAATTTTGCTGACCTCATGATTTTTGCCGCCGTGCATGGACTGGAATATTGCAGAATGTTCGCTGTCCACAGGCAAAAGTCTCACCCCGTGACACTTCACTGCATCGGTAAAAAGTGCCCCTGCAGTAACCAGAGTTTCTTTGTTGGCAAGGGCGATATCCTTGCCGTCTTCTATGGCTTTCATTGTTGGAACAAGTCCTGCAAATCCCACAATGGCAGACAGAACCATATCCGTCTCACTGTCCGTTGCAGCAAGGCAAAGACCCTCCTCACCGCACAAAACAAGGGTGTCCGTGTCGGCAAGGCGTGTTTTCAAATCAAGGTATTTTTCCGGGTCTGCAACAACCGCAATTTTGGGTCTGTACTTCCGCACCTGCTCTTCCAGAAGACAGACGTTGGAGTTTCCCGTAATAGCCCTGACTTTTATATTCTTTATTCCTTTAAGGTCATCAACCACCTGAAGAGCCTGGGTCCCGATTGACCCCGTAGACCCTAATATTGATATATTCATAAAGTTCCAAAACCTTTCCTGATTTTAAAATATACCTATAAGGTTAAGATAAATATAAACCGCCGGTGCAACCATAATAACGCTGTCAAGTCTGTCCAAAATTCCGCCGTGGCC
>JAZSFF010000001.1:0-8605 GCA_045532055.1 Clostridia bacterium
CTGCCTATACTGTTTGCCGCACCATTTTGTTCTTTTACAGCACCGAGGTATCCAAAATACAACCATTGGATTGCCTCTTTTGCATTGGCGGCAGGCTTTGAAATATCACAACCATATTCCGCTGCCATTTCAACAAGCTGACCCATAAATTCAAGCTGTCTTTCAATATCCTCAACCAAACGTATGGTCTCATCATCCATATCTCTTTCACTTATACGTTTTTTGTCCAGCTTTCTCTGCTCTATAAGATAATCCATTCCGTAAAGTGCAATACGACGATAGTCACCTATAATTCTGCCTCTTGCATAGGCATCAGGAAGACCTGTAAGGATTCCCGCGTGTCTCGCCTTTTTCATTGTATCTGTGTATACTCTGAAAACACCAGTGTTGTGAGTTGTTCTGTATTTAAACTCATTCTCAATATTTTCACCGATTTCATATCCATATGCCCGACATGCCTGCACAGCATTGCGGTAACCTGCAAAGGGGTTTACTGCTCTCTTTAAAGGCTCATCCGTCTGAAGACCCAGGATTATATCCTCACCTTTTTTGATATATCCGGGTCTGTATGTGAGCAAAGATGAAACATTCTCGGTGTCAACCTTCAGCACTCCGCCCTTTTTATTCTCCTCAATAAGCAGTTCCTCAACACGTTTTTTCACAGAATCGGTACGCTGGGTTGTTCCCTCCAAAAATGAAGCATCACCCATATATGGTGTATAGTTTTTTCTTATAAAATCGCTTACATCAATGCAATTATTCCAGTTGCCTTTATTAAAATTTCTCCAAAACTCCATAAATATCCGCATCCTTTCTGTCATAAAACAAAAAACACCCTTATCTCGAACAAGGATGCCCAGGCGGTCGGCAAAGATAGGGTTGCCCCCACTTTTTATTTCCCTGTTCCCCCATAGTACACCCTATGTTTTCCGCCAGTAGCAGGGATTGTATTTTTATATCACTTATTATACATGCTTTTTTGCTCTTTGTCAAAGGTTATACATAATAAAAATTGATTTTTTATAGCAAAATTTTTGTGCAACTGTATATTCATCCCAAATACAGGAAAAAATCTATATGTAAATATTCCCAAAAGCCTTGCATTCTGGGACATTTTAGTATATAATATACCGTGGTTGGATGTTTTTGGAGATGATTTCTCCGATTCATTATAAAGAACGGTTTTAAAATATTAATATTTTAGGAGGATAGTTTTTTGCAAAAAAGTAAAAAAATCAAAATCACACCGCTCGGTGGACTGCATGAGATCGGAAAAAATATGACAGTCTTCGAGTATGGCAGCGATCTTTTGATTCTTGATGCAGGTCTGGCTTTCCCTGATGACGATATGCTGGGGATTGATATGGTTATACCAGATATAACCTATCTGCAGAAGCACAAGAACAGAATTCGCGGTATCATTCTTACCCATGGTCACGAGGACCATATAGGTGCAATTCCCTATGTCCTTAAGGAATTCAATGTTCCGGTATTTGGCACAAAACTGACTTTGGGGATTCTTAAAAACAAATTGGAGGAGCACGGCATATTAAACTCCACAAAGCTCAACGTGATAAGCCCCGGTGCAACTTTCACTCTGGGTGATTTCAAGGTTGAGTTTATCCGGTCAAATCACAGCATCGCAGATGCCGTTGCTGTGGCTTTTCACACTCCGGCAGGCACTATTTTGCACACAGGTGACTTCAAAATCGACTCAACACCCATAGACGGTGAAATGATTGACCTTGGCAGAATCGGCGAACTGGGAAAAGACGGCGTTCTTCTTCTTATGTCCGACAGCACCAATGCGGAACGCAAGGGCTATACCATGAGCGAACGCACCGTGGGCGCCACCTTTGACAGTGTCTTTGAAAACTGTACCAAGCGTATTTTTGTTGCAACCTTTGCATCCAACATACATAGGGTGCAACAGATTATCAATGCGGCTGTGAAATACGGCAGAAAGGTTGCAGTCTCAGGCCGCAGCATGGAGAATGTGCTGGCGGCAGCCATTGAGCTTGGGTATATGGATATTCCCAAAAATACTCTTATAAAACTGGATGAAATCGGCAGATATTCAAAAGAACAGCTTGTAATCATCACCACAGGAAGTCAGGGCGAAACAATGTCCGCACTTTCAAGAATGGCATTTTCCGGTCACAAAAAGGTGAATATTGAGGCGGATGACCTTGTAATTATCTCTGCAAGTCCAATTCCCGGCAACGAAAAGGCAATTTCCAACGTAATCAACGAACTGCTCAAGCATGGAGCGGAAGTTATATACGAATCTTTGGCGGATGTTCACGTTTCCGGCCACGCATGTCAGGAGGAACTTAAAATCATTCTGGCACTTGCAAAGCCAAAGTATTTTATGCCTGTCCATGGCGAGTTCAAACATCTGAGCCGTCATCGTGATTTGGCTCTCCAGATGGGTATGGATTCAAAGGACATCTTTATGATGGAAAATGGTCATGTCCTTGAAGTTTCAAAACAGAGTGCAAAGGTTACAGGAATTGTTCCCTCAGGCAGAGTCCTTGTTGACGGACTTGGCGTTGGCGACGTAGGCAGTATAGTCCTCCGTGACAGAAAGCACTTGTCCGAGGATGGACTTATTGTTGTGGTTATGACAATCGACCATGTAAGCCAGACCGTTGTGGCAGGTCCCGATATCATCTCAAGAGGTTTTGTGTATGTCCGCGAGTCCGAAGACCTTATGGAAAGTATGCGGATAAAAACCGCCGACATCGTGAATACCTGTCTTGAGAACAATACTCTTGACTGGGCAAGCCTCAAGTCCCACGTCAAAAATGAGCTTGGCTCCTTTATCTTTGGCAAAACCAAAAGGAAACCCATGATTCTTCCTGTAATCATGGATATATAGACATTATAATCGTTCTTTACAAAATCAAAGGGACTGCACAGCAGTCCCCTTTTTATTTATATTCTCCGCACTCTTTGCAAAACTGTGCCAAAGCATCATTCTCTGCACTGCATTTTTTGCAAATCCATATGCCATTTTCTGTTTTTCTTGCGGTGGTGTTTCTTCCTGCAGGTGTGCTCTGTCCCGACTTTTCCTCCGGTACAACCTCCTTGCTGATTTTTCTCAACATCCTATGTAATTCAAATATATTGGAATTTAAATCCTCAGTATTTTCTATGATTGTGCCAAGTGAAAACAAACTTAAAAAACTTACGAATCCACTCACCAGCAACGCCAGAAAAATGATAAATCCCGATTGCATCAGCAACACAAATGCCAACAAAATATTTGCAACAAACAAAACAACTGCTGTAGTCCTGCACACATTTCCCATACAATATCCCTCCGTATTAAAATATTTTTATCTTAATCTTCAATTACCGCATTTTCGATTGCTATTCTTGCCTCTTTCAAAATCTCATCATTACTGAAATTATCCGTAGGCACTTCTTTTATTTTATGGTACAAATCCAGGTTCATATCAAGCTCTGACACAGCATTATAGCCCGAGGACTGAGACAGCATCGCTATGATATAATCTAAATCCGAATTATTATATTTGTGGAACGAAGAAATATGATAATAATTTATCATAATGGCACTCCATTTTGTATTCTCCACGTTGTACCGATGAATAGCATCCTCTCCAATGCCCTCAACTGTTTGATTTAACATATTGAGCGTTAAATTATGATAACTGTTGGTAAACATCTCGTCAATGGCTTTTTGAGTCTTATAATTTTCAATCTTTGCCCCGACAAAACCTATGGATACCACAACTAACAAAACAATAAGAATTTTTGTTAATATGTTAACTTTTTTCATCCTTTTCACCTGCCTATTTATTTTGACTCGTGTCAAGTTAAAAAAATTTTTTAATTCTAAAGCTATCGTTTTTTATAAGCAACAATATCCTTTATTTCTTGACGTTTTCACATACATTTTCTTTTTCTTCTGCCCCGCAATATTTACAAACATAACGTACATCATAATACAGTCTTTCACCAGGAGCAAAGTGTTCATGTGCCAGTTCCAATCCACCCTTTGGTCCAGGTTTATACAGCCTTTCCAAAATTTTAATTTCATCTTTTCGGGCTACTGTTTTCTCCTGCATTTTCATAGCAAACCACTTTTTGCAATAGCTACATTTTCTGGTTATCTTCACTTCAAATCCTCCTTATGGCAAGGATATAAAAATACGAATGTAAATGTTGCTACTGGAACTTTAAAATCAGTGAACAATCTATCTGCTCCTTATTTTTGCAACATACTCGCTTCATTGAACCCATTATAGCATACACAAAAATCAAAATCAATTCTTGACAACTTTGCCCAAAAGTGGTATATTGGAATGGTACGAACTGTGAAGATGTGTAAGTAACATCGGCAAAACCGGAAAAGAGATTGGATATCGTTGGCTGTGAGTATCCATTCTGGTCCCGAATGTGAATTTCAGCATTGGAGTTCCCTGCGAAAGCAAGTGTATAAGCAGGGTGCAGGCGTCACGCCAAAACGCCATAATGAGTGCAGAATTTTTTCTGAATCCGGGTGGTACCGCGGGTATTTTATACTCGTCCCAAGATTTTTGGGGCGAGTTTTTTTATTTGCTCACAATTTTTTATAGAAAGGATGGTTTTTATGTCAGAGAAGACAACAACCATGAAACAAGAATTCCTGACAAAGCTCTCAACAATCGACAACATGGTCGACCTTGACGCTTTGCGAGTTGAATATCTTGGCAAAAACGGTCTTATAACAGGACTGCTTAAAGAAATGAAAAATCTCTCTGTTGAAGAGAAAAAGACCTTTGGTCAGGAAGTAAACATCCTGAAAACCGAGGCAACTGATGCAATAGGTGCAAAAATCGAAGAAATGAAGGCAAAGGAAATCGAGACAGAAATCAATTCAATGCCCGACATTGACATTTCGACCCCTGCAAATCTCGCACGCGGTTCATATCACCCAATCACATTGGTTCAGCGTGAATGTGAACAGATTTTCAAATCCATGGGCTTTCACATCGAGGATTACAGCGAGATTGTTACCGACTATGAATGCTTTGAGGCACTCAACATTCCAAAGCATCACCCCGCACGTGATATGCAAGACACCTATTACCTTGAAAATGGTCAACTCCTCAAATCCCACACTTCTGCGGCACAGAATGCTATTTATAAAAAATATAAGGACTCTTTAATCAACGACGGTGTTCCCATCAAAGCGATTTTTCCAGGACGTTGTTTCCGCAACGAGGCAACAGATGCCAACCACGAAAACACATTCTTCCAGATGGAAGGTGTTATGGTGGACAAAGACATCTCAATTTCAAACCTTATCTTCTTTATGAAGACAATGCTTTCAGAGGTTTTCAAAAAGGATATCAAGGTTCGTCTGCGTCCCGGTTTCTTCCCCTTTGTGGAACCAGGTTTTGAGCTTGACATAAACTGTCTTATCTGCGGTGGCGAGGGTTGTCCCTCATGCAAGCACAGCGGTTGGCTGGAGCTTTGCCCTTGTGGTATGATTCACCCCGAGGTGCTGAAAGCAGGCGGCATTGACCCTGAGGAATACACAGGCTTTGCTTTTGGTCTTGGTCTTACACGACTTGTTATGATGCGTTATGGTGTGAAAGACATCCGTGACCTGAACAGCGGCAGCCTTAAAGTTTTGACACAGTTTACCGACGACGAGTAGAAAGGAGATTTTAAATTATGTTTTTATCAATGAACTGGATTTCTGACTTTGTTGATTTGTCAGGCTTGGATAAAATAAAACTTATAAACCAATTCTCGCTTTCTACAGCAGAGGTTGAAAACGAGATATTCTTTAAAGGAAGCGACATCGAGGGCATAGTGGTTGCAGAAATCAAATCTGTTGAAGACCATCCCGAATCAAAAAAGCTCCACCTCCTTAAAGTGGATGCAGGTGACGGACAGCTCACCGATATTGTATGCGGTGCTCCCAATGTACGTGTTGGCATGAAAACAGCTTTTGCAAAGGTGGGCGCAAGAATCGGTGAAATCACCATTGCTCCCCGCCCCTTGGCAGGCTACCCCTCACATGGTATGTGCTGCAGCGAACGTGAGCTTGGCATCAGCGACAACCACGAGGGTATCATGGACATCACCGAGGATGTTCCATGCGGAACCTCTGTAAAAGATATATACCAGATTGACGATATTGTCTTTGAGGTAGACAACAAATCCCTCACCAACCGTCCCGACCTTTGGGGACACTATGGCATCGCAAGGGAATTTGCCGCACTTACAGGCAGACCTCTCAAGCCCCTTGACACAGTTGACCTCACAGCATACAACAATCTTCCCAAAGTTGATATGAAGATTGAAGACCCCCTTTGCCAAAGATACTCATGTCTGCAGGTGGAAAATATAACAAAGACAGTGAGTCCTGTGAATATGCGTATCCGCCTGTTCTACTGCGGTATGCGTGGAATCAATCTTCTTGCTGACCTCACCAACTACCTTATGCTTGAAATGGGTCAGCCAATGCACGCATTTGACTCACGCAAGGTTGAAAAGCTCCGTATAAAGAGATTTGAAAAGCCTTTCACTTTCAAAACCCTTGACGGCATTGACCGCAATATTGACGAAAACACCCTGATGATTTGCAACGACAACACTCCTGTTGCTATTGCAGGTATCATGGGCGGTCTTGATTCCGAAATCGTTGAGGACACCACAACATTGACCCTTGAATCTGCCACCTTTGATGCAGTTTCAATCCGCAAGTCAACTGTTCGCCTTGCACACAGAACAGACGCATCAATGCGCTACGAAAAGTGCCTTGACCCCGAGATGACTGTTCCTGCTATTGCAAGATTTGTGAAACTCCTTACCGATATTGACAGCGGTGTCAAGGTTGTTTCAAGCCTTACTGACGAATACGCTTTCCGTTATGACAATATCAAGATTGACTTTGACAAAAACTTCGTTGACCGTTATGCAGGAATTGAGATTTCAAACGATACAATCGTGAATACTCTCAAAGCTCTTGGTTTTGAGGTTGCATTGGACAATAATAAGTTTTCTGTTCAGGTTCCCTCATGGCGTGCCACCAAGGACGTAACAATGAAAGCGGATATCATCGAGGAAATAACCAGAATTTACGGCTATGACAACTTTGATGTTCACACAGCGGTTGCTCCCCTTTATCCCATCCGTATGGCACAGGAAAAAACCGACGAGGACCGCATCAAAGATATTTTGGTTAAGCGTTTTTCACTTCACGAGACTCACTCATACCTTTGGGCATATTATGATGAATACAAGGCTCTGGGCATTGAGGTTGAGGACAACATCAAGCTGGCAAGTGCAACCAACCCCAACATAGAAACTTTGAGAAAGTCTATTGTTCCCACACAACTCTGTCAGGTGAAATATAACACAGGTTTCAGCACAGACTTTGGTCTCTTTGAAATCGGCAGAACAGTAAATGGATTGACAAAGGATAATCTTTGCGATGAACGTAAGAAACTGGCAATCACCTTGTTCAGCAAGACAAAGAGCGTTGAAACCCTTTACCTTGAGCTCCGTGATATGCTGGCAGTTGCGGCAGATGACATCAAGCATCAGGCACTCACCTTTGCACCTAGCGAGGCAAGTCATTCATATGAGCATCCCAAAAACCTTAACACCATTCTTTGCGATGGCAAGGAACTTGGCAAAATCGGTATTGTTCACCCTACGGTTTCAAAGAAGATTGACAAAAAAGCAGCTATTGTCTTTGCCGAAATTGATGTCCGTGACTTCTCTGAAATCAAGAATGCAAGCATCCACTATCAGGAGCCGTCAAAATACCCCGAGATGGAAATTGACGTATCCTTTGTGTCAGAGAAGTTTGCACCTATCGGCGATGCAATAAAGGATGCAAATTGCGACCTTATCAAGTCAGTATCCGTGGTTGACACCTACACCGACGAAAACGGCAAGTCAATCACCGTAAGAATGATTTTCTCTCATCCAGAACGCACCCTTATCAAAGAAGAGGTTATGGAAATTGTTGATTCAATAATTGCAAACCTTGAATCCAAGGGAATCATGATGAAGAAATAATTTATAAAAAAGAAGCCAAAATTTTGGCTTCTTTTTTTGTGCTTGATTTTAATCATTATTTGTGATAGAATAGTTTTTGCGACATAGTTTAATAAATGTTATTTATGCATACCATAATAATGCGTTTTGGTAAAAACGTATGCCTTGGCTTGTCATATTATGGTATGAAAACTATGTCGCAGTAGTAAGTCTTGGCTTGCGTTTTTCGTGCGTCAGCTAAGGCTGACGCATTTTTTATTTACAAAGGAGAAAAAGCCATGCCTGATTACGAAAAACTCTATCACAATCTATTCAACGAAATTACAGATGCCATCAAACAGCTCCAAAAGGCACAAACTGACGCAGAAGAACTGTATCTTAATATGTGCGAAAAGGAATTCCCAAATGGCGAAGACCTTGAATACTTTGACCAAGAGGATTAAACCAAAAGAAGTTCTGCTACCCAGACGGTAGCAGAACTTCTTTTAATTTCAACCTGTTATTCATTCACGCTGACAGGTATCTCCTCTTGCTTTTCTTCATTACCCTCAAATCCGTCTTTGCCGTATCTTATAAA
>JAZSFF010000018.1:0-14845 GCA_045532055.1 Clostridia bacterium
GAAAAGGCAATGAAAGAAGATGTTGCAACCGGCACACACGTGATTGACGGGGACGAGATTTTTGCAAATGTGAGCGAGTATGACACCGAAACAGAGGGCGCATACGAAGCCCATAAAGATTATATTGACTTGCAGTTTGTGCTTTCAGGACATGAAGAAATTTACTGGAAAAACATAAAAGATTGTACTCCTACAACTGAGTATGACAAAGAAGATGATTATCTCCTTCTTGCGGCAGAAGAGCCGGTGGTGTTGGATATGCCGGAGGGAGCATTTGCAATTCTTTATCCCGATGATGCACATTCACCATGCAGAGCATACAAGGAAGTTTCGCATGTTAAAAAGATTGTTGTAAAGATTAAAATGGACTAATTTTTCAAATAAAAAAGAGCTGTTGAATCAGCTCTTTTTTATTGTTAAGGGGTTTATTCGCCACGTGCTTCGCAATAAGCACAGCGGTATATTTTTTTGTCTCTGTCGGTCAAATTGAAAATATTAGGAAGCTCCTGCTCTGTTGTTGTGATGCAACGTGGATTTTTGCAGAAAATAACATTTGTTAGTTTGTCAGGTAATGTCATTTTCTTTTTTTCAATCAATTCACCGTTCTTTATGATATCCACTGTTGCGTTTGGCGAAACATAGCCCAGAATATCCATGTCAAGATCGATACGGGCATCAATTTTTATAATATCCTTTTTGCCCATTTTAGAACTGTTGGCATTTTTGATTATAGCAACCGAACAATCAAGCAAGTCAAGGTGGAGGAGGTTATAAATTTCCATGCCTTTGCCAGCTTCAATATGGTCAATAACATATCCGTTTTTTATAGAATCAATATTCAATTACTCCACCCCCAAAAGTTTAAGAATTAAAGCCATTCTCATATATTTCCCATTAAGGACTTGCTTAAAATAGCAAGCTCTGGGGTCATCATCCACCTTAACGCTGATTTCGTTTACACGTGGCAGGGGATGCATTATGCAAAGGTCTTTCTTTGCTGTTGTCAATTTTTCAGGAGTGAGTATATAACTGTCTTTCAATCTGAGATAGTCCTCTTCGTTGAAAAACCTCTCGCGTTGTACACGTGTCATATATAGGATATCAAGCTGGGGCATATATTCCACAAGGTCCGTTGTCTGTATATACTCAGAGCATGAATCTTTTATAATATTCTTAACATAACTGGGCAATTTCAGTTCTTCGGGAGAAATAAGCACAAAGTTTATTCCTGTATATCTTGTTAGTGCAGAAATAAGTGAGTGTACAGTTCTTCCAAATTTAAGGTCGCCGCATAATCCCACTGTAAGATTGTCAAATCGACCCTTTTCCCTATGAATTGTGAGGATATCAGCAAGAGTTTGGGTTGGATGATTGTGTCCGCCGTCACCGGCGTTTATAACGGGAACCGATGCATTCATAGCAGCAACCAAAGGGGCACCCTCTTTTGGATGTCTCATGGCTATAATATCAGCATAACATGAGACGGTTTTTGCTGTGTCAGCAACACTTTCGCCTTTTGCGGCAGAACTTGAACCAGCATCAGACATAGAAAGAACATGTCCGCCAAGCTCATACATAGCCGCCTCAAAACTGAGACGAGTTCTTGTTGATGGTTCAAAGAACAATGTGGCAAGTTTTTTGCCGTCACATTTGTGGGCATATTTTTCGGGATTTTCTATAATATCCTCAGCAACAGCCACAAGATTTGCAAGGTCTTCTTTTGAAAGGTCTTTGATATCAATAACACTTTTCATAAAGATTAATCCTTTCTTTATAAATTCATTGTTTTAAGCCTTAATCCAGCTTTCATCAGAGGGGTTGTTTCTGAATGCGATAAGCTTTTGGATATCTTCGGGTTTAATGTAGCCTTCCTGTGCTGCCACTTCAGCAATTATGTCAAAGTTTGTAAGGCTGATGTTTTTCACGTTTGCTGCGGCAAGTCTGTCAAGACCTTTTTGCATACCGTATGTGAAAATTGAAACGATGCCCAAAACTTCAGCACCAGCTTCTCTCAAAATGTTAACAACTTCAATAACACTGCCGCCTGTGGAGATAAGGTCTTCAACAACAACAACTTTCTGACCTTTTTCAAGACGACCTTCAATCTGATTTTGTCTGCCGTGGTCTTTTGCACCGCTGCGAACATAACCCATGGGGAGGTCAAGAAGGTGTGCAGTTATTGCAGCGTGTGCGATGCCTGCAGTTGATGTTCCCATAAGAACTTCTGCCTCGGGGTAATTTTCTTTTATAAGCTGAGCGAGACCATTTTCTACATCATTGCGTACAGAAATGTCACTTAATGTAAGACGGTTGTCACAGTAAACGGGGCTTTTTATACCGCTTGCCCATGTGAAAGGCTCTTCGGGTCTGAAAAATACAGCTTTAATCTTTAATAAATCTTTTGCAATTAATGTTTTCATCTTTTATCTCCTTAAAATTAATATTATCCAACAAATTCATCAACGCATCTCTTATATGCGGCAACCGGGTCATCTGCTGCTGTTATAGGTCTGCCTACCACTATATAATCTGAACCAATTGCTTTGGCATCTGCAGGTGTCATGACACGAACCTGGTCGCCTTTGTCACCGTCTGCAAAGCGAACTCCGGGGGTAACGGTCAAGAACTCTTTGCCACATGTGTTATGTACCTTTTCAGCTTCCAGAGGTGAACATACAACACCGTCAAGTCCGGCAAGCTTTGCGTTACTAGCATAATGCATAACAACCTTGTCGATAGGTTCGTTAATAAGTAGGTCATTTTTCATCTTTTCTTCACTTGTTGAAGTAAGCTGAGTTACAGCAATAAGGATGGGTCGTGTGCCGTCAGGTCTTGTAAGTCCTTCAAGGGCTGCTTCCATCATTGCAACAGTGCCTGATGCGTGAAGGTTGGTCATATCAACATCCAGACGACTGAGAACGGCCATGGATTTTTTTACGGTATTGGGGATATCGTGGAGTTTGAGGTCAAGGAATATCTTATGACCACGTTTTTTGATTTCACGCACGATTTCCGGACCTTCTGCATAGAAAAGCTCCATTCCAATTTTAACAAAAGGTTTAACATCAGTAAATTTGTCCAAAAACTCAAAAACTTCTTTTTTACCCGCAAAGTCGCAGGCAACGATAACGTCTTTTCCCATTAGTGGGCACCTCCTATAATATCATTTAAATCTGAAATTCCGTATTTTTCCATAACAGACGGAAGTTTTTCTATAATATCTTTGCAAGCAAATGGATTAACAAGATTTGCGGCACCCACTTCAACAGCGGTTGCACCAGCAAGCATCATTTCAATCACATCCTCGGCAGAAGAAACGCCGCCCATACCAACAATCGGGATTCTTACAGCGTCATAAACCTGATAAACCATACGAACAGCAACCGGGAAAATTGCAGGACCTGAAAAACCGCCCATTTTGTTAGCTATAACGCAGTTCTTTGTTTTAAGGTCAATTCGCATACCCAAAAGTGTATTTATAAGGCTGATGCCATCGGCACCTGCGTCCTCGCAAGCCTTTGCAATGGACACAATGTCGGTTACATTTGGAGATAGTTTAATTATAATAGGCTTTTTTGAAACTGCCTTAACTGCCTTTGTAACTTCTGCAGCAGCAGCGGGGGAAGTACCAAAACTCATACCGCCGCCATGAACATTGGGGCACGAAACGTTGACTTCAAACCAACCGATTTGTTCCTCTTCGTTGAGTTTTTCGCAGGTATAAACATATTCATCAACCGAAAACCCGCTGATGTTTGCCATAACAGGCTTATTGAAAACAGCTTTAAGTTTTGGAAGCTCGGTTGAAACTACCGCATCAACACCGGGGTTTTGGAGTCCAACAGAATTTATAAGACCTGATTTGCATTCTGCAATTCTGGGGGTAGGATTGCCAAAACGTGCATCTTTGGTGGTTCCTTTGAAAGAAAATGTACCCAGACAGTTTATGTCATAAAGTTCGGCAAATTCGTAACCAAAACCAAAGGTTCCGCTTGCGGGGATTATTGGATTGTCAAGAGTTATGCCGTTGAGAGATACTTTAGTGTTTACCATATGATTTCCTCCCTGACCAGAACGGGTCCATCTTTGCAGATGCGTTTGTTGCCGTATTTTGTTTTGCATGAGCAACCCATGCATGCACCAAAACCGCAACCCATACGTTCTTCAAAGCTATACTGGCCGGAGCCTTTTGCCGTGGACTCAATTGCCTTAAACATGGGCATGGGCCCGCAAGTGAAAAAGTAGGAGTAGTCAATATCTTTCATAGCATTTGTGACAAAACCGTGTATTCCATAACTTCCATCAGCAGTTGTGATAATAACTTTTGCACCAAGAGCTTTGAATTCATCTTCAAAGAATACATCTGCCAAGCTGTTAAAACCCAGTATTACAGTAGGCTTTTTGCCCTCTGAAATCAGCTTTTTGCACAGATTGTACATGGGCGGAACACCAACGCCGCCGCCAATAAGGAGGGGGGTATCACCACTTTTTTCAGTGTCAAAACCATTGCCCAATCCAACAAGCAGGTCAAGCTGAACACCGGGTTTATAATTGCTCATTATTTCCGTGCCCTCGCCTACGATTTTGTAAATAAGGGTAAGAGTGTCCTTGCTATAATCACACACCGAAATTGGTCTTCTGAGATACAGCCCGTCAATCTGAATATTTACAAATTGACCAGGTGCAGTAATTGCACTTGTGTCCCCTGAGAGAACAAGCAACATAATATCTTTTGCAATTTTCTCATTGCGGAGTATTGTAAAAATTTCTTGTTTCAAATCAATCAGACCCCTTATGCATCAATAGTAGAAATTGTTATTGTGTTTTCCTCGAGAACGTCCAGAAGAACCGCAACGGTATCAAGTGATGTAAAGATGTTTACATTGTTTTCTGTTGCGCATCTGCGAATTTCGTGACCGTCATTGAGGTTGGTGCCTGAACCCGAAACATCACTTGTGTTGATGATGTATGCGATGTGACCCTGACGGATTGCCTGTGGAATTTCTTCGTTATCCTCACTGATTTTTTTCAGCATATGCGTACGGATACCGTTCTTTTTAAGGAATTCAGCAGTCCCCTTTGTCGCCTGAATATTAAAGCCAAGATTATAGAACCTGCGGATAAGTTCAAGGGCTTCGTCCTTGTCCTTGTCGGCAATTGTTGCAAGAACTGTTCCATAGTTCTGAAGATGCATTCCTGAGGCCTGAAGAGCCTTATATAATGCCCGATTAAGTTTGTCATCATAACCTATTGCCTCACCGGTTGACTTCATTTCAGGTGAGAGGTATGCATCAAGTCCACGGATTTTATTAAATGAGAATACAGGAACCTTTACGTACCAGCGGTCTTTTTCCTGAGGATACATCTTTGTGATGCCCTGTTCTTTAAGACTTTTGCCCATGATAACTTCTGTGGCAATGTCAGCCAGACTGTAACCTGTAGCCTTTGAGAGGAATGGTACAGTTCTTGATGAACGGGGATTTACTTCAATGATATATACGTTTTCGTTTCTGTCCACAATAAACTGGATATTGTAAAGACCTACAATGCCAATTCCCAAACCGAGCTGTTTTGCATATTTGAGGATTGTGCGTTTTACCTTCTTTGAAATACTGAAAGAGGGGTATACGCTGATTGAGTCACCACTGTGGATACCTGTACGTTCAACCAGTTCCATAATGCCTGGAACAAATACATTCTTTCCGTCGCAAATTGCGTCAATCTCAACCTCTTTACCAATAATATATTTGTCAACCAGAACAGGTTTGTCTTCATCGATTTCAACGGCAGTCTTCAGGTAATGTCTGAGCTGGTCTTCGTTGGCAACAATCTGCATAGCACGTCCGCCAAGAACAAAGCTGGGACGAACAAGAACAGGGTATCCGATTGCCTTTGCGGCAGCAACGCCGTCTTCGATTTTTGTAACAGCTCTGCCCTCAGGCTGAGGAATATTGAGCTTTTTAAGAATTTTTTCAAATGCATCACGATTTTCTGCACGGTCAATAGCAGCACAGTCTGTACCGATTATTTCAACGCCTCTGTCTGTGAGGGGTTGAGCAAGATTGATTGCTGTCTGTCCGCCCAAAGATGCGATTACACCCTGAGGATTCTCAAACTCAATTATGTTCATGACATCCTCTGTGGTCAATGGCTCAAAGTAAAGCTTGTCCGCAGTAGTATAGTCGGTTGAAACTGTTTCAGGATTGTTGTTGATGATAATTGCCTCATAACCTGATTTTTTGATTGTTGTAACAGCGTGAACAGTGGAGTAGTCAAATTCTACACCCTGGCCAATTCTGATGGGTCCTGCGCCAAGAACAACCAATTTTTTCTTATCAGTTATTACAGATGCATTTTCGCCTGTATAGGTTGAGTAGAAGTATGGGATGTAGGCATTTGTATGACAGGTATCAACCATTTTATAGACAGGGAATATATGGTTTCCGCGTCTTAAATTGTATACATCAAGTTCCGAAACACCCCACAGCTTTGCAATAAACGGGTCACTAAAGCCCATAGCTTTTGCAGACTTTAATGTTTCAATGTCGTTTTTGTTATCCTTGATAACTGTTTCAAAGTCAACGATTTTCTTGATTGATTCAAGGAAGTATGGGGTAATCATTGTAATTTCGTGAAGGGTGTCAAGACTTACACCCTTTCTCATAAGCTGTGCAACAGCATAGATGTTGTCATCACGGAATTCTTTGATATATTCAAGCATATCATCAACAGACATATTGTCGAATTTTGCCATCCAGATATGGTTTACACCGATTTCAAGTGAACGTATTGACTTAAGGAAACATTCTTCCAAAGTAGAGCCAATGCCCATAACTTCACCGGTTGCTTTCATCTGTGTACCAAGTTTGTTTGTTGCAGAAGTGAACTTGTCGAATGGAAAACGTGGAAACTTTGCAACAACATAGTCAAGTCTTGGTTCAAATGCTGCATTTGTGTTGGCAATGGCAATTTCTTCAAGAGCCATACCTACAGCGATTTTTGCAGTAACTCTTGCAATAGGATAACCGCTTGCTTTTGATGCGAGGGCAGAGGAACGTGAAACCCTGGGGTTTACTTCGATAAGATAGTATTCAGAGGAAGTAGGATTGAGTGCAAACTGAACATTGCAACCGCCTTCAATTTTGAGTTCGCGGATAATCTTGATTGCACTGTCATTAAGCATTTTGAGGTCGTGGTCATTAAGTGACATGATAGGAGCAACAACGATGGAGTCGCCTGTGTGGATTCCAACAGGGTCAATGTTTTCCATGCCGCAGATTGTTATAGCGTTGTCCTTTGAGTCACGCATAACCTCGAACTCGATTTCTTTATAACCTTTAACACTCTTTTCAACAAGAACCTGAGAAACAGGAGAGAGCTTGAAAGCATTTGTACCAACCTCTATAAGTTCTTCTTCGTTGTATGCAAATCCACCGCCTGTTCCACCAAGGGTGAAAGCAGGTCGGAGAACAACAGGATAACCGATTCTTTCGGCAGCCTGTTTTGCCTCTTCAAGAGAATATGTTATTTCGGAGGGGATTACGGGTTCACCGATAGACTGGCAAAGTTCTTTAAAGAGTTCACGGTCTTCGGCGCGTTCAATGCTTTCGCTCTTTGTACCAAGAAGTTCAACCTCGCATTCCTTAAGAACACCTTTTTTCTCAAGCTGCATAGCAAGGTTAAGACCTGTCTGACCGCCGATGCCGGGAACGATAGCATCAGGACGTTCATGACGGATAATCTTTGCGATATATTCCAGTGTCAACGGTTCCATATAAACCTTATCTGCAATAGTTGTATCTGTCATGATTGTTGCGGGGTTGGAGTTTGCAAGAATAACTTCATAACCCTCTTCTTTAAGGGCAAGACATGCCTGAGTGCCTGCATAGTCAAACTCTGCTGCCTGACCGATTACAATAGGACCTGAGCCTATGATGAGTATTTTCTTTAGATCTGTTCTTTTTGCCATTTTTCCTTTTCCTCCTAAAATTCTTTTGTTTCCTGCCAAGCAATTTCACCATTTGCAATTGTCATAAGACATCTCCCAAATACAGTGGAACCATCGAAGGGAGTGGCTTTTCCTTTGGACAGGAAGTCTTTTGTATCTATTTTATAAGAACAATCAAGGTCAAAAACTGTTAGATTTGCCAACTGTCCGTCTTTTATGCCGGAATTTATTCCAAAGCGTTTGCACGGATTGTCATGCAGAAGCTCTATAAGTCTTTCCAAGGTGATTGTTTTTGTTTTTACAAGGTTTGTATAAAGTATGGGGAATGCGGTTTCAATTCCCACAATTCCCATAAGGCTGTCCTTCAATCCTCTGCTTTTTTCTTCAAAAGAGTGGGGTGCATGGTCGGTGGCTATCATATCAATTGTACCGTCGCATATTCCCTCAATAAGAGCCAGCCTGTCTTTCTCTGAACGCAGAGGAGGGTTCATTTTAAACCGCCCGTCTTCCTGCAAATCTTTGTCAGATAAAACAAGGTAGTGAGGAGCCGTCTCACAGGTTACGTCAAGACCTTCTTTTTTTGCTTGACGGATAAGGTCCACACTTTCTTTTGTGGAAATGTGGCACACATGATAACTGCAACCCGTTTCACGTACCAGTTTCAGGTCACGCTCAATCTGTCCCCACTCGCTCATTGAACAGATGCCTTTGTGACCGTTTTGTTTTGCATATTCACCGGCATGGATATAACCGCCATGAAGCAAGGAGTTGTCCTCGCAATGTGCCGAGATTATTTTGCCTAAAGATTTGGCTTTTATCATCGCCTGACGCATCATTTCCTCGTTTTGGACACCGCGACCGTCGTCAGAAAATCCAATAACCTTGTCCGCAATGTCATCCATATCGGATAATTCATTGCCTTGACTGCCTTTGGTTATTGTACCAAAGGGATAAACACTGATAACTGATTTATTCTTTATTGCGTCAAGCTGGACATTTAGGTTCTTCAGAGAATCCGGAGGAGGGTTAAGATTGGGCATTGAACACACCGAGGTATATCCACCGCGAGCCGAGGCTTTGGTTCCTGTGTTTATATCTTCCTTATACAAAAAACCCGGCTCTCTCAGATGAACATGTACATCTGTAAAACCGGGAAAAATATATTTGCCGTCAAATGGGATAACCTGAAAATCAAAAAAAAGAGGATTACATTCAAGGGTGACTGTGCCGTCAACAATGAATATATCCTTCTCTGTAAATGCGTTATTTATATAAACTTTTGCGTTCTTTAAAATACAGTTCATGAGGGTTTCCTTTCTGACATTTTCATATATTTTATCACAAAAGAGGTATGGTGTCAACAACAAAAATAAGAAAATATTAAATTATTTTTATTGAAAAAAAGAAGAGAAGATAGTATAATAACTTCATTAATATTTATTACACTTAAAACGGAGATAAAAATGAGTATACTTAATGCAGAAAACATAACCCACAGTTTTGGTGGCAGACAGATATTGGAGGATGCCAGTTTCAGGCTGCTCAAAGGCGAACATATTGGACTTATTGGTGCCAATGGCGAGGGAAAATCAACCTTTTTAAAGATTATCACAGGGGAACTTCAACCCGAAAATGGCAAGGTGGAATGGTGCAAGCATATCACCTATGGATATCTTGACCAGTATTCTACCCTTGAAAAAGGCAAGACTATCATGGACGTTTTGCGTGGAGCGTTTTCGCACCTTTCTGACCTTGAGGCAGAGATGCTGAGCATTTATGACAAAATGGCAGAGGTGTCAGAGGATGAAATGAACGAGATGATGGAAGAGGTGGGTGAACTTCAGGAAATCTTGGACTCGTCAGGTTATTATACCATAGATACAAAAATTTCTGAGTACGCAAACGGTCTGGGACTCGGTGAAATAGGTCTTGACAAAGATGTGACAGAACTCAGCGGAGGGCAAAGAGCAAAGGTTCTTCTTGCCAAGGTTCTTCTTGAAAACCCTATGATTTTAATCCTTGATGAGCCTACCAACTTCCTTGATGAAAACCACATAAACTGGCTTATTCAATTTTTGCAGAATTATGAAAACGCTTTTATTCTGGTATCCCACGATATGCCATTTTTGACAAAGGTAACCAATGTTATTTACCATCTGGAGAATACAATTCTCACACGATATAAGGGTACATATGAAGACTTTCTTAAAATGTACGAATTGCAAAAGCAACAAGTGGAACAGGCTTACAAGAAACAGCAGAAGAAGATTGCAGACCTTGAGGAGTTTGTTGCTAAAAACAAAGCAAGGGCTGCAACTGCAACTCTGGCACGTTCAAGGCAAAAGGAACTTGACAAGATGGAACGAATTACTATTGCCCCTGAAAAAATTAAACCTACATTTTCATTTAAAAATGATAGGGCTCCTGGCAGAGTTGTGATTTCTGCAAAGGATATGGTTATAGGTTATGATTCGCCACTGACCAGGAAAATAGATGTCGTTATTGAACGCAACCAGAAGATTGCTATTAAGGGTGTAAACGGCCTTGGGAAATCTACATTACTCAAAACTTTATTAAAAATAATCCCCCCTCTTGAGGGCGAAATACAGCATGACCAGTTTATGAATGTGGGATATTTTGAGCAGGAGGAGAGTTTGTCGGATAAAACTGCATTGCAGGAGTTCTGGGACGAGTTTCCGTCACTTACCAATGCGGAGGCACGTGCTGCACTTGCAAAATGCGGACTTACAACCGAACACATAACCACACAAATGCGTGTCTTATCAGGTGGCGAGAATGCGAAAGTACGTCTCTGTAAAATAATGCAGAATCCTGCGAATTTACTTGTACTTGATGAGCCCACAAATCATCTTGATGTAGCAGCAAAGGAAGAACTTGCCCGTGCAATCAAAGAGTTTAAGGGTACTGTTTTGCTGGTTTGCCATGAGAGCGATTTTTATACCGGGGTGGTGGATGAAATCTGGGATGTTTCGGACTGGAGCACCAAAATTGTTTAAAAATACAAATAAGCCTTGAAAAATTTGAAAATATGTAGTATACTTTATTACAGTATATATGAATGTATTCAAAAACAGGAGGAAAGTTTTATGAAAAAGATAGTTTCAATTATTTTGGCATTGTCAATGGTTTTTGCCCTTGCAGCTTGTGGCGGTGCAGGAACAAAGATGACAATGGGTACAGGTGGTACATCCGGTACATATTATGGTTACGGCGGTGTTCTTGGTCAGTATATCACCAATAATGCAGGTGTGAATGTTACTGTTGTTTCTACGGATGGTTCCAAGGCTAATATTCAGGGAATTGATGCAGGCAACTACCAGCTGGGAACAGTTCAGTCAGACGTTATGTCTTATGCATGGGATGGAACCCGTTCTTTTGAAACAGAGGGGAAGATTGAGTCTTTCCGCACAGTTGCAGGTCTTTACGCAGAGGCAGTACAGCTTGTGACAATGGACCCTGCTATCAAGTCTGTTGCAGACCTCAAAGGTAAATCAGTTTCCATAGGTGCTCCTGGTTCAGGTGTTTACTTCAATGCTATGGATGTTCTTGCAGCAGCAGGTCTTGCTGAGTCAGATATCAAGGCACAGTATCAATCTTTCGCTGATAGTGCGGATGCACTTAAAGACGGAAAAATCGATGCTGCATTTATCGTAGCAGGTGCTCCCACACCCGCAATCACAGAATTGTGCACAACAAACAATGCATATCTCGTTCCTATAGATGGTGCAGTTGCAGAAAAAATGATGGCTGAATGTCCTTTCTATACAGTACACAACGTACCGGCAGGAACATATGCAGGACAGACCGAAGATGTAAAGACAGTTACTGTTAAGGCAACATTGATTGTCAATGCTGATGCATCGGAAGAAGATGTTTACAACCTTACAGCTGCAATATTCAACAATATTGATGCAATCACTGCAGAAAACGGTAAAGGTGCTGAACTTAGCCTAGAAAACGCAACAAGCGGTATGACAGTTCCGTTCCATGCAGGTGCGGCAAAATACTTTGCTGAAAAAGGCGTTGAGGTAGAAGTTCAGTAAAATCAGCAATAAAAGAAAATCTTAGCTGCGACGAAGTTTCGCCGCAGCTATTTTTTCGATATATACTTAGGAGGTATTATGGCATTTTTCAGCAAAAAAAAGGTTGCTGATATTCAGGAACCCATGGATTTAGAATCCGTAATGAAAAAATTTGACAGAGAGTCAAATACCCGTATATGGGAGGGTAAACATAAAATCGCAGTTACCTGTGTGCTTGCCGTCTTTTCTTTATTTTGTCTTTATGTAACCCTGTTTGCAAGCTGGCTGGAGGAGTTGAGACTGACTTCTTTCGTGGCTTTTATTGTGTTTTTGGGTTACATGGTTTATCCGGCAAAAAAAGGTCGCCAAAAGGTGAATTTTATGCCATGGTATGATATTATTCTTATGCTTTGTGGTACAGCAGCGTTTTTGTATTATTCTGCAAATGCTGTTGCAATAATCCAACAGGGCAGCAAGTTTGAATGGTATCAGATAGTGATAGGTATAGTTGGTACTATTTCTTTGATAGAGGTCTGCAGACGTAGTGTTGGTTTGCCTATAGTGATTGTAGCAGGATGCTTTATTGTCTATGCACTTACAGCGGGATTATCCAACCCTACATTATGGGGAAAACTAAATTATACTATTCATTATCTGTTTTATAGCAAGGAAGGTATATTATCTACACCCATAAATGTTTGTTCCAAGTTTATTGTTGTTTTCATTATTTTTGGTGCATTTCTTGAGAGAACAGGAATTGCTGATTTCTTCATTAAAATATCAAACGCCGTTGTAGGTGGCTTTTCAGGTGGTCCTGCGAAAGTTGCAGTTGTTGCCAGCGCTATGGAAGGAATGGTGTCCGGTTCATCAGTTGCCAATACAGTAGGTTCAGGTTCAGTCACTATTCCATTGATGAAAAAGACAGGATATAAGCCGGAGTTTGCGGCGGCAGCGGAGGCTTCTGCATCTACCGGTGGACAGATAATGCCACCTATTATGGGAGCTGCCGCATTCCTCATGGCGGATTATGTGGGTGTCCCCTACAGCAACATTGTGTTGCGTGCAATTTTACCCGCTGTTTTGTATTTTGCAGGTATTTTTATTGCAGTACATTTTGAGGCAAAAAAAGAGGGGCTGCGTGGTCTCACAAAGGAAGAACTTCCACGTTTGGTCCCACTCCTCAAACAAACGTATCTTTTGCTCCCGCTGATAATTCTTATTTATCTTGTGGGAACAAGCCAGCGTTCAATCCAGTATGCAGCAGCTATTGCAATAATCGTTGCTATTGTGGTCAGTCTTTTTAATAAAGAAAGCCGAATCACTCCCAAAAAGATTTGGGAAGCCCTTGCTGCAGGTGGTCAGGGAATGATTACTGTGGCTGCGGCTTGCGGTGTTGCAGGTATAATCGCCGGCACAATAACCATGACAGGTCTTGCTAATATGATGATTAACGGAATCGTAGCCTTAGCCGGAAATCAGGTGATTGTGGCGTTGTTCCTGACCATGCTGTGCTGTATAGTACTGGGCATGGGTGTTCCTACAACAGCAAACTACTGCATTATGGCTGCAACATGTGCACCGATATTGGTAAGAATGGGTGTTCCTGCTATTGCGGCACATTTCTTTGTTTTCTATTTTGGTATTGTTGCGGACTTGACACCACCTGTTGCCCTTGCGGCATACGCAGGTGCTGCAATAGCTCAGGCTAATCCCATGAAAACAGCAATTACAGCGACAAAACTGGCGATAGGTGCGTTTATCGTTCCATACGTGTTTGCGCTTAATCCAGCAATGCTGTTTATTGATACAACGATGTGGGAAGTAGTTCTTATCTGTGTGACATCTTTTGTTGGGATATTTGCTGTTTCTGTCGCCCTTCAGGGATATCTGATGCATCATATGCCATGGTATCAGCGAATTATCAGCTTGGCAGGCGGATTAATGCTTATTTATCCCGGACTTATTACCGACATTCTGGGTATTGTTTTAGTGGCAATTGTAGTTTTAGCACAGTTCTTTACTAACAAAAAAGATAGCAAGAATGTTGTGACATTATAAAGAGTATGATAAAAAAGGCAAGTCATTTTTAATGACTTGCCTTTTTTGACCGAAGCGGTCGTACCAGTCACTAATGCGTCTGCGTCGTTTGGGTTCAAATACAAAACAAAAAAAGACAAGCTTTAGCTTGCCTTTTGGTGGCGGAGAAGGACCACAGCCAAATCAGAGTGTGAGATTTAACCCGACTATACATTATATTCCTTATGAAATAGTAGAGGAAAGAACCAAAGAATATTTGGAAATATAAGTTTGCTCTGGACTTTAAACTATTCTTGTGATATGTTTATGTCACAGGAGGTGATGTAGATGGCGCAGTATACATTAAAAGGCATTATGTATGGCGACAAATATGGAATTGAAAGTGCCGTGTTTGCTGAAGTATTCAGAATGGCCGAGCAAAAGGTCGATGCCCAAACGATACGAGAACAACTGAATATGATTTATGTCAAGCATACATTACTTGCAGCAAAGAGGATTCACGATGAAGGCGATTGTGTTTCGGATAACGAAATTACAATCGCCTTTTAATATGTCGAATTAAAAATCAAATCATTGACAACTCTTATATATTTTACCATTGGTGGTAAAATACAATTAGAAGGAGTTGATTCAAAATGAGAAAAATTACAAACGAACTAATACAAGAATTCAAGGGATATTTAATTGACGAAGAGAAGTCTTCCTCTACCTTGGGAAAGTATGTTCGTGACATAAGGGCATTTATGGAATGGTGCAATAATGCAGAAATAAACAAAAGTCTTGTATTACAGTACAAACAAGAACTGATAGAAAAATA
>JAZSFF010000007.1:0-74534 GCA_045532055.1 Clostridia bacterium
CTAATAAGTTTTTGAACAACGAAACTATTGACTGTCATACTGCCAACAGAATGAGCGCCGGAATCAAGGGTTGTACATTCGGATGCCTTGGATTTGGCTCTTGCGTTTCAAAATGTCAGTTTGATGCCATCAGTATCCAAAACGGCATTGCTGTGGTTGACCATGAGAAGTGCACAAACTGCGGTGCGTGTATTGCTGAATGTCCCAGAGGCGTTATAACTCGGATACCTTACCGCTCAAAGGCGGTGGTAGTTTGTTCATCAAAGGCACCGGGGAAAGAAACACGTCAGGTTTGTAATGTTGGATGTATCGGCTGCGGAATTTGTGCCAAGAATTGTGAAAGTGAAGCGATTACGGTGGAAAACAACCTTGCCCGTGTTGACGGAACCAAGTGTACCGGATGCGGTGTTTGTGTTGAAAAGTGTCCCAGAAAGATAATCAGTCTTATAAAAACTAATGACGAAGTTAAGGTTGCTGTGACAGTTGAAGAAGTATAAAACAAGAGACCCCTGGTATATTTCGGGGGTCTTTATGCTTCAAAACCATTGTAAAAAGACTGAGAAAAATGAGAATCTTCCTTATTATATATAATATATAAAAAATGGTCAAAAAATATTAGAAAAAATTTTAAAAAAGTACTTGACTTTTGTTGCAAGACTATAGTATAATATTGGAGCGTGACAAAGACATACGATGATTCCGGAGGTAGCAAACCCTTGATAAATCAAGGGATTTGGAAATTTCGGAGGAGATTGTCCGGTTTTCAAAACAGGGCGGAAGGTCACACTTCTAAATTGAATACAGCAAGGATTTTGGGCTCAGTATGCTGATGGGCTCGGATTGTGTTGTGTTTTATGCCCCGAAACCGCATCTTTGTGAAAGCAAAAATAGAGGTTCGGGTTTTATTATTTAGCTGTGCGAAACGCCCGGCACAGCGTAAGAAAATCAAAAGTAATTTTTGAAGGAGGGTACAACATGGCAGCTGAGAAAATCAGAATCAGACTCAAGGCGTACGATCACAATCTTATCGACCAGAGTGCCGAGAAAATTGTTGAAACAGCCAAGAGAACAGGAGCTAAGGTTTCAGGACCTATCCCGCTCCCCACAAAGAAGGAAGTCGTTACAATCCTCAGAGCGGTTCACAAGTATAAGGACAGCCGTGAGCAGTTCGAACTGAGAACTCACAAGAGATTGATCGACGTTTTGGCTCCCAACGCCAAGACAATTGACGCACTTAAGCACCTTGATTTGCCGGCAGGTGTAGACATCGAACTCAAAATATAGTTTGAGAGATATCCGGTAAGAAAAATTTTGGTCATGTTGGCGAAGTTTCGTCAACCAATAACCCGCATGTATGTTTGAAATCAAACCGATGCGTGTGAATAGGAGGAAAAATTATGAAAAAAGCAATCTTAGGCAAAAAGCTTGGTATGACTCAGATTTTTGCAGAAGACGGTACACTCATTCCTGTTACAGTTATTGAAGCAGGTCCCTGCAGTGTGGTTCAGAAGAAAACAGCCGAAGTTGACGGTTACGTTGCTGTTCAGGTTGGTTTCGAGGACAAGAAAGAAAAGAATGTAAACAAGCCTATGAAAGGACACTTTGCTAAAGCTGGTGTTGCTCCCAAGAGATACCTCAGAGAGTTCAAGCTCGAAGGTGCAGCAGATATGAACGTTGGCGACGAAATCAAAGTTGACGTTTTTGCAGAAGGCGACATACTTGATGTTACTGGTACAAGCAAAGGTCATGGATATGCAGGCACAATCAAGAGATGGGGCACACACAGAGGTCCTATGTCTCATGGTAGCCATTATCACAGAGGCCCCGGTTCATTGGGTGCTTGTTCATCACCATCACGTGTGTTCAAGGGTAAGAGACTTCCCGGTCACTATGGTGTTGACAAGGTTACAATTCAGAACCTCAGTCTTGTGAAGATAGATACAGAACGCAACCTTCTTTTGGTTAAGGGCTCAGTTCCCGGACCTAAGGGCGGATTGCTGGTGGTTAAAAACGCAGTTAAGGCTAATGCCTAAACCTAAAGAGAGGAGGATTTAAGATATGCCTACAGTAGCTTTATATAACACAGCCGGTAAGCAGGTTGGTGATATAGAATTGAATGAAAACGTGTTTGGCGTAGAGGTTAGACCTGACGTTATGCACGAAGTAGTAGTAAACTACTTAGCAAATCAGAGACAGGGCACACAGAGCACCAAAACCCGTACAGAAGTAAGCGGCGGCGGAATCAAGCCCTGGAGACAGAAAGGTACAGGACGTGCAAGACAGGGTAGTATCCGTGCTCCACAGTGGGTTGGCGGTGGTGTAGCCCTCGGTCCTAAGCCTAGAGATTACAGATATGCTGTTAACAAAAAGGTTAGAAGACTTGCTCTTAAGTCTGCTTTGTCTTCAAAGGTTATTGACAACGATATCATCGTTTTGGAAGACCTTAAGCTGGACGAAATCAAGACAAGCAAGATGGCAGAAATTCTGGCTAATCTTGGAGTAACAGAAAAGGCACTTATCGTTCTCGCTGACAACGACACAAACGTTGTTCTTTCAGCAAGAAACATCAAGGGTGTTGACACAACATTTGTTGGTGCAATCAACACATACGAAGTGCTGAAGTCTACAAAATGCATCATCACTAAAGATGCAGCCTTAAAACTCGAGGAGGTGTACGCATAATGAACTTAACCGCTCATGATATTATAAAAAGACCTATTATAACAGAACAGAGTATGGATCAGGTTGCAGACAAAAAGTACACTTTTGAAGTTGCAAAGGATGCTAACAAAATCCAGATTAAAAAAGCTGTTGAAGAAATATTCAAGGTAAAGGTTCAGAAAGTTACAACTATCAATTACGACGGAAAAGTTAAACGCATGGGCGTTCACATCGGTCGTAGAGCTGACTGGAAGAAAGCGGTTGTTAAGCTTACAGCAGACAGCAAGACAATTGATATCTTTGAGAACTAAAAGCCACGAAAAATCGTAGATTAAGGAGATGTAAAAATGGGAATTAGAAAATATAATCCTACAACACCTTCGCTGCGTCAGATGACTGTTTCTACATTTGAGGAAATCGACAAGAAGGAGCCTGAAAGATCACTTCTTCGTCCCCTTCACAGCAAAGCTGGTCGTAACTCTTACGGCAGAATAACAGTTAGACACCGCGGCGGCGGCACAAAGAGAAAATACAGAGTAATCGATTTCAAGAGAAACAGAGACGGAATTCCCGCAACTGTTATCGCAATGGAATACGATCCTAACAGAAGTGCAAACATTGCATTGCTTCAGTATGAAGACGGAGTTAAGACATATATAGTAGCTCCTGTAAGCCTCAAAAAAGGCGATGTAGTTTTGTCAGGCAAGGGTGCAGATATCAAGCCAGGTAACACACTTGAAATCAACGACATCCCTGTTGGTACACTTATTTACAACATTGAACTTTATCCCGGCAAGGGTGGACAGCTGGTTCGTAGTGCTGGTGTTTTTGCACAGCTTATGGCAAAAGAAAACGGCTACGCACAGGTTAGACTTCCATCCGGCGAAGTAAGACTGGTTCGTCTTGACTGTCGTGCAAGCATTGGTCAGGTTGGTAACACCGATCATGAAAACATCAACCTCGGTAAAGCCGGCAGAAAACGTCACATGGGCTTCAGACCCACAGTTCGTGGTGTTGTTATGAACCCGAATGACCATCCTCATGGTGGTGGTGAAGGTAAGTCACCTATCGGTAGACCCTCACCTGTTACTCCTTGGGGTAAGCCTGCTCTTGGTTATAAGACAAGAGATAAGAAGAACAAGACTGACAAGTTTATCGTTAAGCGTCGTAACGCGAAATAATTTTAAGGAGGTTGCCTCATGGGTCGTAGTATAAAAAAAGGACCTTTCGTTGAAGCAAAGCTCATTGCAAAGATTATAGCAATGAACGAGAAAAACGAAAAAGTCGTTGTAAAAACATGGTCAAGAGCATCTACTATATTCCCTGAAAAGGTTGGACATACAATTGCAGTATATGACGGCAGAAAGCATGTTCCGGTTTATGTTACTGAGGACATGGTTGGTCATAAGCTTGGAGAATTCGCTCCAACCAGAACTTATAAAGGTCATGCAGGTGCTAAAACTTCCAAGTAATCTTTTAGATTTTATAGAAGTTTTCTGTGATATCAATAAGAAAGGAGCTGCAGAGCAATGGAAGCAGTAGCAAAGGTTACACACGTACGTATCGCTCCCAGAAAGGTGCGTATAGTTATAGACTTAATAAGAAATAAGCCAGTTGGTGTAGCACTTGGTATTCTCAAGAACACACCTAAGGCTGCAAGCCCGGTTGTTGAAAAGTTGTTAAAGTCTGCTATGGCAAACGCTGAAAACAACCACAATATGAACGTTGAAAATCTTTATATTTCAGAAGTATTTGCTGATCAGGGCCCCACACTCAAGAGAGTACAGGCCAGAGCACAGGGACGTGCCTTCAGAATTAACAAGAAGACAAGTCACATTACTTTGAAATTAAAGGAAAAGGAATAATCTTGAAAAAGGAGGTAATTTAGCATGGGTCAGAAAGTTAATCCCCACGGTATCCGAGTTGGTATTATTAAAGATTGGGATTCACGTTGGTACGCTGACAAAAAGAGCTACGGCGATAATCTTGTAGAAGATTATAACTTGAGAGCATTCCTTAAGAAAAAGCTCTTCTTGGCCGGAGTTGATAAAATCGAAATAGAAAAGTTTGCAAATAAAATCCGTCTTTCTATCCACGCTGCAAAGCCAGGTATCGTTATCGGTAAAGGCGGCAGTGAAATCGACAAGCTTAAGAAGGAAGTTGAAACACTTACAGGCAAGTCTGTTATCCTTAATGTAATTGAGGTAAAGACACCCGATTTGTGTGCACAGCTGGTTGCTGAAAACATCGCTTCACAGCTTGAAAGACGTATTTCGTTCAGAAAGGCTATGAAACAGTGCATGGCAAGAACAATGAAGCTTGGTGCAAAAGGCATCAAGGCTGCAGTTTCAGGTCGTGTAGGCGGTGCAGAAATTGCTCGTACAGAACAGTATCACGAGGGCACTATTCCGCTTCAGACACTCAGAGCTGACATTGATTATGGCTTTGCTGAAGCTGACACCACTTATGGTAAGCTTGGTGTTAAGGTTTGGATTTACAAAGGCGAAGTCCTTGCCGAAAGCAAGAATGTAAAGGAAGTTAAAGCTCCTGCCAGAAAAGCGGAAGGAGGAAAGAAATAATGTTATCACCAAAAAGAGTTAAGTTTAGACGTGTTATGCGTGGTAGAATGAAGGGTAAGGCTTCTCGCGGTAACAAAGTTGTTTACGGTGAGTTCGGTCTTCAGGCTCAGTCACCAGCTTGGATTACAAGCAACCAGATTGAGGCTGCCCGTATTGCTATGACACGTTATACAAAGAGAGGCGGTCAGGTTTGGATTAAGATATTCCCTGACAAGCCTGTAACAGAGAAACCCGCTGAAACTCGTATGGGTAGTGGTAAGGGTTCACCTGAATACTGGGTAGCAGTTGTTAAGCCCGGCAGAATATTATTTGAAATCGGCGGCGTAAGCGAAGAAGTAGCTCGTGAAGCTATGCGTCTTGCTATGCACAAGCTTCCTCTCAAATGTAAGTTTGTGAGAAAAGTCGATCAGGAAATGGAAGGTGAAATGTAATGAAAATAAATGAGATCAGAGACCTTTCAGCACAGGAAATCGTTGATAAAATTCAGGACCTCAAAGAAGAACTTTTCAATCTTCGTTTTCAGAACGCAATGAACCAACTGGACAATCCCATGAGAATCGTTGCAGTTAAGAAGGATATTGCAAAGCTTAAGACGGTTTTGAAGGAACAAGAGCTTGGCCTTAATGCCAACATAAATAAATAGGAGGTGTAAGGTCTTATGGAAGAAAAACGTAATTACCGTAAAACCCGTGTAGGCGAAGTTATCAGTGACAAGATGGACAAAACTATCGTTGTTGCTATTAAAGACAGCGTTAAGCACCCGGTTTACAAGAAGGTTATGAAGAACACCTACAAGCTGAAAGCACACGATGAAAACAACGAGTGTGGCATAGGCGATAAGGTTAGAGTTATGGAAACCAGACCTTTGTCAAAGGATAAGAGATGGAGACTGGTTGAAATCATCGAAAAGGCTAAATAATTTAACCTATTCTTAATAAAGACGGTTTAAGTCTTAAATTGATATCTTAAAGATAGGAGGAAATCCATTATGGTACAACAGCAGACTTTGTTGAAGGTTGCTGACAACAGCGGTGCAAAAGAACTTATGTGCATTCGTGTTCTCGGTGGCTCATACAGACGTTATGGCAACATCGGCGACGTTATCGTGGCTTCTGTAAAGAAAGCAACACCCGGCGGTGCTGTTAAAAAAGGTGATGTTGTTAAAGCAGTTATAGTACGCTCAGTTCAGGGTGTTAAGAGAGCTGACGGCTCTAAAATCAGATTTGATGAAAACGCAGCAGTTATCATCAAGGACGACAAGACTCCCAGAGGAACTCGTATTTTTGGCCCAATCGCCAGAGAACTTCGTGAAAAAGAGTATATGAAAATCTTATCTCTTGCTCCAGAGGTTCTGTAAAAAATTTAAAACACAGAATTCTTTGTTCTTTTTGGCGAAACGCCCGGAAGAGCGTAAGAGTTCTCGGACAATTTTAAACACAGTAATTCCTGAGTAAATTGCGAAAGGAGGAAGAAACATGAGTTTGAAAATGCATGTTAAGACCGGAGACAAGGTTGTAGTTCTTTCAGGTAAGGACAAGAGCAAGAAAGGTAAAGTATTGTCAGTTAATCCTTTGAAGCGTACAGTTATTGTTGAAGGTGTTTCAGTTGCAACAAAGCACAAGAAACCACGTCGTATGGGCGAAGCTGGTGGTATAATCAACCAGGAAACTCCCATATACGCAAGCAAGGTAATGAATATCTGCGGCAAGTGCGGAGCTGCTACAAGAGTTGGCAGAAAGGTTCTGGAGGACGGAACACACGTTCGTTACTGCAAGAAATGTGGAGAGACATTTGCTGAATAATAAAGTATTTGCGAAAGGAGGTAAGGTATAATGCGACTTGAAGAACGTTATACAAAAGAAATTAAGGACGCTTTGATGAAGAAATTCGAATACAAGAGCGTTATGCAGATTCCTAAGCTTGACAAAGTTGTTATCAACATCGGTTTGGGTGAAGCAAAAGAAAATTCTAAAGCTATTGATTACGCTATGAACGATCTCGCTTTGATTACAGGTCAGAAGCCTATCATCACAAAGGCAAGAAAGTCTGTAGCTCAGTTTAAAGTCAGAGAAGGTATGAACATCGGTTGTAAGGTAACTCTGAGAGGTGCTAAGATGTACGAGTTTGTTGACAGACTGTTCAACGCAGCACTCCCACGTGTTCGTGACTTCAGAGGTATCAACCCCAATTCCTTCGACGGCAGAGGTAACTATTCACTGGGTATTAAGGAACAGCTTATTTTCCCTGAAATAGATTACGATAAGATTGATAAAATCCGTGGTATGGATATCATCTTTGTTACAACAGCACAGAACGATGAAGAAGCACGTGAGCTTCTTACACTCATGGGAGCACCTTTCACAAAATAAGAGTGTTTCCGGTGTGAATTGTAGAAAGACAATATCCGGTTAAAGTCTCAGAAATGGAGGAGATTAAAGCATATGGCAAAAAAAGCTATGGTTATAAAACAGCAAAGAGAACAGAAGTACTCTACTCGTGAATATAACAGATGCAAAATCTGCGGAAGACCCCATGCTTACCTTCGTAAGTTCGGTATCTGCAGAATCTGCTTCCGCGAGCTCGCCTACAAAGGTCAGATCCCCGGAGTTAAGAAAGCATCCTGGTAATATACAGATTGTTCTTTTTGAGAATTAAAAAATTCAAGTAGGAGAGTCAAGTGGTTAATTAAATTGGATTCGGATAACCAAACTGACTCACAAAATCCGATAAAAAGGAGGATAAATATGCACATCACAGATCCAATAGCAGACATGCTAACAAGAATAAGAAATGCTAACAATCAGAGACATGCGACAGTTGATATTCCTGCATCAAACATGAAAAAGGCTATTGCAAAGATTTTGCTTGATGAAGGATATGTAAAGAATGTTGAGTATATTGATGACAGCACACAGGGCGTAATCAGAGTTACACTTAAGTATGCTGAGAACAAGCAGAAAGTTCTCACAGGCCTTAAGAGAGTATCAAAGCCCGGCCTCAGAATATACGCATCAAAGGAAGAACTTCCGCAGGTACTCAAAGGATTGGGTATAGCTATTATTTCTACATCTAAGGGAATTATGACAGACAAGGAAGCTCGTCGCCAGAACGTAGGCGGAGAAGTTCTCGCATTTATTTGGTAAGAAAGGAGGAAGATCACATGTCACGTATAGGAAAGCAGCCTATCACAATACCAGCTGGTGTTGATGTTACAATAGGCGCAAACAATGAAATCACAGTTAAAGGCGCAAAAGGTACTCTTGTTCAGACAATGTCTGCTGATATGATTATCAAGAAAGACGGCGACACAATCGTTGTTGAACGTCCTTCAGACGTAAAGGAACACAGAGCACTTCACGGCCTCACACGCACTCTTATTTCTAACATGGTTGTTGGCGTATCTGAAGGATACCAGAAACAGCTTGAAATCAACGGTGTTGGTTACAGAGCTGCAAAACAGGGCAACAAGCTTGTTATGAACCTTGGTTATTCACATCAGGTAGAGATGGAAGAAATCGATGGCATTAAAATCGATGTTCCTCAGCCTAACCAGATAATCATTTCAGGTTATGATAAGCAGAAGGTTGGTCAGTTTGCCGCACAGGTAAGAGAAAAGAGACCGCCTGAACCTTATAAGGGTAAAGGTATCAAATACGTTGATGAAGTTATCAGAAGAAAAGAAGGTAAGACAGGTGCTAAGAAGAAATAATAAATTTCTTCCCGTGCAAATGTTTGCAGCCTGAGATGATGACTCATTGCAGGTAGATTCTATACTAAACCGCAAGGAGGTGCAATTTAGAATGATTAAAAGAAAAAATAGTGAAGAAGCGAGACGTGCAAGACACGCAAGAGTTCGTAAAAAGGTTTCAGGAACAGCTGAAACTCCCAGACTCTGCGTTTACAGAAGTCTCAAGAATATATATGCACAGATTATTGACGATACAACCGGCAAGACTTTGGTTTCAGCATCAACTTTGGATGCAGACCTCAAGGCTAACTACGGCGGCAACAAAGACGCAGCTAAAGCGGTTGGAATGTCTATTGCAAAGAAGGCCCTTGACGCAAATATCAAGACTGTTGTTTTCGACAGAGGTGGATATGTTTATCACGGCAGAGTTGCAGAACTTGCAGCAGGTGCTCGTGAAGGCGGTTTGGAATTCTAATATCGTTTTTGGACGATAAAATTTGCAAATAGGCAATTAGTCAATTAAATTTGAAAGAGGTGAAAACAAACAATGGCAGAAAGAGTAGAAATAACCAGAAAGCAGGAGCGTATCGACGCTGCTACGCTTGATATAAAAGAAAAAGTAGTTGCTCTTAATCGTGTATCAAAAACTGTAAAGGGTGGTAGAACAAGCAGATTCAGTGCTCTGGTAGTTGTTGGCGACGAGAATGGTCATGTTGGTTACGGTATGGGTAAGGCAGCAGAAGTTCCGGACGCAATCCGCAAGGGTATTGATGAAGCTAAGAAGAACATGATTACTGTTCCTCTTGTAAATACTACAATTCCTCACGAAATTATCGGTGAGTACGGTGCAGGCAGAGTTCTTCTTAAGCCTGCTGCAGAAGGTACTGGTGTTATCGCCGGTGGCCCTGCACGTGCGGTTTTGGAACTTGCAGGTATCCGTGATATCAGAACAAAGTGCTTGAGAAGCAACAATCCTAAGAATGTTGTTTCTGCAACAGTACAGGCACTCGCTGCTCTTAAGAGTATCGAAGAAGTTGCAAAACTCAGAGGTAAGAAACCTGAAGAAATTTTGGGTTAAGAGTAGTATACGACCAAGAGAGATAGGAGGTTTTTTCCTTGGCAAACACATTGAAAGTAACACTTGTAAAAAGTACAATTGGTTGCAAAAAGGACCAGATTGCCACAGTTGAAGCACTCGGTTTGAGAAAGCTTCATCAGTGCGTAGAGAAACCCGACAATCCTCAGATCAGAGGTATGATATTCAAAGTTTCTCATCTGGTTGCAGTTGAAGAGGCGTAAGATTTTGGCCTCAAATATTGATTTTATAAAATAAAGAGGAGGTGTACTCGATGAAACTTCATGAATTATCTCCGAGCGAGGGCTCCAAAAAGGATAATTTCAGAGTAGGTAGAGGTCACGGTAGCGGTAACGGCAAAACAGCAGGCAAAGGACACAAAGGTCAGAATGCCCGCAGCGGCGGCGGTGTACGTCCCGGTTTTGAAGGTGGCCAGATGCCTATTTACAGAAGACTTCCCAAACGTGGTTTTACAAACATCTTTGCAAAGAAGTTCGTTTCTGTTAACGTAGAAGTTCTTAACAAGCTGGACTGCACAGAAGTTACAGCTGAGGTTTTGAAGGAAAACGGCATTATCTCAAAGATTTGTGACGGTGTTGTTATCCTTGGCCGCGGTGAAGTTAACAAAGCTTTCACTGTTAAGGCAAAAAGATTCAGTAAAACAGCAGAAGAAAAGATTATTGCTGCCGGCGGAAAGGTTGAGGTGGTATAAATGTTGGAGACAATCAGAAATGCATGGAAGGTTGCTGATCTGAGAAAGAAGCTTATCTATACTCTGATTATGCTTATAGTCTTCCGTCTTGGCTCCGTTATTCCTGTGCCGTTGCTTGACCCATCACAGCTCAAGGCTATGTTCGAGGGCACAAACAACTCATTGTTTGGCTTTATGAACCTGGTATCCGGCGGTGCTTTCCAGAATACTACAATTTTTGCAATGAGTATCACGCCTTACATCAATGCGTCCATCATAATGCAGCTTTTGTGTGTGGCTATTCCCGCGCTTGAAAGATTGCAGAAAGAGGGCGAAGAAGGCAGAAAGAAAATTGCAGAAATCCAGAGAGCGGCAACAATCGTTCTGGCACTTGTTCAGGCAACAGGACTTTATTTCCTGCTTAAGAGCTACAACGCAGTTACAATGACAGGTTTCTGGCCTGCAGTTGTAATTGTGGTTACACTTACAGCAGGTACTGCATTCCTTATGTGGTTGGGCGAGCAGATTACCGAAAAAGGTGTTGGTAATGGTATATCCCTGATTATCTTTGCGGGTATTGTATCAGGTGGTCCTGCAATGGCAGTATCACTTTATCAGTACATGATGAACGGTACATTGGGTGTTATTGGTGCAATTGCACTTATTATCATTGCACTTGTGGTAATTGGTTTTGTTGTTGCAACCAACGAGGCTGAAAGAAGAATTTCTGTTCAGTACGCAAAGCGTGTTGTGGGCAGAAAGATGTATGGCGGACAGAGCACACATATTCCGATCAAAGTATCGGCTGCAGGTGTTATCCCCATTATCTTTGCAATGTCAATCATGTCATTCCCCGGAACAATCGCATCTTTCTGCGGTGTTCAGGCCGGTGACCCAGGTTTCTGGGGTGGATTCCTTAAGGTATTCTCACCAAATCACTGGTTGTATGCAGTTCTTTATTTCTTGCTTATTATCTTCTTCACATACTTCTATACAGCTATTCAGTTCAATCCGATTGAAATGGCTAACAACATGAAGAAGAACGGCGGATTTATTCCGGGTATCCGTCCCGGTCGTCCTACATCAGATTTCATAAGCCGTGTACTTTCCAAGATTACATTGGCTGGTGCTATATTCCTTGGTATTATTGCAGTTATCCCGATTTTCATGAATCTGGGACTCAATATTGCCAACTTCTCAATTGGCGGAACATCACTGCTTATCGTAGTTGGTGTTGCACTTGAGACAGTAACCCAGCTTGAATCTCAGATGCTTATGAGACACTATAAGGGATTTTTGGAATAATATAAATTATTAGCTTTGCAGGGGATGTTTCAGACGCAAAATTGTGTTTTGAAGCAGCCCCTTGTGGAGTTTTTGACGGTAGATATAATGAAGTGAAACTGCATATAATTTGAATGATACTTTAAAGTGTGTGAAAATATGGATGCTTGGTGGTTTGACTTCGTTATATCTATCTATTGTCTAGGTTAGAGACAAAAATAAATTTGACAGAAAGGTAAGTGTTTTAGAATGAAAATTATTATTTTGGCAGCTCCCGGGGCAGGAAAAGGTACACAGGCAGAGGCTTTAAGCAATCATTTCGACATTCCGACCATTTCTACAGGGGCAATCTTAAGAAAAAATATTGCCGACGGAACAGAACTGGGTGAAATTGCGTCAAAATATATTAATGATGGCAAATTTGTTCCTGATGATATAATGATTGGCATTGTAAAGGAAAGACTTGGGGAGGATGACTGTAAGAATGGCTTTATCCTTGACGGTTTCCCCAGAACGTTAAAACAGGCAGAGGCTTTGGACTCATCCGATATTGAGATAGACAAAGTTCTTACCATTGAAGTGGAGGATGAAACTATCATAGAAAGACTTTCCGGCAGACTGGAATGCAAGAAGTGCGGAAGTTCATATCACAAAATTCACAAACAACCAAAAGTTGACGGCGTTTGTGATAAATGTGGCGGTGCTCTTACTACAAGAGCCGACGATAAGCCTGAAATTATAAAGGACCGCCTGAACACTTATTATGAGCAGACAGAACCACTTAAAGCGTTTTATGAAAAGAAAGGCATGTTGAGAACTGCCATAGGACAGGATGAAATTAAAGAAACAACAGAAGAAGTTCTTAAGGTGCTTGAGGATTAACAATAAATCGGAGACAAATATGATAACAATAAAATCTAAAACCGAAATTGAATATATGAAAGCAGCCGGAAGAGTGACGTATGAGACGTTGGAACTTCTCAAAGAATTGACAAAGCCAGGCGTTTCAACATTGGAACTTGATAGGGCAGCCGAAAAATATATCCGCAGTCAGGGGTGCATACCATCTTTCAAAGGATATGGTGGATTCCCTGGCAGCATTTGCGCCAGTGTGAATGATGAGGTTATTCACGGAATTCCGGACAAAAGAATTCTTAAAGAGGGCGACATTGTCAGCTTTGATACCGGTGCATGCTATAAGGGATATCACAGCGATGCGGCACGAACATATGGGGTTGGCAAAATAAGCGACGAAGCACAACAGCTTATTGAAGTAACCCGTGAAAGCTTTTTTGCAGGAATAAAGTTTGCAAGGGATGGATACAGAATTTCCGATATTTCTGCAGAAATTCAGCGAACGGTTGAGGAAAATGGTTACAGCGTTCTTAGGGAATACTGTGGGCATGGATTGGGCAGGGAACTCCATGAGGAGCCTGAAATTCCCAATTATGTAGAGCCCAAAAGACGAGGTGTGAGAATCAGACCGGGAATGTGTCTGGCTGTTGAACCTATGGTAAACCAGGGTGCAAAAGAAATCTATGTTGCAGACAATGACTGGACTGTTTTAACTCTGGATGGATTGCTTGCTGCGCATTATGAAAACAGCCTTCTTGTCACCAATGACGAGCCGTATTTGCTTACGCTGTGTGAGTAAATTGTGAGGTATTTTATATGGAAGAAAAGATTAATGTTGGAGATATAGTTTTTTCTAAGATGGGTAGGGACAGCGGCAGATATTATATTGTGATGGCGGTTGAAGAAAATTACGTCTATATCTGCGACGGAGATTTGCACAAGGTTGATAAACCCAAAAAGAAAAAGATAAAACATATAGACAAATCCGGAAGTTTCAGTGAGTATGTATCTGCAAAGCTTCAGGAGGGTGCAAAAGTTACAAACGCAGAACTCAGGAGGACTATAGGGGAGTTTGAAGAAACTCTTGGATAGAGATTGGGTTTTGTGATTGATGCATGGCGGATTGCTATGCTTTTTGTAAAATTCATTTTAAGGAGGTGAAATTATGGCAAAGGAAGATGTTCTGGAGGTTGAGGGTACAGTGCTGGAAGCGTTGCCTAACGCAATGTTTCAGGTGGAACTGGAAAACGGTCATAAAATTCTGGCACATATTTCAGGAAAACTGAGAATGCACTATATCAGAATTCTGCCCGGAGACAAAGTAACAGTGGAGATTTCTCCTTATGACCTGACTAAAGGCAGAATTACCTGGAGAGCAAAATAAGCAGGCGAAAATTTCAGGCTTGCAAAGATTTGGGGCAGTTCTTTTGAATATGCCCAAAACGATGGTTTTGTGTACAAGCTGTTTTCAACCACTGTTGTATCGCTTGGGACATTTTCAATAATGTCCTGAAGGTTTTAAACTCAAAAATTATGGAAATACTTCAAAAGATAGTACTTGACATAATAAATATTTGATGATATAATAAATCGGTTAGCTTTGTTCGCAAGTACAGGCTATCGTAACTTTTTTAGGAGGTGAAGGAGCAATGAAAGTACAACCTTCAGTTAAACCTATTTGTGAAAAGTGCAAAGTAATCAAAAGAAAAGGCAAGGTTATGGTTATTTGCGAAAACCCCCGTCACAAACAAAAACAGGGCTAAAGCAAACAATTATTTAACTTTGTGTGAGCAGAGTCAGGCTTATACGCCAATTAGTTTAAGCTGATGAAGGCGAAAGTTTCGCTGTAAGTGAAATTCTGCTCCGCATTACACTTTTCAAAAAAGAAAAATTATTCGGAGGTGAATGAAAGTATGGCACGTATTGCAGGTGTTGACTTACCAAATGAGAAGAGAGTTGAGATTGGTCTTACCTATATTTTCGGTATAGGACTTTCCACATCAAAGAAGATTCTTGCTGCTACAGGCATTAATCCTGATACAAGAGTTCGTGATTTGACTGAGGACGAGGTTTCAACCCTTAGAGCTGAGATTGACAAATACAATGTTGAGGGTGATCTTCGTCGTGATATCGCTCTTGATATTAAGCGTCTCATTGAAATCAACTGTTACAGAGGTCTTCGCCACAGGAAAAACCTTCCTGTAAGAGGACAGCGTTCTAAGACAAATGCAAGAACGAGAAAAGGCCCAAGAAAGACTATGGCCAACAAAAAGAAATAATATTTTGTATTGAAACAGTGTCTTTACGGACTAACGTATAGGCTCCGTTAAAATCAGGAGGTGAAATTTACTATGGCAAAGGCAGTCAAGAAAACCAGACGTCGTAGAGAAAAGAAAAATATTGAACGTGGTGCGGCTCATATCAAGTCAACCTTTAACAATACAATCGTTACCATTACTGATGTTGCAGGCAATGCTATTTCATGGGCATCAGCAGGTGGTTTGGGATTCAGAGGTTCTAAGAAGAGCACTCCTTTCGCTGCTCAGATGGCAGCAGAAACAGCAGCAAAAGCTGCAATGGAACACGGTCTTAAATATGTTGAAGTATACGTAAAAGGTCCTGGCAGCGGTCGTGAAGCAGCTATTCGTGCTCTTCAGGTTGCAGGACTCGAAGTTAATATGATTAAGGATGTTACACCAATTCCTCACAACGGTTGCAGACCCCCCAAGAGAAGACGTGTATAGTCCCATCAGAAATTTTAGGAGGTGAAATATTACCATGGCTAGATATACAGAATCAGTTTGCAGAATATGCAGACGTGAAGGACAGAAATTGTTCCTTAAAGGTGACAGATGTTATACAGATAAGTGTGCTGTAACAAGACGTGCTTATGCTCCCGGTCAGCACGGCCAGGGCAGACGCAAACTTTCTGAGTACGGAACTCAGCTTAGAGAAAAGCAGAAGGTTAGACGCGCTTACGGCATTTTGGAAGGACAGTTTGCACATTACTTTGAAATGGCTAACAAGATGTCAGGTGTTACAGGTGAAAACCTGCTTTCATTGGTTGAAAGACGTCTTGACAACGTTGTTTACAGACTTGGACTTGCAGTTTCAAGACCTGAAGCAAGACAGTTGGTTTCTCATGCACATTTCCTCGTAAATGGCAAAAAAGTCAATATTCCTTCATACCTTGTTAAGGTTGGAGATGTTATTACAGTTTGTGAAACAAGCCGTCAGAGCTCAAAGTTTGATACAATTTTGGCATCAACAGAGTCAAGACTTGTTCCTAAGTGGTTGGATATGAATAAGGATACTCTCGAGGGCAAAGTTATTGCTTTCGCTGAAAGAGAAGATATCGATCTCCCAATCGAAGAACACTTGATTGTTGAGTACTACAGCAAATAATAAACTGTATTCAAAGTTTTGTCGCAATCTGCGGCAAGACTATAGCACAGCCCTGATGAATATGCTTTTGCATGTTCGGAAAGTGAAGCAAGAGATATCTTGCAGGATACGCATTTTCTGTTATCCCTGTGTTAAAGAAATTGAGTAGGAGGGCTAAATATGATAGAAATAGAAAAGCCAAGAGTTGAATGTGTTCATGTATCCGACGATGGTAGCTACGGCAAGTTCGTGGTTGAGCCTTTAGAGCGAGGATATGGCACAACTTTGGGTAATTCGCTCAGAAGAATTCTGCTTTCATCACTCCCCGGTGTGGCTGTAAATTCTGTTAAAATCGATGGTATTTTGCATGAATTTTCTACCATTCCCGGTGTTGCTGAGGATGTTACAGAGATTATCCTTAACATAAAGAAATTGGCGATTAAGCTTCATTCAGACGGTCCCAAAACAATTTACATCAATCACGAAGGTGCTGGTGAAATCTGTGCCCGTGATATCAAGTGTGATTCAGATGTTGAGATTATCAACGGTGACCTTCACATTGCAAAATTGAATGAAGACGCAAAGCTGTTTATGGAAATCGTTATTGACAGAGGTCGCGGTTACGTTTCTGCTGACAGAAACAAGCAGCTTCTTCAGCCCGTTATCGGCGTAATTCCGGTGGATTCAATTTATACACCTGTTATGAAGGTTAATTATACAGTTGACAACACCAGAGTTGGTCAGATAACAGACTATGACAAACTTATCCTTGAAGTTTGGACAGATGGAACAATCGATCCGTCCGATGCGGTAAGTTTGGGTGCGAAAATACTCAATGAACATTTAAATCTTTTCATAGATTTATCTGAAAGTGCAAAGAATGCAGAAATCATGATAGAAAAAGAAGAAAGCAAGAAAGAAAAGGTTCTTGAGACAACTATCGAAGAACTTGACCTTTCGGTGCGTTCTTACAACTGTTTGAAGCGTGCAGGAATCAATACTGTTCAGGATTTGACAAACCGCAGCGAAAATGACATGATGAAGGTGAGAAACCTTGGTCGCAAGTCGCTTGAAGAGGTTATTGCAAAGCTTGACAGCATGGGACTTGCTCTTACTACAAACGAAGACTAATTCCCCAAGGGTTAAACTTTGGATAATTATTATTGAAAGAGGTGATAGTATGGCACACCAGAGAAAGTTGGGAAGACCCACTGACCAGAGAATAGCAATGTTAAGAAATCTTACAACTTCATTCCTTGAAGCAGGAAGAATTGAAACAACAACTACCCGTGCTAAAGAAGTTCAGAAGTTGGCTGAAAAGATGATTACACTCGGCAAAAAGGACACACTCCACACAAGACGTCAGGCTCTTGCGTTCATCACAAAAGAAGACGTTGTTACCAAATTGTTTGGAGAAATCGCTCCCAAATATGCTGAACGTAACGGTGGTTATACAAGAATTATCAAGATTGGACCAAGACGCGGCGATGCTGCAGAAGTTTCTATTTTGGAGCTTGTGTAATTCAAACTAAACATTACAGCGGCTCTTCGCATAAGAGCCGCTGTTGTTTTTGTGGAGGACAAAATGATTAAGCTTTGTATATTTGATATGGATGGTACAGTGGTGGATACCATCCAGACCATTTCGTATTTTGGAAATACAACACTAGAATATTTTGGAATAGAAACTATTCCCACAGAAAAGTATAAAGTCCTGGTGGGAAACGGCTCGCGTATTCTTATTGAAAGAATGCTTGACTTCAGGGGTGTTGGACAAGAAAGGTGCGATGAAATACATAAATGGTATATGAATGCCTATGACAAGGATTTTATGTATCTGACCGAAGCTTATGAGGGTGTTATTCCTATGCTTCAGGAATTAAAGGCAGAAGGAATTAAAACAGCCATCATATCCAATAAAGACGACATGACAGCAAAAAAAGTTTCGGATGATTTGTTTGGTAACGAATTGATTGATTTGTGCTTTGGGGCAAGACCCGGCAAGGCACTAAAACCCAATCCAGAATCTGTGCTGGAAATAATTGAACATTTTGGCGTCCAAAAGTCAGAATGTCTTTATATAGGAGATACCGCAACGGACATTGAAACAGCCAAGAATGCGGGGCTTTATTCCATTGGCGTTCTGTGGGGGTTTAGAGATGAGGCGGAACTCAGTGGTGCAGGGGCCGATGTTATAATATCTGATCCTGCAAAAATTGTGGAACTGGCCAAAAACAAATAGAAAATAAAGACCAACTCTGTTTTATTGGGAGTTGGTTTTTTGTTTGCGTGACAATACTGACGTTGCAAGAATTTTTCTCAAAAGGCTTGTAACCCCCTAAAAAATGTGTTAAAATAAAAGGTAATTGATAATATACTTTAAATGTATATTATTCTTTTGGAGGTTTTCACATGTTTGTTCTTGAAATGTTGAAATCACTTATTCTGGGAGTTGTAGAGGGAATTACCGAATGGTTGCCTATCAGTTCTACAGGACACATGATACTGGTGAATGAATTTTTGAGGAATGAAAACGGATTTACAGCGTCAGATTTGTATTTATATGTAATTCAGTTGGGTGCGATTTTAGCAGTTGTGACACTTTATTTTCACAGACTCAATCCCTTTGCTCCATCCAAGACAAAGACAGAGCGGGCGGATACATGGAGCATGTGGTTCAAGGTTATTGTTGCTTGTGTTCCGGCAGCGGTTATAGGGCTGCTGCTTGACTCCATTATGGAGAGGTTTGAGAACTGGCAGGTTGTGTCGGCGACCCTTATACTCTATGGCGTTGCGTTTATTATTGTGGAAAAAATACAGAAAAAAACGCAAATATATAACATGAATGAAATGACATATAAAACCGCACTACTGATCGGTGCTTTTCAGGTGCTTTCTATTATACCGGGGACATCGCGATCAGGTTCCACAATACTGGGGGCAATGATTCTTGGCTGCAGCAGAGGTGTTGCAGCAGAGTTTTCCTTTTTCCTTGCGATTCCTGTTATGTTTGGCGTGAGTCTTCTTAAGATAATGAAGTACGGTCTTTTGATGAGCGGACAGGATTTGGCAGTATTGATTACAGGTATGGCGGTGGCATATGTGATTTCTATGCTGTCCATTAAGTTCCTTATGAATTATGTGAGAAAGCATGACTTTAAATCTTTTGGAATTTACAGAATCATTCTTGGCATAGTGGTTATTTTGTATTTTATGGTGGTGTAATTTATGGCGGATAAAAGAAAAAAGAGTACTCGTGGAGGAATTTCCTCTAAGAAACCGGTTGCTCGCAAAAATACAACAGGCAGTGCAGCAACAGCCGCGCGCAGGACAAAAACAAGAGGTGCGGAAATTAAGGGAATAATCCTCATTGCTTTAGGCATCTTTCTTGTGATGTCGTTTTTTACCGAGGCAACAGGTGCAGTAGGACATTATTTCAAGGAAATAATTATGGGACTCTTTGGTGGTGCGTCGGTGGTCTTCTTTGTGTTTGTTATATGGACCGGCGTGAATATGTTCATGGAGAAAAAGTCCGGCAAAGCCACATATAAGATATGGATTCTCTTTGCACTTATGGTTGTGACATCGGTTCTGTGGGCTGCCTGGTACGGAGACACAGAGTGGAATTATCCTGATTTTGTAAGTGCGGTTAAGTCAATGTATACATACGGAATTGACGGTTGCAGCGGTGGTGTTCTGGGTGTTTTCCTTTGTATAGGATTGGTGAAATGCGTAGGAACAGTGGGTACAACTATTTTGGCAATAGCTGCGGCACTAATTTTGCTTATAATTCTGACAGAGGTTTCTGTGGAAAAAGTGTTCAGAAAGATTATGCTTTATATAAGAACAAACCGTGAACGTATGGCAGAAAACCTTGATGAAGAAATTGATATGGAAGTCAGTGTGCCAGAAAAAGCCAGAAAGAAAAAGGACAAAAAGAAGAAAAAAGAGGTTGAAACACAGGTGGAAACCGACGTTGAACCTGCAAAGACCCCAAACAGTGACTATTTTGATGTATATTTCAAAACAGGTGACATAGAGAACATAGCAGGGGCCGATAGCAGAATCAAACGGTTTAAGTTTGAGGAGGATATACAAGATGAAACAAACGAGGTTATAAAGGAAATCCTGACCGAGAAAGGCTCTGAAAGACCTAAAAGTGAGGGAGCTCCTTTTAAAATTGAGGATATCAGGACAGGTGTTCTCACACAACTTCCTGACGAGAATGGCAATTTTAAGGCGAAGGACGACGATGAATTTGAACCGCCCAGCATGGTGCAGATGGAGGAAAAGGTTGACCCACTCACTCAGGCGGCAATAGATGCAGGTGCACCCCTCGACCGTGCGGTTGAGATGGGCAAACGTCTCAGCCAGCAGGAGGTTCAGCAGGCTGCGAACAGCGTGGGAACTCTTGCAAAGGAAAGTATTGAGGCAACGAAAATAATCAATTACAAATTGCCTTCGGTTTCTTTGTTGGCAAAGCCAAAGGCAAAGACCAAAAGCCGTGCGGAAATCAAACGTGAGCTTGAGGACAAGGCAAACAGATTGCTGGAAACTCTGGCAAGCTTTAAGGTTGATGCAAAAATTATCAATATCACTCAGGGACCTACAGTTACAAGATTTGAATTGCAGCCTGGATTTGGCATAAAGGTTTCAAAAATCACAAATCTTGCAGATGATATTGCTCTCAGCCTTGCGGCATCAGGTGTCCGTATTGAGGCACCCATTCCGGGCAAATCTGCCATAGGCATAGAGATTCCCAATGAAGAACCAAGTCCGGTTCCCATCCGGGAGGTTATTGATACGGACAAATTCCGTGACTTTAAGTCGAAGACGGCCTTTGCTTTGGGTAAGGATATCGGCGGAAACTGTGTTATTGCTGATATTGCTCAGTTCCCCCATGTGCTTATTGCGGGTGCAACAGGTTCGGGTAAGAGTGTGTGTATCAACTCTCTTATCACAAGCATTCTTTATAAGGCAAAGCCAAATGAAGTCAAAATGATAATGGTTGACCCCAAGATGGTTGAGCTTGGCGTTTACAACGGAATCCCCCATTTGTTGATTCCCGTCGTTACAGACCCCAAGCATGCGGCGGGTGCTCTCAACTGGGCTGTAGCAGAGATGAAAAATCGTTACCAGATGCTTAAAGATAACAAGGTAAGAAACATTCAGGGATTCAATGCACTTATGGAAGAAAATGGAACACCTGAAAACAAGTTGCCGGAGATTGTTATAATCGTTGACGAGCTTGCAGACCTTATGATGGCAGCCAAAAACGAGGTGGAAGATGCCATAAACAGCCTTGCTGCCCTTGCGAGAGCAGCGGGAATGTATCTTGTCATTGCCACGCAAAGACCGTCTGTTGACGTTATCACAGGCGTTATCAAGGCAAATGTTCCGTCCAGAATTTCCTTTGCGGTATCGTCTCAGGTGGACAGCCGTACTATTCTTGACAGCATGGGCGCGGAAAAATTGCTTGGCAAGGGCGATATGCTCTATGCACCCAGAGGTGCTATAAAGCCTATAAGAATTCAGGGCAACTTCCTCTCTGATGGCGAAATTGAAAGTATTATTTCTTATATCAAAAAGCAGTATGAGGCAGAATATGATGAAAGTATTCTGGAACATATTGAACGTGAACAGGAAAACCGCGATGTAGGGAATGATGAAGATACACATACCCGCAGTGGAGACAGGGATGAACTCTTTGTAAAGGCCGCCGAACTTGCATTTGAAGCAGGACAAGCATCGGTTGCAATGTTGCAGCGAAAGTATAAAATCGGATATCAGCGTGCGGCAAGAATTATTGACCAGCTTGAAGAAAACCGTATTATAGGGCCATATGAAGGGACAAAACCCAGACAGGTGCTTATTACACGGAATGAACTTAATGAAATGCTGATGAATAATCCTGATTGATGTAGGCAATACTTTGAGGGTCAGGAAAATAAATGCAGCAAAACAATACGGGTGGAGGTAAATACCCTGAAATCCTCGTTTTTACTGTGCATTTGGTGCAAAAGGGCTAATGAAAATTTGTGAAAACTAACAAAAATATAAAAAAATAGAGAAAACTATGGAAATTTATAAAAGAATGTAGTAGAATAAGAATAACGTTATTAACACTACTTAAAATTTTATATTTTAAAAGAAAAGGAGTTTTAGAAATGAATAAACAGGAATTGATTTCAGCTATGGCTGAAAAAGCTAATCTTTCTAAGAAAGATGCAGAAGCTGCTCTTAACGCTTTTGTTTGCGCAGTTGAAGGTGCTCTTGCTAAGGGTGACAAAGTTCAGTTGGTTGGCTTCGGCGGTTTCGAAGTAAGAGAAAGAGCTGCTAGAACAGGCAGAAATCCTCAGACAGGTGCTGAGATGAAGATTGCTGCTGCTAAAGTTCCCGCTTTCAAAGCAGGCAAAGCACTCAAAGACCTTATTAACAAATAATAAGATTTTAACTCTTAAAAGAACGCCTGAAACGGCGTTCTTTTTGTATGTTTGAGATTTTCACGAAAGGGGAACAATTATGCAGAATTATTCATACAAAACCCGGGGAACATGTTCCAGAGAGATTCATTTTGATATAGATAACGGTGTGGTGAGGAATGTAAAGTTTATAATGGGTTGCATGGGGAACACTCAGGGGGTTGCCAGACTGGTTGAGGGGATGCCTGTTGATGAGGCGATATCAAGACTTCAAGGTATAGACTGCGGCGGCAGAGGAACTTCCTGCCCTGACCAGTTGGCACAGGCTCTTATTCAGGCTAAACAGGCAGAGTAGTATGTAAAACAGAATTAATCTGGTTGTTGTGTTAATGCTGTATATATACGGTTTCAAAAGCCTATAATTTGTGGAAATTTTTTGGCAAAAACCATATATATGGTACTTGACAAAAGATGCGGAAACTGATATACTAAAGTGTATTTTTAATATTGGGATAGTGCGGTATTTTGACGTATTTCCCATGCACTGAAAGTGCAAAGGTGAATAAAGATGGATAGAATAAAACAAAACCCACATGTTGTCGGAATCAAGCAGTCAAAAAAAGCTCTTGAGGCAGGAAAGGCAGAACTGGTGTTTGTTGCCAGGGATGCAGATGGTCATGTGGTTTTCCCACTGGAAAGATTGTGTGGGGAAAAGGGCGTGGAGATTGTTTACGTCAACAACATGAAAGAGCTGGCTAAGGCCTGCCGTGTGGACGTGCCCACCGCCGTTGCAACAATTTTGGTTAAAGACGCGTAATTTTGCGTTTTTATACACTATATCATACACAGGAGGTGAAAATAATTGCCAACATTTAACCAGTTAGTTAAGAAAGGCAGACAGACTGCGGAAAAGAAATCTACTGCACCGGCTCTTCTTAAAGGTTTCAACACCATCAAAAAGAAGTATACCGATCAGGATTCACCGCAGAAGAGAGGTGTTTGTACTTCTGTTAGAACAATGACACCCAAAAAGCCTAACTCTGCTCTCCGTAAGGTTGCCAGAGTTCGTCTTACAAACGGTATCGAAGTTTCAGCTTATATTCCCGGTATTGGTCACAATCTCCAGGAACATAGCGTAGTGCTTATCCGTGGCGGAAGAGTTAAGGACCTCCCTGGTGTACGTTATCACATTATCCGTGGTACACTTGATACACAGGGCGTTCAGAAACGTAATCAGTCAAGATCTAAGTACGGTGCGAAGAGACCGAAAGAAGCTAAGTAAGACAAAATTTTAAGTATGAAATTTACTTTATAGTGCGTATTACTATTTTATATATATTGAGATACAGTCTCGGTTGATAGTATATACAGCACTAGCAGTATCCTTAAGGGTATTGAGTACCTTGTGGATATCATTTACCACAAAGAATGGAGGGAAGATAAGTGCCAAGAAAAGGACATATTGCACGTCGTGACGTGTTGCCGGATCCTATGTACAACAGCAAGACTGTTACTCGTCTCATCAACAATATCATGCTTGACGGTAAGAAAGGTGTTGCTCAGGCTATCGTTTATGATGCATTTGAAATCATAAAGGAAAAAACAGGCAAAGATCCTGTTGAAGTGTTTGAGGAAGCAATGAACGCCGTTATGCCTGTATTGGAGGTTAAAGCAAGACGTGTCGGAGGTGCTAACTATCAGGTTCCGATCGAAGTTAGGGCTGAAAGACGCGAAACACTGGGCCTCAGATGGATCACACTCTATGCAAGACAGAGAAGCGAAAGAACAATGGCTGAAAGACTTGCAAACGAGCTTATGGATGCGACAAACAGCACAGGCGGTGCATTCAAAAAGAAAGAAGACACACACAAAATGGCAGAAGCGAATAAAGCATTCGCTCATTTCCGTTGGTAATTTTGCTTTGAAATTTACTTCATCTTTGGCAGCGTTGCTCGGTGGCGAAAAATGCTCATGTGTATCACACACACTCCGCTTTTTCACACCTCACATCTACCAAATCTAAAGCAAATTTCTTTGCAAAACAAAAGTCACTTTGAAAATCGCCTCATCTTCGGCGAATGTGCTCAGTATGAAAAAATGCTTACGTATATCATATACGCTCCGCTTTTTTCAGCTTCGCATTCACCAAACCTAAGGCAATTTTCTGTGTGAAATATCATACAACCGAAAGCCAATTTTCGATTAGATTAACACATTTGATGTGTTGAAAGGAGTTACTATGGGTAGAGCGTATTCGCTTGAAAGAACAAGAAATATCGGTATCATGGCTCACATCGATGCTGGTAAAACAACTACTACAGAAAGAATCTTGTATTACACAGGTATCAACCATAAACTTGGTGAAACCCATGAAGGCGGCGCTACTATGGACTGGATGGCTCAGGAGCAGGAGCGTGGTATCACAATTACCTCTGCTGCAACAACCTGTTTCTGGGAACCCAAAGAAGGCCCTTATGCTGGACAGAAACATAGAATCAATATTATTGATACTCCCGGACACGTTGACTTCACAGTTGAAGTTCAGCGTTCACTGAGAGTTCTTGACGGTTCTGTTACTGTAATGTGTGCTAAGGGTGGTGTTGAACCCCAGTCAGAAACAGTTTGGCGTCAGGCTGACGAATACAAAGTACCCCGTATGATATTTGTCAACAAGATGGATATTATGGGTGCAGATTTCTATAACGTAGTAAACATGATTCACGAAAGACTCAATGCTAATGGTGTTCCCATTCAGCTTCCTATTGGTGCTGAGGATACATTTGTTGGTATCATTGACCTTATGAACATGGAAGCCGAGATTTATGATGATGAACTCGGCAACAGCTACCACAAGGATGCTATTCCTGCTGATATGGCTGACAAAGCACAGGAATACCATGACAAGATGGTAGAAGCTATTTGCGAAACAGACGAAGAACTTCTTGAAAAGTACTTTGGCGGTGAAGAAATCACTGTTGAAGAACTTAAGGCTGCACTTCGTCGTGCAACAATCAACAATGAAATTGTACCTGTTCTCTGCGGAACAGCGTACAGAAACAAGGGTGTTCAGTTGCTTCTTGATGCGGTTATTGAATATATGCCCGCACCAACTGATGTTCCCAATATCATGGGTGTAAATCCTGATACAGAAGAACCGGACGAAAGACCATCTTCAGACGATGCTCCTTTTGCAGCTCTTGCGTTCAAGATTGCAACAGACCCGTTTGTTGGTAAGATTTGTTTCTTCCGTGTATATTCAGGTACACTGGAAAAGGGTTCACACGTTCTTAACTCTTGCAAAGGCAAGCGTGAACGTATAGGAAGAATCCTTCAGATGCATGCAAACCACAGAGAAGACCTTGATATTGTTTATTCAGGTGACATTGCTGCTGCAGTTGGTCTCCAGAACACAACAACAGGTGAAACACTTTGTGACGAAAAGCATCCTATAGTTCTTGAATCAATGAACTTCCCTGAACCAGTTATTCGTGTGGCTATTGAGCCCAAGACAAAGGCTGGTCAGGAGAAGATGGGTATCGCTCTTGCAAAACTTGCAGAAGAAGATCCCACATTCAAGACATACACCGATGAAGAAACAGGCCAGACAATCATCGCAGGTATGGGTGAGCTTCACCTTGAGATTATTGTTGACCGTCTTCTCCGTGAATTCAAAGTTGAAGCAAACGTTGGTGAACCTCAGGTTTCTTATCGTGAAGCATTCAGAAAAGAAGTTGACGTTGACCACAAGTATGCTCGTCAGTCGGGTGGTAAAGGTCAGTACGGTCACGTACTTGTTAAGTTTGAACCCCTGGGCGAAGGCGAAGGCTACATCTTTGAAAACAAGGTTGTGGGCGGTGCTGTTCCTAAGGAATATATCCCTGCCGTTGATGCAGGTATCCAGAGCGCAATGCTCAACGGTGTTCTTGCGGGCTATAACGTAGTTGACCTTAAGGCTACACTCTATGATGGTTCATACCACGAAGTTGACTCATCTGAAATGGCGTTTAAGATTGCTGCATCTATGGCGTTCAAGGAAGCTATGAGAAAGTCTGATCCTGTTCTTAAAGAACCTATCATGCTTGTTAACGTAATCACACCAGATGACTACCTTGGTTTTGTTATCGGTGACTTAAGTTCAAGACGTGGTATGATCAAGTGTCAGGAATCAAGATCAGGCGGTGTAACACAGGTTACTGCTGACGTTCCTCTTTCTGAAATGTTCGGTTATGCAACCGTTCTCCGCTCAGGAACACAGGGCCGTGGTCAGTATTCTATGGAACCATCACACTACAGCGAAGTTCCTAAATCTGTTCAGGACAAGATTATCAGCGCCAGAACAAAAGGCGAATAATTGTACAGATTTTATAAACTTTTTTAAAAAAAGCTATTGAAAACTGTTCAATCATGTAGTAAAATAATTAATATGTAAATAATTAACTTATATAAGTTAGGAGGAAATAACAATGGCAAAAGCTAAATATGAAAGAACCAAACCCCATGTTAACATTGGTACAATCGGCCACGTTGACCATGGTAAAACAACTCTTACTGCTGCAATCACAAAGGTGCTTGCTATGGACGGTAAGGCTCAGTACGAAGCTTACGATATGATCGACAAAGCTCCTGAGGAAAGAGAAAGAGGTATCACAATCTCTACAGCTCACGTTGAGTACGAAACAGAATCACGTCACTATGCACACGTTGACTGCCCCGGACATGCTGACTACGTTAAGAACATGATCACTGGTGCTGCTCAGATGGACGGTGCTATCCTCGTTGTTTCTGCTGCTGATGGTCCTATGCCTCAGACAAGAGAACACATCCTTCTTTCACGTCAGGTTGGCGTTCCGAAGATTGTTGTATTCATGAACAAGGTTGACCAGGTTGACGATCCCGAACTTCTCGAACTCGTTGAAATGGAAATCCGTGACCTTCTCTCAGAATACGAATTCCCGGGTGACGAAATCCCGATTGTTAAGGGTTCAGGTCTTCAGGTTCTTGAATCTGCATCAACAGATCCTTCAGCTCCTGAATATGCTTGCATTAAGGAACTCATGGATGCAGTAGATGCATACATTCCTACACCTGAAAGAAAGAGCGACCTTCCTTTCCTTATGCCTGTTGAGGACGTATTCTCAATCACAGGCCGTGGTACAGTTGCTACTGGTAGAGTTGAAAGAGGTACTCTTAACCTTTCTGACGAAGTTGAAATCGTTGGTCTTTCTGACGAATCAAGAAAAGTTGTTGTTACAGGTATCGAAATGTTCAGAAAGCTTCTTGATCAGGCTGAAGCTGGTGACAACATCGGTGCTCTTCTCCGTGGTGTTCAGAGAAACGAAATCGAAAGAGGACAGGTTCTTGCGAAACCCGGTACAATTCATCCTCACACAAAGTTCAAGGGTGAAGTTTACGTTCTGACCAAGGAAGAAGGCGGACGTCATACACCTTTCTTCACAAACTACAGACCTCAGTTCTACTTCAGAACAACTGACGTTACAGGTGTTGTAAACCTTCCTGAAGGCACAGAAATGTGCATGCCTGGCGACAACGTTACAATGACTGTTGAACTTACAACAACAATCGCTGTTGAAGAAGGTCTCCGTTTCGCTATCCGTGAAGGCGGCCGTACAGTTGGTTCTGGCGTTGTTACAGAAATCATCGAGTAATTTTAGCCCACGTTGGGTTTAATTTACAAGAATTTTAGAAAGAGCTTTGGATTTCTCCAAAGCTCTTTTTTGTTTTGGTTTTGTTATATGGGACAACAATAAAAATATATTTATTTTTGTTAAATTTGGGTAGATTTTTCGGCAGGATTGTGGTACAATAAAATGTAAACGTCAGATAGACGTTTAAAATAATAAATCGGGAGCAAAAATTCATGGGAAACCGGAAGCATGTTGAGATTTTTACTGACGGTGCCTGCAGCGGAAACCCCGGTCCGGGCGGATATGGAGTTGTCCTTAAATACGGCAATGCACGGAAAGAATTGTCAGGGGGCGAGGCGGAAACCACAAATAACCGCATGGAACTTACTGCGGCGATTGTGGGACTTGAGGCTTTGCGTGAAAAATGTGCTGTCACACTTTACAGCGATTCAAAGTATCTTGTGGATGCTATAGTTTGCGGCTGGGCTGTTAAGTGGCGTGAGAATGGTTGGATGCGTAACAAACGGGAGGCGGCACAAAACAGCGACCTTTGGGGAAAAATCCTTAATCTTTTGGAAAAACATGATGTTGAGCTTGTGTGGGTTAAGGGCCATGCAGGACATCCCGAGAACGAACGATGTGATTCTTTGGCGGTTGCAGAATCACAAAAATTCAAATGATGACTTTATTTAATTTACATACGGAGAGGTCTACTTTTCATAGATTTTTTACGGGCAGAAAACCGTAAATTTTACTCCGCAGAAAAAAGAAAGGTAGGAATCAAAATGGAAACAAAGCGAATTTATGTTGACCACTCGGCAACAACTCCTGTAAAGCCTGAGGTTCTTGACGCCATGATTCCATATTTTACAGAGAATTTTGGCAATGCATCAACAGTCTATGCCGAGGGCAGAGAGTCGAAAAAAGCCGTTAATCTGGCAAGAGAGTCTGTGGCAAAAGCAATAGGTGCAGAGGTTGGGGAGATATTTTTCACCGGTTCAGGAACAGAGGCGGACAACTGGGCAATCAAGGGCGTTGCATATGCCAATCGTGCCAAAGGCAATCATATCATAACCTCGGCAGTTGAACATCATGCGGTGCTGCATACTTGTCAGGCATTGGAAAAAGAGGGCTTTGAGGTGACATATCTGCCGGTTGATGAATTTGGCATGGTATCAGCAGATGATGTGAAGAATGCCATTTGTGACAGGACAATACTTGTTACAATAATGACGGCAAACAACGAAATCGGAACAATTATGCCAATTGAAGAAATAGGCAAGATAACCCGTGAAAAGGGAATCATTTTCCACACCGACGCCGTTCAGGCAGTGGGTATGATTGATATAGATGTGAATAAACTGGGGGTTGACCTCTTGTCACTTACCGGTCACAAATTTTATGGACCCAAAGGCGTGGGTGCGTTGTACGTGCGAAAGGGTACAAAAATTTCGTCATTTATTACCGGTGGTGCTCAGGAGCGAAACAGACGTGCCGGAACGGAAAACGTTGCGGGAATTGTGGGACTTGGAAAAGCGATTGAACTTGCAACCTCTGATGTTAAGGGACATACCGAAAAGTTGATAAAGATGCGTGACAGATTTATTGACCGTGTTCTTGATGAAATTCCGTATACCCGTCTTAACGGCCACAGAACAAAAAGATTGGCTAGCAACTCCAACATTTCTTTTGAATTTATTGAGGGTGAGTCTTTGCTGCTTATGCTTGATATGCAGGGCATATCTGCATCAAGCGGAAGTGCCTGCACATCAGGGTCGTTGGACCCGTCCCATGTGCTGTTGGCAATTGGACTTAAACACGAAGTCGCACACGGCTCGCTGAGGGTATCATTTGGTGAAAGCAACACCATGGAGGACGTTGACCGAATTGTAGATGCTCTTAAGACAATTGTTGCCAGATTGCGTGAAATGTCGCCGCTTTATGAGGCTGTGAAAGATAGATAAATTTTACTTGAAAGAGGGAAAATGTTATGTATAGTGAAAAAGTTATGGACCATTTCTCAAACCCGAGAAATGTTGGTGAAATTGAAGATGCAAATGCCGTAGGTCAGGTAGGAAACCCCAAGTGCGGTGATATCATGAAGATTTATATGAAAATCAATGATGATACAAAGCAGATTGAGGACGTAAAGTTCAAGACCTTTGGCTGTGGTGCGGCTGTTGCTACATCAAGTATGGCGACAGAGATGGTAAAGGGCAAGACCATTGACGAGGCATTGGCTATTACCAATGTTGCTGTTGCAGAGGCTCTTGACGGACTTCCCCCTGTGAAGATGCATTGCTCAAACCTTGCTCAGGAGGCAATACATTCTGCTATTGCGGATTATTACAACAGACAGGGCATTGACCCAACACATATCGTGGGTTGCAACGGAGATTGTGCGTGTTGCCATCATGAACACGGTGCAGAGGAAGAATAATTTTGAAAGGATGAAAAGACTGGCATAATTGTCAGTCTTTTTCAAAAAGTTATATGAACGGGAAAAAGGTTGTTATAGGAATGTCTGGCGGCGTTGACTCAAGTGTTGCTGCGGCACTTCTTAAAGATGAGGGCTACGAGGTAATTGGTCTTACCATGCGATTGTGGGACGGAGAGAGTGTTGACGGCCAAATGGTGGAGGGGACTTGTTGCTCACTTTCTGCAGTTGAGGATGCCAGATATGTATGCTATAAACTTGGGATAGAGCATCATATTATGGATTTCAGAGCCGATTTTGAAAAATGGGTAATTGACTATTTTGTTGATGAATATAAAAATGGCAGAACACCCAATCCTTGTATTGCCTGTAATAAATTCTTGAAGTTTGATGCAATGCTCAAAAAGGCGGAGCTTTTGGGAGCGGACTATATTGCAACGGGACATTATGCCAAGGTGGAGTTTGATGAGAAATCAGGTAGGTATCTGCTGAAAAGGGCGGAGTCCTGTGCCAAAGACCAGACATATGCCCTGTATTCACTTGACCAGAATCAGCTTTCAAGGACATTGATGCCTTTGGGCAGGCTTGAAAACAAGGACGAGACCCGCAAAATCGCGGAGGACCTTGGGCTTATTACGGCTAAAAAGCCGGACAGCATGGAGATTTGCTTTGTTCCCGACAAGAATTATGCTGCATTTATCAAACGACGTACCAATGAGGAAAGCATTGCGGGCGATTTTGTTGATGAACAAGGCAATGTGTTGGGACAGCATAGGGGGATTATCCATTATACAGTTGGACAGAGAAAAGGGTTGGGGATGACCTTTGGCAGGCCTATGTTTGTGCTGAAGATAGATGCAGAGAAAAATCAGGTAGTGTTGGGGGAAAAGGGAACAGAATTTTCGGACAGCCTGATTGCAAACAAACTTAATTTTATTACTTTTGATAAGTTGATAGAACCTATAAGAGTTGCCGCCAAGGTGAGATATAGCGCAAAAGAGGCGGAGGCAACAGTTTTGCCCATTGAAGACGAACGGGCAAAGGTTGTGTTTGACCAGCCTCAAAGAGCCATAACCCCCGGACAGGCTGTGGTGTTTTATGAAATAGGCGGTGACAACGTAATCGGCGGAGGAATTATTGTTTAGTCAGGAGTTAGAAAATGGATTTTTTGGAAATACGAAAAAGAATTATTGAAAAAGGATACAAAAACCTCAACAACCGACAACTTGAGGCTGTGGTTAATACGGAGGGCCCTCTTTTGGTAATTGCCGGGGCAGGCTCCGGCAAGACCACTGTTATTATACATAAGATTGCACATCTGCTCACCTTTGGAAGAGCATATTTTGACAGCAATATGCCGTCTGGGATATCGGATGAGGAAATTGAGATACTGGACTGGTTTTCAAAAGGTGAGATTGATGAAATTCCCATGAATTTGTGGGACTATCTTTGTGTAGAACCGGTAAAACCATATAATGTTCTTGCTATAACCTTTACCAATAAGGCGGCGGCAGAACTTAAAACCAGACTTTCGGCCAAGCTTGGTGACGCGGGGAATGATGTGTGGGCATCAACATTCCATTCGTCTTGCGTTAAGTTTTTGAGACGTGATATAGACAAAATCGGATATGACAAGAGTTTTGTTATTTTTGATACAAGTGACCAGCAGACTCTTCTTAAAGAATGCCTCAAAGAACTTAATATCGACTCAAAACAGTATTCTCCAAAGGCTCTTGCTGCGGCCATAAGCCAGGCAAAGAATGAACTTATAACACCTGAGGACTACGCTCAGGTATTCAAATCTGACTTTTACAAGTCTGTAGTTTCCAGAGTATATACCCTTTATCAGAAGAAGCTGAAGAAGTATAATGCTCTGGATTTTGATGATTTGATTATGTGCACGGTTGAATTGTTTGAAAAAAATCCTGATGTGTTGGAGTTTTATCAGAACAAGTTTAAGTATATCCTTGTTGACGAGTATCAGGACACTAACCACGCACAGTATAGACTTGTCAGCCTGCTTGCGGCAAAACACCGAAATCTGTGCGTTGTAGGTGATGACGACCAAAGTATTTATAAATTTCGCGGAGCGGATATTTCGAATATCCTTGGATTTGAAGAAGAGTTTGAGAATGCAAAGGTTATTAAGCTTGAAGAGAATTATCGTTCCACTCAAAATATTCTGAATGCTGCAAATGGTGTTATTGACCACAATATGGGCAGAAAGCAAAAGAAACTGTGGACTCAGAACGGCGAGGGCGAAAAGATTACCCTTTATAATGGCAACAACGAGCATGATGAGGCAAGGTTTATTGGTGAAAAGATTGGAGAACTTCATTCAAACGGAGAGAGTTATAATGATTTTGTTGTGCTCTACAGAATGAATGCAGAGTCCCGTGTGGTGGAAGATACTCTGCTTAGAATGGCGATTCCATACAAAGTTGTGGGAGGACTCAGGTTTTATGACCGCAAGGAAATCAAAGACTTGACCTCATACCTAAGACTTATTCAAAACCCCACAGACAATGTGGCGTTCAGAAGAATAGTCAATGAGCCAAAACGTGGCATCGGGGATACTACAGTTGAAAAAATCATAGATTTTGGTGAGAGTTCAGGGGTTAGCGCCTTTGAAGTCTGCAGAAATATTTCTGATTATCCTGAACTTGCAAGAGCGGCGGCAAAGGTAGGGGCTTTTGTAGAGATAATTGAGGAGCTGTGCAAGGCTCGGGAAAAACAAGAATCTTTAGAAGAATTTGTAAAATATGTTCTTGAAAAATCAGGGATGATATCCGCTCTTGAGGCAGAAGATACTGTGGAGAGCCGTACAAGGATTGAAAACCTTAAAGAATTCTTGTCCATGGTACAGGAGACGGTAAAGGAAAACCCTGAAACCCGACTTGAGGACTTGCTTGAAAACATATCATTGGTTGCGGATATTGACAACTATGATGAGGCACAGGAGACGGTTACTCTTATGACCCTCCACAGTGCCAAGGGTCTTGAATTCAGGAATGTATTTCTCATCGGCATGGAAGAGGGGTTGTTCCCAGGCGTCAGGTCTTTGGGAACATCCGAGGAAATGGAAGAGGAACGCAGACTTTGTTATGTAGGGATTACCCGTGCAAAGGTGAGACTGTTCCTCTCGTACACCAATACCAGAACTCTCTTTGGAATGACAAAATATAATATGATGTCAAGATTCCTGAAAGAAATTCCCAAGGAACTTCTTAATGAAGAGTCAACAACCCGTGCCAAGGTTGAGGATTTTGGCTTTACATATACCAAAAAACCAACCATGGACAAGTCTATGTTTGCTAATTCCACTGCAAAATCCCAGAAGCCTGTAGGTGAGAGCAAAGTTGCTTTGAATTTTGAACCAGGTGACAGAGTGATGCACAGAAAGTTTGGTGAGGGAACGGTTCTTGAGGCAAAGGCTATCGGCGCTGACATGTTTTTAAGGGTTAAGTTTGATACAGTTGGTGAGAAAAATCTTATGGCGGCATATGTGCAGCTTGAGAAGATATAAAGTTGGTGATAGTATGTATAATGATTTTGCAGAGGTTTATGACAAACTGCAGGATGCGGATTATAACAAATTTATAGAGTATTATGAACGGATTTTCAAAAAGTTTGGCATAAAGCCAGAACTGCTCCTTGACCTTGCCTGTGGAACTGGCAGTATAACTGTGGAAATGGCAAAACAGGGTTATGATATGATAGGTCTGGACTTGTCCTGCGAGATGCTTAACATTGCCAGAGACAAGGCGGCAGAGGCAGGAGAACAAATTTTGTTTCTCAATCAGGACATGTGCCAGATGGAACTTTTTGGCACGGTGGATGCTATTGTTTGTGCCCTTGACGGGGTGAATTATCTTACAGAGTATGAAGATTTGAAACAGCTTTTCAGGCTGGTTGAAAACTATTTGAACCCTGGTGGATTATTTGTTTTTGATATCAACAGTGAGAGTAAGCTTAAAAATGTCCTTGGAGGCAATACCTTTGTCAATGATGAGCAGGGGATATTTTATGTGTGGCAGAGTGAGTATGATGAAGAGAGTCATATATGTGATTTTGGCCTTACCTTTTTTGTTGAGGATGAGGATGGACTATATACAAGATTTGACGAATTTCAGCAGGAACGTGCTTACACCATTGACGAAATATCTGTTGCGGCAGAGGCGGCGGGCCTTAAAGTGCAGGGATTTTACAAACCTTTTGAATTTGCGACAGCAGATGACAGCGATGAGAGAATTTTTTTCGTTGTTTCAAAAAAATCTATTGACAAAAATTGGAAAGAATGATATACTAATTCAGTGGACAACAAGAGTTGGCCTAAGAATTGGAGGAACATTCTATGCAAAAAGGTAAAGTAAAATGGTTTAATGCTGAGAAAGGTTTTGGCTTCATCGAAACAGAAGAAGGAACGGATGTATTTGTTCATTTTTCAGCTATTGCCATGGACGGCTACAAGACCTTGGAAGAGGGAGCAGAAGTTGAATTTGAGGTTGTCGAAGGAGCTAAGGGACCGCAGGCGGCAAATGTTACACGCGTGTAATCCTATCCTTGTTGGATAAACAAAATAAGACTGGAATCGGCTCACTGGGTGGGCCGATTTTCTTTATACATTAGGAAAAGGGAAATACTATGAAAGACAAACTTACCATTGCGGTTACAAAAAACGGACTTATAAGAATATATGCGGTGAATTCAAAAGGCATCGTTGAAGCTGCCAGAAAGTATCACAGTACTATGCCAACGGGTACGGCGGCATTGGGCAGACTGCTTACAGGGGCTACCATTATGGGGGCTATGCTGAAGGACGAGGATACATCGCTGACCCTTCAGATGCGCGGTGACGGACCTTTGGGCAGAGTTATTGCTGTTGCAAATTCAGAAGGCGGTGTCAAGGGATATATTGAAAACCCCCTTGCGGAGCTGCCGCTTAACGGATTTGGGAAGCTGGACGTAGGCGGAGGAATTGGCAGAGAGGGTTATCTCAGCGTCGTAAAAGATATGAAGATGAAAGAACCTTATATAGGACAGGTTCCCATCCAGACGGGTGAGATAGGCGATGATTTGGCGTTCTATTTTGCACAGTCTGAACAGGTTCCAAGTCTGGTTGCCTTGGGAGTTCTGGTGGACAGAGATTACAGTGTAAAGCAAGCAGGGGGATTTATTGTACAGATTATGCCTGACTGTGATGAGTTCAACCTGAAGAAGTTCGAAAAAGCGGCAGAGTCCCTAAGCAGCGTTACCGCAATGCTGGACGAGGGGTTGTCAAACGAAGAACTTATACGCAGGGTTATGCGTGATTTCGAGGTGGATATTCTGGAGGAACGTGAGGTTGAATACAGATGCGATTGCTGTGATGAGAGAATGCAGAGAGCCATTGTCAGCCTGGGCAAAAAAGAAATTCAGGATATGATTGACGAGCAGGGTGAGGCGGAGATTGTCTGCCAGTTCTGCAACAAGGCGTATAATTATGACAAGGCGGCACTTACGGATATGTTAAACAGAGCAAAAAGATAATGGAAAGAGGTCTGATTTTCAGACCTCTTTATTTTTTTGGATTTTTGTCCAAGGTTATTTCAATTAGTTTGTTTCCGCTTATAGCTCGGACTATTCCTGTGGGGCCCCAGTCGGATGCGGTCATGCTCATTATATGGTCGTTTTTTGGTGCGGACTGTTGATAATAATCGGGGGTGTTGATTTGATAGTTAAAGGTTTTTGCGTCTTTGGGCAATGATTGTGAAATTTCAATGGCAAGGTTTAAATCAGCTGTGGCAGTATGGTCATAATCCACAACTTCGCAGGAGGCAACGATAGAAAATATACATACCAAAACTGAACACAGGGTGGGGAGGAGGGAACGGGAAATTCTGACCAGCAAATCTTCAAAAATCAAGGCAATTCCCAGAAGGCATGGGACAAAGTTGCGGAAGTTTAGGTTTTCATTTGATGAGATGAGGAATGGAAGAAAGGGTATAAAGGACAGGACTAGCCCCCAAACCAGTTTTTTGGTGGAGGTTGTATATGATTGGCTTTTTGACACTTCAAAAAACAATGAGGCAAGAACAACCAACAAAAATAACCACCATAACATATGGTTTTGCATCAAAAAAGCAAGCCCTCTGCAAAAGCCATTGACCACCAAATTAAAGGAGAGAGGGAACAAAAATTCATATACTTGTGCTCCGAGGTTTGAAAAGTGCTGTTGGCTGAATGACATAACCAAACGGTCGGCATTGTCGCTGTATTTTCCTAACATAAGATAAAAACCCGACAAAGCAAGAAGGTTTAAAATGGGGGAGACAATGGCTTTTGGTTGTTTTGAAAACAGGGACAGGGAAACACCAATAAAGACGGACAACAAAGCTGTTTGTTCGTAGAACCACATTGACAAAAATGAAAAAAGAGCAAAAAGCAAAGTTTTGCTTTTGACAATAAAATAAGAAGAAAGGGCAATGAAGAAAAGGGATACTACGATTCGTGTCGATGCAGAAAGCCAGTATGTGCCCTCGATGTTTAAGGGAAAGAGCAGATAAAATACAAGAAACAGGGAAGAGGGGTGAAGATTGATAGACTCAAGTGTTTTGTAAAACAAGACTCCGGAAATTCCGTAAAGGAAAGAGATGATTGACAGAGCAAACCCGAGATTATTGTTGAAAAAACTCCATAAAAAACGGTCACAAAGTCCGGCAAGGGGCCGTGTAAAAAGGATTTTCGGTCCACCCAAAAGGATTGTTTGCCAGGGGTTTTCAAAGGACGGATAGTAGAAATATTGAACATAGTCGTCTAAGTATGGAATATACCTGAAAGAAAGGCAGGAAAACCGAAAAATTGCAAGAAAAACCGAGAGAATAAGCATAAACGGAGTGGAATAGTCATGATTTTTTGCCATTGGAGATGCTCCTTTGTTTCAGCAGAAAAATATCTTTTAAAAGGCCTATTGAGTGGGAAAATTTGACCCGTGAATCTGTGCGATGGGTAAAGGCCACAGGGAGCGGGGCAAGAGATAGCTTTTGATTTGAAATATGGTATATAATCTCTATATCAAATCCAAAATCTGCAATACGGCACTTTGAAAATATCATGCGGGCGGTGTGTTTGTCAAAGGATTTAAATCCACACTGGGTATCTGAAAAGTTTAGATTCAACACTCGGTGAACAAAAGACTGAAAAAGGTTAGAAAAAACCCTTCGAAAAAAGGGATAGGCTGTGTCTTTGTTGCACCTCACACCAAAGACGCCAGAGACTTTGGTGGAGCGGAAAATTTCCAGTGCTTTTTTGATGTTTTCAAGAGGGTATGAAAGGTCGGCATCGGTAAAAAAGATATAGTCCCCTGTGGCACGTAGCATACCGCGTTTTACTGCATAGCCTTTGCCATGATTTGATGGATATGATACTAAAGTTACCTCTTTGAATGAACGAATGATTTCTTCGGTTTGGTCAGTGCTTCCGTCGTTTACAACAATCAGCTCGTATTCAAATCCGTTTTCACGGAAAAATGACAGACATTGGGTTATTGTGTCTTTAATCAGATTTTCTTCGTTATAGGCGGGGAGAATTAGGGATATTTTCATCAAAATCTTCCTGACGTGGTTTTTAGAATAGTCTCCCTCAATATATAAAAATTATGTATTGAAAAACATCCTCCCCATGAGCCATGACATATCACTGCGTAAGTTTTTGCATAGGCATGAGGAATACAAAACATATACCCCTACGGCAAAAACAATGGCAAAAATAGTTGAAATATTATTTTCGCCATATGCAAAAAAAACAGCTAAAGAATTCACAGTTATGAAAGTCATGACAGCAGTGAGTATATGTCGAAGAGACCATCCCGATAGCTCAAATGGGGTCTTTGTGGATTTTATGGCTGTACCAAGGGTAAGGGATGCAGTAAATATATTGCTGACAGCAATTACAAAGAAAAGTGCGTTCACTCCTATATGGGGGACCAAAAAGGCAATCATACTCAATCTTAATGCCGAATCAGAAAGGCTGAATTTGAGGAGTGCAGATTGTTTGCCAAGTCCGTTTAAAATTCCGCATGAAACAGAATCCAGAAACATTATGGGAGAAAACAGAGCAATTATACGCACTGAGGGAGCTATGTGTGGAGAGGAATAAACCATTTGGGAAAGTTCTTCTGAAAAGGTGATAAAGACTGTGCATACCAGAAAACCACCGAAAGCGGTAAAACGGTATATGCGTGATACCAGGGTTTTGATGCGAAGTCGGCTTTGCATGCCGTCTGCACGGGAGATTTCGGGTACAAGCAAGGTGAAACACGATGACATCAGGGTGAGAGGAAAAACAATCAAGGGCATAACCATGCCATGAAGAATTCCGTAGCTGCTTAAGGCTTGAGTGTGATCAAGGCCAGATTTTTTAAGTGATGACAAAATCAGTACATTCTCTTGCATGCGCAGGAAAGAACCCATAAGAGCTGTGGTCATTGCAGGAAGGGCAATGCGCATAAGACCTGAAAAAATTTTGATTGTGCTTTGTGAAGATGTGCTGTGATTACGACACTTAAGATAGAATAGAGTAAGATAAAGGCAAGATGAAAATTCCCCCAGAGTTATACCAAGAAAAACCGCCTCGCAACCATGGCTTACTCCATAGGGCAAGAGTTTTTTCAGCAAAACAGTGGTAGACACAATTTTGACGGCTTGTTCCAAAAATTCAGAGGAGGCAGGGATTAAAACTTTCCGCGATGCATAAAAAAAGCCTTTTATACAGTATGAAATCCCCATAAAAAGGATGCTGGGGGACAACAGAATAATGCTGTTTTTAGTTCTAGGTTCTTTGAGAAAGCCCACTGAAATCTGTTCGGAGAAAATGAATACAGAAGTTATCACCAAAGAACTCAGCGCCAAGACAGACAAAATTGCGAGGGTCATTGTTTTGTTTATATTCCCCAAATCTTTGTGGGTGAATTGTTGTGAGACGGTTTTTGACACAGCAACACCCAACCCTCCGGTTGCAAAGGTCAGCATTATGCCGTGGAAAGAAAAAACCAGGGAGAAAATACCCATACCTTCGCTGCCTAGCTGTTTTGAATAATAGGCACGGAACAAAAAATCAATGGTCTTGGCGATGATACCGGATATGGTAAGAAGAGCGGCACTCCGCAGTATATTTTGTTTGCTCAAAAAAACCACCTCTTATGATGTATATCATAAAAAGGTGGTTTGTATGCTAAAAGTCGGAAAAGGGTTAGTCCTTAAATGTCAATTCTCGTTTTGATACATAATCCACGAGGGTTTTGACGCATTCATCTGTTGAAAGAGTGCCGGTGTTTAAGCACAGGTCATAATTGTTTACATCTCCCCAGGTGTTGTTTGTATAGAAATTGTAAAAATTGGAACGACGCTTGTCGGCCTTGTTTACAGCAGAGGCTGCCTCTTTTTCGGTCATATTGTCGCGAGCCATAAGGTTTTTGATTCGTGTTTCGGAATCTGCGTAAAGGAACAACTTTATAAGATAAGGATTGTTGCGGAGAATGTAGTCAGCACATCTTCCCACAATAATACAAGGGCCCTCGGCTGAGATATTTTTGATTACGTCAGCCTGAAGTTTGAAGACATTGTCCCCGTTCAACATGTCGTTGTATTGATAATAAAGTCCCTTGCTGGATTGAATGCCCATAACAAGAGAGTAAAGCAAACTGTGAGTGGGTTTTTCGTCAATCCCGTCAAAAAGGCTTTCGCTGAGTCCGCTTTCCTTGGCAGCTTTTGCGATTAATGCCTTGTCATAAAAACTGATTCCCAGTTGTTCGGCAAGAGCTTTACCGATTATTTTGCCGTTTGAGCCAAGCTGACGACCAAGAGTGATGATTGCTTTCATATAGTGTTACCCTGCCTTTCGTTTTCTATATAGATAATATACCATAATTTGAGAATATTGAAAAGAAAAATTTCCTAAAGTTTTACAATTTGTATATTTGTATAATAATGCGAAAGAATTTCTGTATAATTTTGCCCTGATTTTGCCATATAATTGGCACCGACCTGGCTCATACCCACACCATGGCCATATCCTGCAACCTTAAAAATTACTTTGTCATCAACTGTATTAATGGTAAAGTTGGCGGAACGAAGACCAAATATACTGCGGATTTCAGTGCCTTTGAAAGGCTTGCCAAACAGTATGATTTCTGCCACACTCCCGCCTTGAGTTCGGGTTGTTTTGCCGATTTGCAGCGGAATATCATAACCGAGACTTTGGGGAAAGAAAGGTTGCAGCTTTGACTTGAAAGCTGAAAGGGGTAAAGTAAGAGAGGAATAACAATCGGATGACGAGGTATCACCAGAACTTTCAACGGATTTGAGGTATGGGCGGCTGCTGCCCCAGATGTCCTCTGAATTTTCGGTCTTTCCGCCACTTGATGCAAAAAAGAAAGCCTCCACCACTTGATCATCATAAACCATATATTCGCCACGGGTTGAGTCAACTGCGGAGCGGAGTTTGTTCCAGTATAGTATTTTGTCAAAGCTCTTCCATTTTGCCTTAGCATCAGTTTCCGACAGCCATGCCTTGCAATGGGTGCTGTCGGTACATACGTCGGCATTGGGGTGCTTGGTGTTTGGGGCATCCATATTGCTTAAGATATAACTCCTGGCCGCCACTGCTTGTGCTTTGAGAGCCTCTATTTCATAAGATGCGGGCATTTCTGCTGCCAGAACCCCAACAAGATATTCTTCTATATCAATCTCAAAAACGGTGTTTGTTTTGGCATCAAGGCAATTTATTACAATGTCACCACAAAGGTTATAGTCGGAACCGGGTAAAGAAAAGCCTTTTTTGCCAGTACTTCGAGGAAAACATAAACCCAGTATGGCAGGAAGCAGTCCGACAAACATAAGAATAAAAAAGATGCCTCTCAAGAATAGTTTTTTCATAGGCAAAGTCCTCTGATTATAAATTATCATTATCTATATATATCAGGAATTTGCAGTAATATGAGAATAATTTGATAAAAAAAGATAAAATTGCTTGACAAGTAAGAAAAAGTGTAATATAATTTATTGGTTAGAAAATCCTTACTTTCGGTACGACCGAAAGTCAAAGTCCACAAGGAGGTGAAAAGAAATGGTTGAGGTTATTAACAAGTACGAAACATTGTTCGTTGTTGACGCATCAAAGGGCGAAGAAGAAACAGCAGCATTGGTTGATAAGTTCAAATCATTGATTGAGGCTAACGGTACAATTGAAAGCGTTGACGAATGGGGACGCAGAAGATTGGCTTATCCTATCAATGACCTGGCTGAAGGCTATTATGTTTTGATTAACTTCTCTGCAAAAGCTGATTTCCCGGCTGAGTTTGAACGTGTATGCGGTATCACAGACGGAGTTTTGAGAAGCATGGTCATCAAAAAAGAACAGAAATAATTATGCAGACACTGCATAGAAAGCGAGATTGCTTATGATTAACAAAGCGATTTTGATGGGCAGACTTACACGCGACCCGGAACTCAGACACACAGGTTCAGGCACTCCTGTTTGCAGCTTTTCCATTGCTATTGACAATGGTTATGGCGACAACAGACAGACTGATTTTATTAACTGTGTTGCATGGAACAAAACTGCTGAATTTGTTGAAAAGTATTTCACAAAGGGCAGAATGATTATTGTTGTAGGTCGTATCAGTACAAGAACATGGGAGGGTCAGGACGGAAAGAAAAACTATGTCACAGAAGTTGTGGCAAGCGAAGTTTCTTTCGGTGAGTCCAAAAGAGCCGCTGATGACAACGGTTATTCCGCACCTCAGCGTCAGGATTTTGGCATAGACACAAATGTTCCTGAAATGCCCGCAGACACAGAGGACGATTTTGTTGCTCTGGAAACAAATGATGATTTGCCGTTCTAAATACGGTCAAGCAGTCAGATAATATTGATGGATAGGAGGAAATACTAATGCCTGAAAAGGAAAGAAACGACAAGGTAAGAGCTAGACGCCCCAAAAGAAAGGCGTGTGCTTTCTGCGTTGATAAAGTAGAATTTATTGATTACAAAGATGTTGCAAAGCTCAGACGCTACATCACAGAAAGAGCAAAGATTCTTCCCAGAAGAATCAGCGGTTGCTGTGCAAAGCATCAGAGAGAACTCACAGTTTCTATTAAGAGAGCAAGATATATGGCGCTTTTGCCCTATACAGCTGATTAATCGAGAAATTATATGAGAATTTAAAAAAGCACTTAAGAATTTCTTAAGTGCTTTTTTTGTTATTTGTCAATTTATAAGAACATTGATATAAAGACCGTCACAAGACCACACAACCCTACAGCTATGCCACTTAAAGAACCCTCGGTTTCTCCCAGTTCGACTGCTTTGGATGTGCCCAATGCGTGGCAGGATGCACCGATTGCAAGACCTACAGCTATGGGATTGTTAATACGGAACCATTTTATAAAAAAGGGCGACATAATAGCACCAAATATACCAGTCACTGCAACGGAGGCAACTGTAATGGGGACAATCCCCCCCATATGTCGTGAAAGCTCGCTGGCGATAGCTGTGGTTATGGATTTGGGCATCAGGCTGATGGTGAGTTCTTCAGTAAGTCCCATGGCTTTGCACAAAAGCAGAACACTTGCTACAGCTGTTACGGCTCCAACTATACAACCTACGGCAATAGGAATAATGTTTCGTTTTATAACATGCATCTGGCGGTATATAGAAAGTGCCAGTGCTGCCGTTGCGGGTGCAAGGAACATAGAAATCATATTTCCGCCCACAAGAAAGTTTTCAAGGGGAATATTGAAGAGGGTCAAAACCACTATTATGAGGAGTGTGGAGGTGAGAATTGGGTTCAAAATCGTATATTTGAATTTCTCTTTTATTTTTACGCCGACGATATATGCCAATATACACAGGGTAAAGCCAAAAAGAGGTGATGATGTAAACTGTTGAAACATTATTTTGTACCCCCTTTGAATTTGTTCATAATATACATTGTCAGTTTCACTGAGTATGCCGTGCATATAAATGTAATTATGGTGGTGACAATGCAAATAAACAAAAATTTAAAAATAATATCCTCAAGGATACCAACATATGAGATAATTGAAACAGTTGAAGGAATAAAGAGCAGGACCATGTTTTTAAGCAGAAAGTCTGCCGCTATATCTATTTGTTCCATCTTTATCAACTTTAAAGCCAAACACAAGAAGAGCAAAATCATTGCCAGCACACTACCCGGAAAGGGGATGGTAAGCAGATTGGCAACAAGTTCACCTAAAACACATATAATAAAAATTCTTAAAACCTGTTCTAATAATTTCAAATCAGACACTCCCAAATACTATCTATATCTAAATTTTATCACAAACAAAAGGATATGTAAACTATATTTATTGACAAATGTTTTAGGAAAGTGCTAAAATATTTATATAAAAATACAAAGGAAATAAAAAAACTGACTATGAATCATGAAGAAATTACATGCTGTTTCAGTGGCCATAGGCTATTGCCGAAAGAAAGTATTGAAGCAATACGCAAAGAACTCAGTGTGGTTATCGATGAATATATAAAGAAGGGATACACCCGATTTATCTCGGGAGGAGCATTGGGGTTTGACCTTATGGCTGCAAGGTTGGTTGCTGAAAAAAGGAAGTCAGATAATGAAATACGTCTTATTATGATTTTACCTTGTCGGAACCAGCACACAAAATGGTCAAGACGTGATAGGATGGAATATGAAGAAGTTTTGACGTTGGCAGATGAGGTGGAGTATGTTTGCGAGAGCTACTGCACTGGTTGTATGCACCTCAGGAACAAAGTTATGGTTGACAACAGTCGGGTGCTTATGTCATATCTTACAGATTACAGAGGTGGGACAGCATATACTGTGAATTATGCAAAAGAAAAAGAAAAGGAGATAGTGAATATTGCTCACAGATTATAGGCTGCTACGAAAAAAATTGCCAGCATAAACACAGCTGTCAAAGCCACTGTGAAGAAATGTGTAAAAAATGTGTCCTTATGTTTTTTTGTCGAATCTGAGCCATGGAGTCTTTTAAGGCGTTCCACTTGCCTTATATAACTGTTGATTATATCCTGTGCTTCTGCGGCAACGTTCTTTTCGTTGAAAGTTTTGCCGTTGTTGTTTTTGTCAGATTTTAAAATAAATATTGCCTGATCGATAGTATCAGATTGTATGTTGTTGATTATTACCACGCGTCTGGAGTTTTTATCAATCATATAAATACCACCTTTTTTGATATATGGGAAGTATTTACAAATAATTTGTGTTTTATACAAACAACAAAGCGGTTTCGTCGCCCCGCTATGCGGGCGGTCGCAGCAACAACCCTTTGCTTGCCCATGTGCATTTTGGCAAAGTCAAAATTTTGCACGGGCATTAGATTGATATTTTTATATAATACGAAAAACAGAATTTCATATTATATAAAAAAGCGTGCATCTTAATGATGCACGCTTTTGATTTTTTAAGGGATTAATGAATAACAATAACACTTGCCTCAAGGACACCGGATGCGTTCGAACCTGTTACAGAAACGGTTTTTCCCTTCTCAATATTCTTAAAGATGATGTTTTTGCCTGTTGTGCTGTCAATAATTTTTGTATTTGTGTTTACAAATACGTTGTATTCTGTGCCGCCTTCTTCAACAATCATCAGACCGTAAGTTGCGTTTATACTCTTAACAGTTCCGTTGAGCTGTGATTTTGAAACTGAACCCGCAGCCTCAATGGAAATGATTTCACTGCTCTGGAGAGTTATGTTCACATCTGTTCCGGGACGGAGGTCATAAACTGTACCGGTTTCGGTAGAATCAATAATAACCTTTACACTCTTGTTTACCTTGTAGTCAACAACTTCGTTGCTGCGTTCAATGCTGAGTGTTGAACCGGAAGTTGTGTGTGTGATGGTTTTGATGTTTCCTGAGAATGACTGGTTCTTGCTACTTGCAGAAACTTTTGTAACTTTGCCGTAAGTCATTCTTACCATGATGGTATCACCATGCATAAGCTGACCCAGACTGCTGCTTAAACTGTTGCGTGAAACATCAACGCCGTCTGCTGAAACTTCGTAGGCTTTGATGTTGCCGTTTGCATCTGCAATGTTCAAAATAGTATATGTGCCAGATACATCAATGGAATCAAGTGTTCCGCTTGCTGTAGTGGTTTTGTCAACTACTTCAAGAGATTCAACAAGACCGTCAACAATTGTCAAAGCAACGTAGTCATTGGATTTAACCCTGCTGAAGAGGTCAATAGCACCATTGACTCTGATTTTTGCATTTTCAGCAAGAACGTAAGTTTCGATGTTTGATTTGTCATTTGCATCTGCAATTGTAACAGATTTGGTTGTTGAATCCTTTGTTGAGGATACAAGACCATAAATAACAGAATCCTTAACAGAAACATTGTTTTCAATCAATGAAACTCTGCCTGCCAGGTGAGTAATTTTTACATGCATGCCACGGCTGAGGTCAGAAAGTTTAACGTCTTTTCCGTTTACTTTATATTTTGTGTTTGCCTCGAGGTTGTTTACGATATCATTTCCGTCGATTGTAATGGTGATTTTTTCATCAAATTTATCAATTGAAACAATAACGCCCGTCTGTGTTGAAACATCAAGAATATCAACAAGTGAGCAAAGCATTTTTGCCATCTGTGAACGTGTAACAGATGTGTTGGGGGAGAACATGGGCTGACCTTTGTCGTTGTTGCCCATTCCCTGCATGATACCTGCCTCTTTTACATATTCAACGTATGCCCTTGCGGAATCGGGGATTTCAACGGTGTCAGCATATGATGATGAAACAAAAGCATTGCTTTCAACCTCTTCTTCTGCACCAAGAAGTTTTGTCAGAAGAATGGCCGCCTCGTATCTCTTGAGGGCTGTGTTTTTGTTGGAAGATGAAAGATATGCATCAAGCTCATCTGCTTTGAGAACCCCTGTGTAAAGGAGAAAAGAAACCTCTTTTGCATAATTTGTAGAAAACTTGCTGAGCGTTCCTTTGTATTCATCAACGGCAAGCTCCACAGAATCAGCAAAACTTTCGTCATTTACGCCAATCATTCTTGAAAGAAGGATAAGTGCTTCAGTTTTTGAAATTGTGTTGTTGGGTTTAAAGGTTCCGTCTTCATAACCTTTGATGTAACCAAGCTCTGCCATTTCGTTTATGTAGGGTTTTGCCCATGAAACGGTTGGGTCGTTTTCTACATCAGAAAATGTAAGAGCAGACACCGAAAGTGTTGAGAGCAGGAAAACGATACAAAGAATTCCGCTCAAAAGTTTTTTGTTAATCATTTTGATTCCCCCTTGGTATTTATGTTTGTGAAAACTTAATAAAATTCTAAATAAAAACACAAAAAATTATGTTATTTTTATTTTAGCATAAAAGTTTTAATATTTCAACCATATTTACCTAAAAAGTTTTTAAATATAGGTTACAAAATTGTTAAAAATTTGGAATGGTATAATATTTTGCTAATTGAGCCAAAAACTTTGTGTTGTAATATTTTTGCACCTACACACAATAAACACGAAACATTTTAAAAATTAAAAGAGGAGGAATAAAAATGTCAAAAAAATTTATATCCTTGTGTCTGGCAATAACAATGCTTTTCACTTTGGGCATAAATGTTTTTGCCGCAGGCAATGGCCCAATCATTGCATCAGGTGAAACACCTGAAATGTTGGGTGATACTGCAAATAGTTCTGATAAAGGCGTTACTATGGACGACAATCAGGGCGAAACTGTACAGCAAAATGGTGCGGCAACAAATCAAAATCAACAAAACAACACACAACAAGGCGGTGTTCAACAAAATGCAGATGTCAACATGGGTGCAACACCAAGGGTGACAAGAACCGAGGACAACAGCGAAGCAATAGTTGAACAAAACAACACGAAAAACAACGCAATGATGAATGAACACTTAAGCGAAAGTGTTGCACTTTCAAGATACAGCAGCCGCAGAGTTGCACTTTCTCCCGATATAAGCGGAACAAAGTATGAAGAGGCGGCAGAGGTATTGGGTGCATTGGGTATCATGGTAGGTGATGCGGAAACAGGTAATTTCCGTCCTGAAGACAACATTTTGCGTTCAGAGATGGCAAAGGTTTCGGTATACTCGGTAGGACTTGAAGACATAGCAAATGGTTCAAACACCCCTACCAGATTCCCTGACGTTGTTCCAAACCATTGGGCAAATGGTGCCATCAATGTTGCAGAACAACAGGGAATGGTTATTGGTGATGACGTAGGCACATTCCGTCCAGATGACCCTGTTCTTTTGCAGGAGGCAGTAACAATAATGGTAAGAGCTTTGGGTTATGAGCCTGTGGCAAGAGACCGTGGCGGATACCCTGCAGGATACCTTGCTGTTGCATCTGAAAACCAGCTTCTCAAAGGCATTTCTTCAGCCGGTGCAAACCCTGCAAAAAGAGGAGATGTTGCACAGCTTGTGTTCAACAGCCTTACAGTCAACCTTATGGAACAGACAGGATTTGGCAGCAACACAGTCTATGAAGTAGTGGACAAAACTTTGCTCTATGACAGACTTAATGTAGAGAAAGCATACGGCCAGATTACAGGAACTAGTGAAACAACACTTACAGGGGGCAGCACAACAGCAGAAGACAGGATTATGATAAATGACAAAACATTTATCGAGGGCAACACAATGGCAAGAGAATTGTTGGGCTATAACGTAGTATACTATGCAAGAATTGACGCAACAACAGACGAAAAAACATTGATTCTGGTAAGACCTCAAAGCAGCAAGAACAACGAACTTACAATAAATGCAACAGACATTGTATCAGTAACAGGTGATACAGATGCAAACAAAACAGTGACTTACTGGCGCAGCAATACAAATGATTCAACAGCAAAGACAGCCACTATTGTTGCAAAACCTGTTTTCATATACAACGGCAAATATATCGCAACACTTACCAACGAACAGCTCAAACCTGCAACAGGCAACCTGATTCTTCTTGACACAGATGTTAACAATGTTTATGACATCGTGTTTGTAAACAACTTTACAAATCTTGTTGTTGAGACAGTTTCGTCAGCCACAGGCAGAGTAACAGACAAGTACAATAATGGTTCATTGCTCCTTGACCCAGAAAACACAGAAATAGATTTTGTTCTGTGGAGAGATGGTCAGAAGATTCAGCCAAGTGATTTGGTTGAGTGGAATGTAATTTCCTATACAGTGAGCCAGGATAAGCAGCTTATAAAGGGTTATGTTTCAACAGAAAGCGTTCTTGGACGTGTAACACAGACCACAAGTGAAGGCTTTAGAATCAACGATTCAGAGCAGATTTATAAAAAGGCAGCAAATTATCCAAATGAAATCAATTTGAGAGACGAAGGCAGATTCTATCTTGATATTGAAGGCAACGTGGCAGCAGTTGATACAACAGCGTCAACTACAGGCACAGCTATTCGCGGAACTTACGGTTATATGGTAGGTGCTGCAATAACAGGAACAATCGACAAAACACTTCAGTTCAAGATATTCACATCAGCAGGGGATACAACAGTATTTGATGCGGCAACAAAAATCCGTGTAAATGACACCTACGGCCTTAATGCAGAGTCGGCACTTGCAAGTCTTGGAAAAGACGGTGTGGTAACACCTCAGCTTGTAACTTATGAAACAAATGCACAGGGACTTTTGACTGGCATTGATTTGGCGGTTGACAAAACTGCAACAGGTGCAGTGAACAAGGGTGTATTCACAAAAAATATAGCGGCTGCTGACCAGGTATACAAGAGTGCATCAGGTATGCTTGGAAACGTAAAAGTGACAGAGAACACTATTGTGTTTGACATTCCTACTGAGGCAGGCACAGACACAACAAGATATGCTGTAAGAACAAACAAAATGTTCTCCAACAACACACCTTATGATATTATAGTTTATGACCTTCAGGAGGACTTCTCTGCAAGAGCAATAATCGTAACAAGTACAACAGGTGTTACAGAGGCAAAATCACCTATAGTTCTGGTTGATGAAATTGCATCTGCACAGAATGAAGATTATGATGCAGTAGATGTGGTTTATGGTATTGAAAACGGTCAGAGAGTACAGCTTATGTCAGCGGACAAGAATGTATTCGTGAAGGGCGACGGAAAAGCTCTGGAACAGGGTGATATATTCCAGTACAGCACAAATGCAAAGGGTGACGTTGACCAGATTACACTGCTCTTTGATACAGATGCCATGACAACAGAGTTCACCAAGGATATAGGAACTGACCTGACAACTGTTTACGGCAAAGTTACAAAGAAATTTGCAGATTCTGTAAACGTAAGTGTAAACGGTACAGTAAGAAACTATTCTACAGCAGGTGCTCTGGTTTATGAATATAATTCACAGAGAAAGACAGGCAACGTTGCTGTTGTAACTTCAGGAGATATTGAAGTATTTGAAGAAGGCAACGAAGTAAGACTGTTTATAAAGATTTATGAAGATGAGGTTTCTGAAATGGTTATCGTAAGATAAGTTTTTTGGAAAATTGAAAAACTCCGCCGTAATCACGGCGGAGTTTATACTTAAAAAAGAAAAAAGTCGGAACAAGCGTAACTTGTTCCGACATGGAGCGGAAGACGAGATTCGAACTCGCGACGTTCACCTTGGCAAGGTGACGCTCTACCACTGAGCCACTCCCGCAAATATATCATGGCATCTTGACCACAAGTGATATTCTAGCATATCAGAGGCGGTTTGTCAATACCTGATAATAAAAAATTTTTTAAAGATTTGCCGTCAAAACCTCATCAAAATCCTTGTATAAATAAAGGGAGCCGCAAAGAATAATGGGTTTGTTCAAGGAAAGAGCTTCCTTATAGGCGTCACTAAGCTCTTTATATGCTGTTGCATTGATACCAAGGTCTGAGGCGGTTTTGTAGATGAGGCCGATTTCGGCAACCCTTGGGTTGTCCTTTACCTTTACGGCAAAGATTTGGGAATTGGCAAGCAGACCTGAATTTTGTAAAATTTCAAGTTCGCCTTTAATATCCTTGTCACCCATAAATGCCATTATAAAGGTGCCGCCATCCCATTTGGGGAAGTAATGGTTGAGACTTTTTGACAGGGCAAGCATGCCGTTTTTGTTGTGTGCACCGTCGTATATTACAACGGGATTTTTTTGAATTATTTCAAATCTTCCCGGGTTTTTTGCCTTTGATATTCCACTTTTTATGTGCTTTGTATTTATACCGAGTGCCAAGGCGGTTTCAATTGCTAAAGCTGCGTTGTCAGGCTGATAAACACCGGAAATGCCACACTTTATGTCACACAAAGCTGTACCGTCTGATGAAGTGTAATCAAAAATTTCGCAAAAGTCCTCAAAGGTTTTGAGAATGGGAGTATTTGTAAAAATTAAGTTATGATTTTTTTCGGAACAGGTTTGGGTTAAAACTTCAGATGCTTTGGGGTTTTGTCTGGCGGATACAGTAATTCCCTGCTTATTGTTTTGTGGTTTTTTGATTATTCCTGCCTTTTCGGCGGCAATTTTCTCGATAGTGTTGCCCAGATATTCCACGTGGTCAATGTCAATGGTTGTAATAACTGTAGCAGCGGGGCAGGGAATGATGTTTGTGGCGTCACGTGTCCCACCAAGACCTGTTTCAAGAACAACCATATCACAGTTTTGTTCCTTGAAATAACAAAATGCGGCGGCTGTCCATATTTCAAACTGGGTTGGGAGTTCACCAAGCTCCGCTTTCACATTGTTTGCTGCGATTTCCACTGTTTTTAAGATGCGGGTTATGTCCTCTTCGGAAATCATTTCTCCGTCAACAGAAATTCGTTCCCGTACTGTTACAAGATTGGGGGATGTGTATTTCCCTGTTTTATATCCCGCATCTGTGAATATATTTTGCAAAAAACTGCAAACAGAACCTTTTCCGTTGGTTCCTGCAATGTGTATAAATTTCAGTTGGTTTTGGGGGTTTCCAAGGTGATTCATCAGACAACCAATGCCCTCAAGCTGCAGACGGGCAACAGCTTGAAAACTGTTTGCAAATTTTTTAAAATCATTACTCATTGATGGTGTTCTCCAGTACTGTTGAATTATTTAAAACGTCTCAATTTTTCAATATATCCACGGCAGGTCAGCAAAACTGCTGCCTGAAGAATTGGCTTTATGACACCCGCCGCAATTCTTGTGTAAAAGGCAACCGCAAAGGATGGATACCAGCCAAGCCACAGGGAAAACAGAGCGGTGGTAAGGAACATATCTATCAAAAACTGTATCCCAACGCACAGAATTGTGCGAACTATATATGACTTTTTTGAAAGGTTTGGTTTAAAAAAGAAAAGACCGTACACAAATCCCGACAAAAATTCAATAAGGGTTATTTGAGGAATAATTGGTCCCGAGGGTGCAAGAAGACAGTTGAGCAAGTCTCCTGTTGCCGCAGTAAGCCCTGAAAAAATTGGCCCGTACATGGCGCCTGTTACAAACACGGATATAAATTTGAGGGGAATTTTCACTACTGTACCAACCCTGAATGTGCAAAAAATTGATAGTAGAGCAGTGATTGCAACAAGCAATCCCAACATGCACATATCCTTGACTGATAGATGCGGAAAAAATTTTTTCACAAAAAATCACCCTTTCTGTAGAATAGCCACAAAAAGGGTAATTTAAAGTTTACGGATTTTGCAGCAACGGAATGCGGAAACAACACCGCAAGCAAAAATGCTTTTCGTAAAGGCGGCAACTTCCCGTCCGCCCTTCACTTAACGCGCTGAATCCTACTTTGCTAATAAACTGATTTAAGCAATTATCTGAGCTGGTTTCTGTTGTCTTTGACGATATTGATGCACTGTTCAAGGTCACGAATTGTCTTAAGAACAACAGTTTCAACATTTTCAAGCAGATAATCTGCATACTGATAAGAAGAATTTTTTGCTGCCTGTGCTTCTGCGTTTGCAGTATCTGTGATTTCAGCAGCAGCAGCCATTGCCTTCTTTGTTATTTCGTTTTCATTAATCATGGCAATAAGCTTGTCGTTTGCCACTTTGATGATTTCGTCTGCTTCCTTGTTGGCGTCGTTTATGATATTCTGGCGTTCAGCCTTTATCCATTTTGCCTGTTCAAGGTCTGTGGGCAGCTTGAGACGGATTTCCTGAATGATTTCAAGAAGCTCTTCCTTGTCAAGCATGCAACGACCGGTAAAGGGCACTGCAACACCTTTGTCAATAATATCCTCTAATTCTGTTAATAATTCCAAAGCGTCCATATCCATAGCTGGAAACCTCCTTAATTTAATGCGGCTTAATATCCGAAACGGCGTTTTATTTGAGGAACAAGTTCCTTGGGAACAAGTGCATCAAGGTCACCGTTGTATTTTGCAACTTCTTTTACTATACTGGAACTCAAGAACATAAATTCTGAGCTGCAGGGGATAAAAACAGTTTCTATCTTGTCATAAAGGGCACGGTTTGTAAGTGCCATCTGGAATTCATACTCAAAATCAGACACCGCACGCAATCCCTTGATTATGACAGAATAATTGTTTTCTTTCATAAATTCCGCAAGCAAACCCGAGAATGAAACAACTTCAACATTGGGTATGTGCCTGGTGGATTTTTTAAGCATTTCAACTCTTTCGTCAAGAGTGAAAATGGGATGCTTTTTTTCATTGATAAGAACTGCAACAACCACCTTTTCAAAAAGCTGTGATGCACGAGCGATAATGTCAAGGTGTCCATTGGTGCATGGGTCAAAACTTCCGGGATAAACTGCAACCTGCATATTTTGTCCTCCCTCTAGTGTGCTGCACACAATACAAAGACAGTCGTCTTTCCGTATTTTGCGCGTTTGATAATGTCAAAAAAATCGTTTTCGGGTTCTTCGCCCATATATTCACTTTCTGCAACGATAATTCCGTTTTCAGAAAGCAGATTATTGTCTGCAATTTTTGCTACAGCTTTGTTCAAAAGTCCGGTATTATACGGCGGGTCCAGAAAGATTATGTCAAACTTACAGCTTGTCCTGTCCAGATATGTAAGGGCATCGCTGCAAACTATCTCCGCACGGTCGGAAACCCTTGCCAAAGCTATGTTTTGTTTTGTTATGTCAAGGGCTGGCCTTTGATTTTCAACAAAAACCCCATGTGAGGATCCGCGGCTGAGAGCCTCAATCCCCAGTGCGCCACTGCCTGAAAACAAATCCAAAACCATGGTTGAGGGCAAGTAAGGGGCGATGATGTTGAAAACAGATTCCTTGACCCGGTCTGTGGTGGGGCGGGTGTCAAGACCCGGAGGTGCAATCAATTTCCGGCCCCTTGCTGAACCTGAAATAACACGCACACTCTCACCCCATTATTAAAAAGTATATACTTATATTGTACATAAATTGCGAGTTTTGTCAAGGTTTTTGAACAAAAAAATAGCAAAAGACAGCATGTCCTTTGCTTAAAAAATAAAAGCCCCACATATGCCGTATAAGGGTTAAGGTAAAAACCTGCATGGCAGGTGGGATAAATCCCGGCTACATTACAAGTCCACTGGCCGCAAATAAATTTGTGGGAGGCATGTGCGCCGCATCCGGAGAGAAAATCCCTTTAAAAAAGTGTTGGTTTTACATTAAGCCACATCTACGAACATCGCAGGGATATATTTGTATATTATGCAAATCACCATCAAGTGGTGCCTTTGCAAAACATATATTATCACACTCAGCCCACAATTTCAATAGGAAATTTATGTTTTTTGTGTAAATTTCAGCTTTGGAAAAAAATTAGTCTTTTCAAAACAGACAAAATTATGTATAATTAGACAAAGCACGATTTTTCAATTTGAATTGTATAGATTTTTCAAGCATAAGATTTAGGTACGGGGGTGGAACCGATGCGGATTGAACGGGTAAATGAGAATATGATAAAGATACTGGTTGATGCCAGTGATATACGAACATGGAATGTTGATATCAAAAACTTTACAGACAATACTCCTGAGGCACAGGAACTTTTTCGTTTTGCACTTAAAAGAGCGGAACGAGATGTGGATTTTTGTGTAGGAGAAGCACAGCTTCTGGTGGAAGCACGGCCGGCAAATGACAATGGATTTGTTATGATAATCAGCAAGTTGGAGTCCGAAACGGATATAGCAACGGCACTCCTCAGAGCAGGCAAAAGGGTAAAGTCTGCAGAATTCAAGATAAAGCGTCGCAGCAGGGCGATATCTTTGCTGAGAATTTTTAAATTTGAAGATTTTGAAAGTCTTTGCGGCGGTGTCCGTGAAGTTTATGAAACCTATATCGGTGAAAGCAGGCTGATAAAGTATCAAGGTTCTTTCTATCTGGAGCTGATGCCAAGAGACTCATTTGGGTTGTTTGAACTGGAAAACATCATGTCGGAATTTGCCGAAAAAGTGAGAAATCCTGTGGCTGTTCAAGGCGTTCTTAATGAGCATGGACTTGTGATGATGAAAGATAATGCGGTATCGGTGATAGCAGACAACTTTGCATAATAATAGAAATCAGATGTTTGATATGCGGAAAACTGGTGTTTTCCGCATATTTTTTTGTTTTGATAATATATAAGTTATAAGAGGTAAAATGCTATCTTAAAATCAGGGAGGATGTGTAGTTATGGAGGAAAGACGCAAAGAAGAAATGTCCCATAAACTTGTTATGACAGGTCGTGAAAAAATTGTTGTTTCAGGGGTTGAAGATGTTGACAGCTTTGATGATGACAAGGTGATTGCATATACCACAGAGGGCGTTATGACGGTAAAAGGTGCACAGTTCAGGATAAACCGTCTCAATGTCGAGGACGGCGAACTGGAGATTGAGGGCGAGATTGACAGTATTGAATATGCTGACGGACACAGAAGTGACAAGGGTGGTTTTTTGGGAAAAATATTCAGATAGGGTGACGGAGAATGTATACTACTGTATCAATGGAGGCAGGTTTTTTTGTAGCAAGCGTGGCGGCAGGGATTGTTATGGCATTCCTGTATGACTTAATTCGTATAAGCCGCAAGGTTGCTGGACTTTGCGATGCGGTGGTTAATTTTCAGGATATATTATTTTTCATTGCTGCAGCATGCATATTGTTTTATGTTTCATATCTCAAAAACAGCGGAGAGATAAGATGGCAGGGTGTTATAGGGTGCGGCGTTGGTATTGGTGCTTATGTTGTTATAGTAAAGAATAGGCTTTTGAATGTAAGTGCATTGGTGATAAAGTGGCTGGTCAGCATAATAGAAAAGGTTATAAAGATTGTTTTGTTTCCCATTAAGCTTATATTCAAAATTTTCAAAAAGCCAATCAGCGTTGTTGCATGGTACACAGGCAACGGGGCAAGACGTGTCGGCAGGCTTGCAAAACGCAGCAGAGACCGCGTTGGAATAAGGCTTAAAAGTGCAATACTTTGTCTGAGAAAAAAATAGTCGGAGTATTGACAAAGGGTCGTGGTTGATATATAATAAGCATAATAGTAGAATGGTTTAAGGTGGGGTGACTTGTGCAAAAAAAAGCACATAACGGAAAAAAGAAGAGTATGTCCGCCAAAACCTTGGTCAAACTGGGGTTGTTGCTTTTTGTATGCATATATGTGGCCTGTATATTTATTAAACAACAGATAAGCCTTTCTCAGTGTGCAGATGTGTCAGAAGAATATGAGCAAAAGATTGCCGAGGCAAAGCTTGAACAGCAAAAACTGGAAGACGAGCTTAGCAAGGCGGGCAGTGATGAGTATATTGAACGTACTGCAAGGGAAAAGCTGGGGTTGGTTAAGGCAAATGAACGAGTTTTTATTGACATAACCCAGGAATAAAATTGAGAAAATGCGGAAATGTTTCGTTCCGCTTGTACATAAGATTTTGTATTTACAGTAGTTGAGGAGGATTTTTGTTGGCTACACAGATTGAAGAAGGAAGTATACTTCGCGGAAAGATTACGGGACTGGCTCCATTTGGTGCATTTGTTGAACTTGAGGGTGGAAAGACAGGGCTTGTTCATATATCAGAAGTTTCCAATGAATATGTGGACGATATAAGCAAGCATCTTTCTGCAGGACAGAGTGTCAAGGTTAAGGTGGTTTCGGTTGACGAGCAGGGCAAGATAAGTTTGTCAATCAAAAAAGCCGTTGAGGAAAAAACAAAAAAGAAAAACACTGAAAAGGCTAAAAGAAGCGGTGGCGGTCTCAAAGGTGCCCCTGAAGTTTTTGAATTTTCCCATAGAAAAAAGGAACAGGAAGAGATGTCTTTTGAAGACAAGTTGCTTAAATTCAAACAGGACAGCGAAGAAAAGATTCAGGACTTAAAAAGAAATACTGAGGGCAAACGCAACGGCGGTTATAAGAGAGCATATTGAGTCTGCTAACGGAACTTTTTTAAGTTCCGTTGCTGTTTTTTTGAGAGGAGTGGCATAATATGAATGAATGGACGGCTTTGTGGCTTATTGCTGCAGTGGTTCTGGGTGTTGTGGAGGCATCCACGGCAAACCTGATTACAATATGGTTTGCGGTTTCTGCACTTGTGACTGCTGTGTTTGCGGCTATGGGTTCAGGGACAGGCGTACAGATGACGATTTTTGTTGTGTTGTCGGTGATACTTGTGGCAGCAACCAGACCATTGGCAAAGCGGTTTATAACAAAAAAAGCTGTTGCAACCAATGCGGACAGAATTATCTCTGCTGAAGGTGTTGTTATTCGCAGGATAGACCCTGTGGAGAATGTGGGACAAGTCAAGGTTATGGGACAAGTTTGGTCTGCAAAATCCCAAAATGGCGAAATCATAGAAGAGGGAACCTCTGTTGTGGTTCAGGCCCTGGAGGGCGTCAAGGTTGTTGTGTCAGCTAAAATTTAATTAAAGGAGTTTTGAGTTTATGGAATTTATTTTGATTATTCTTGCAATTTTGGTAGTAGTTGTGATTGCAAACATCAAGGTTGTGCCTCAGGCTCATGCATATGTTATTGAACGCCTGGGTGCATACAGCGGTACTTGGAGTGTTGGACTTCATGTAAAGATTCCATTCATCGACAGGGTGGCAAAGCGTGTTACTTTGAAAGAACAGGTTGTTGATTTTGCACCGCAGCCGGTTATTACAAAGGATAATGTTACCATGCAGATTGATACGGTTGTTTATTTTCAGATCACAGACCCCAAGCTTTATGCATATGGCGTGGAACTTCCTATGTCTGCCATTGAAAATCTTACAGCAACTACACTCAGAAATATTATTGGTGATATGGAACTTGACGAAAGCTTGACAAGTCGTGATGTCATCAACACCAAGATGCGTTCAATACTTGATGAAGCAACAGACCCATGGGGAATCAAGGTCAACCGTGTAGAACTTAAAAACATCATTCCACCGTCAGGAATCCGTGAAGCCATGGAAAAACAGATGAAAGCAGAACGTGAAAGACGTGAGGCAATCCTCAAGGCTGAGGGTGAAAAGAAATCTGCCATTCTCGTTGCAGAGGGTGAAAAAGCTGCGGCAATTCTCAAAGCCGAAGCAGAAAAAGAGTCTCAAATATTAAAGGCTGAGGCAGAAAAAGAGTCAGCAATTCGTGTTGCAGAGGGTGAAGCTCAGGCAATTTTGAGCGTTCAGGAAGCAACGGCGGCAGGTATTCGTATGCTTAATGAGGCATCGCCAAATCAGGCTGTGCTTACAATCAAGAGTCTGGAGGCCTTCCAGAAGGCGGCAGACGGCAATGCTACAAAGATAATTATTCCGTCAGAAATCCAGGGGCTTGCGGGACTTGCCACAGGACTTAAAGCGGTAATTGACGAAGAAAAATAAAAGATTATTTAAGGAACTTTAGGAGGAAATACAATGTCAGGACATTCCAAATGGGCAACCATAAAAAGAAAAAAAGGTGCACTTGATGCAAAGAGAGGAAAGTTGTTTACAAAAATCGGTCGTGAATTGGTTGTTGCAGTTAAAGAGGGGGGACCAGACCCAGACAGCAACTCAAAACTGAGAGATGCTATTGCCAAGGCAAAAGCAAACAACATGCCCAACGATACAATTCAGAGAAGTATCAAAAAAGCCGCAGGCGAGGACAGCGCAAAGGAGTACTTTGAACTGGTTTACGAGGGTTATGGGCCAAGCGGTGTTGCTTTTATGGTTGAGACTTTAAGCGATAACAAAAACCGTACCGCAGGGGATATGAGACACTATTTTGACAAGTACGGCGGAAATTTGGGACAGACTGGCAGCGTTGGATTTATGTTTGACAAGAAAGGTGTTATCGTAATTGCCAAAAAGGATGGTCTTGATGAAGATACACTTATGATGGATGCCCTCGATGCAGGAGCGGAGGATTTTTCTGCAGAGGATGAATGCTTTGAAGTAACATCAGCGCCCGAGGACTTCAGCAAGGTTCGTGAGGCATTGGAGTCAAAGGGATATGAGTTTGAACAAGCAGAACTCAGCTACATTCCCCAGACACTTACACAGGTGGATGATGAGGAAGCGGTTAAGAATCTTAATAAGCTTATTGAAATGCTTGAGGATAACGACGATGTCCAGAACGTATACCATACCTGGGATATGCCAGAAGAGGATGAGGAAGAGTAGATAATGATAAGGGGACGGATTTTCCGTCCCCTTATTTTTAGACTATAATATCTGCAGAGGTCGAGGTAGGCTGAGCTGTTGTGTCAGTCTTCTTTTCTGTTTCTGCAGGTTTTTGAGCATCAGTTTTTGTTTCATTTTTTTCGCTCTTGTTCGGAATTTGCATACCCGTTGAATCTATGGTATAGTTATCCTTAAGTATCAATTCTGATATGGGAACAATTTTATAACCGTCTTTTTGCAGAGTTTCAAGAATATTCGGCAAAGCTTCGGGTGTGTGAAGTGCTGCGTTGTGGAAGAGAACTATGCTGCCAGGCTTCACTTTTTTGAGAACCCGATCCGAAATTTCAGATGCGGTTAAGTTTTTCCAGTCAAGACTGTCCACATCCCATTGAATTGTGAAGTGGCCGGTTTCACGCATTGCCTGGATAACTTTGTTGTCATAGTCGCCGTAGGGGGCACGGAAGAGGGTGGGCTTTACTCCGGTGATATTTTTGATCTTCTCGTCACATTTTTCAACCTCTTCTTTCATTTTTTCAACAGAAATCTGGGTCATATGTGGGTGGGTATTTGAGTGGTTCATTATCTCATGTCCTGCGTCGTGGAGTTGCTTTACCGATTCAGGGTATTTATCTACCCAGCCGCCTACCACAAAGAATGTGGTTTTCACATTGTATTTGCCCAAGATGTCAATAAGCTGCTCTGTGTCCTCATTGCCCCAGGCTGCATCAAAACTGATGGAGATTACTTTTTCATTTTCTGGTTTTTGAACGCAATAGATGGGTAAATCACGCTTTGCACCCGACACGGGTAGGGCATCACTTTTTCCTATGTAAACAAGGGACAAGGCAAGTACAGCAATCAGCAGGTACAGAATCCCTGTCTTTTTTGTGATTACAAAAATCCTCATATAATCATCTGATCCTTTCTTTAAAATTAACTTTACGAAATGGTTAATATAAGTATATTTTGATTTAGTTATATTTAGAATATGAAAGCAGAAAAAACACCGTAAAGGCGGTGTTTTTTATATGTTACTGAACAGTGAAAAAATATATGAACCAAGCATAATTATAACAAGAGTAAAGCAGGAAAAACTACTGAAAAAATGTCTATGCTTGAATTGAAAAAGGGCGTAGCTTGAGGAGTAAACGGTGCTCCAAATAATGAAAACGCCCAAAATCAGTTTTAAAAAAATTGGCAAAGCAATACCCTCCTATACCATGTCTATATTCACAACAAATTTTGCCTTTTGATAAAAACTATCCCAGTCAAAATTATTCCATTCTTCCCATGTGGCGAAACGAAGTCTGAGATGGTTGCGAATGTCCAGGATGTCAGCTTTCTTGGATCGAGATATATCATTTAAAAAATCCTGAATTCTTTGGGTGAGAATCTTCTGTGTGTATGCATAGAGTTCATCGAAACTGTGATACCCCTGAGGGAGCCGCAGACCAAGGAATTCAAGCTGAAAGTTTTGGGAGACACTTATACTGTTGTTTTCTATGTCTGTGTTATAAGCGGCGGGCTCTAATACGGTGAGCCTGAAACTTAGGGTTTCATCGGGGGAGGATTGACTTGCTACGGTTATGGTACAGTTCTTGATTGAGCGGTTTAATATATTGAAAATCATTGCGCTGTCACCATCCATTGCTCCGGAAAGTTTACCGTCCTTGAAAATTGCCATGCCCGAGAGAACCGAGTGAGAGGAGGATATTTGTGAACTATGTGGAGTTATCCAACCTGAGATGGAATTGTCAGAGGGGAAATTCTTCAATTCTTTACCGTTTACTGCAATGGGGAGGACGCTGTCGGAATTCTTGGCTGCCATATCATCAACAAAGTCGTGAAGACGCTTGGCGGGGGCGTACACATTATTAGAACGGAGGGACATGAGTTCATAGTATTTTGAAGTGTTGGACTCCAGTTCGGGATTTACATTTTCGATATATTCTCCAGCGGATGTGACAGCTACTGCAATGGCTGTATGTGGACGAATTTCACGTTCATGGAGAAGGAGCTGGGAGTGGTCTTCTACACCACCCGCATCTATCTGTGATGAGAAAACTATCAATTTCAAGTGGGACATATCCACATTTTTGCTCAAGAAATTGTTGGTCATGTTTTTGGCAATATAAAAGTCGGGAGCATCAATTACCAGATTGCTGACCGTAGAATTTTCATCTGATTTGCCTTGTTTTTCGCTGCCTTCCTGACTGGAACCCTCGCCTGACTCACCGTTGGAAAGTGATAATGGAGAGGAAAATTGAAATGTGTATGAGTAATTTTCATTATCGCCTTTGTCAATTCCTAGAGCAATTATATAGGCGGTTTCGTCGATTTCTTTGTCATCATAACAGCCCGACAGCGTGGGGATTAAAAGAAAAAATAGCAGAAGTATGAATTTATTTTTCATGGGAAGGTTCAACCCCCTTTCTGGTTAAAGGATATATAAGGAGAATAATTCCCAGAATGACAAATGTCATAGGAAAGAGACTGTTGGATACTGTGGTTTGTGAAATGGGCAGATACCCCATACTCAAAAGAAATATTGTTGCAGAAATAGGGAAAAGTGTGGCTTGTCGGTGAGTGATGTCAAAGGACTGGGCCAGAATCTTTGCAATAAGGCAGAAGTTCACCGATAATGAAAACATTCCACAAAAACTTGAGGCAAGAAGAAATATAGCGTCAATGCGTTGGAAAAACCTGCCGTAATATACTTCTTTAAGAAGTAGGTACATAGGAAAATCACCATCCTGCGACAGGGGATATGGGATTTTTGCTGTAAAGGTAAGTATAGCGAGAATGTTGATGATTATAGCTATTGTTGATGCTGTAAAAATGGCATTTTTGGTGGTTTTAGGGCTTGTTGAAAAAGGATTTATGAGAAAAACAAGCACTATATCAGAATAAAATGTTACCCCGGAGAGTCCCTTGCCTATGGTATTTGTAGCTCCTGTACCGAGGATGGGAAAAAGATTGAGAAAATCACTTTGACATAGCACGGAAATAAGGAGAACAAGAATTGTTGTAAGCAAAAAGGGTGCAATGAATTTTGATATGCGAAGAATGCCGTCTTCCTTTGCAGAGGCACCAGCAAATGCCGCAACCACAAAAAAGACCGCTGCAAACCAAAGAGGTGCGGTGGGAAATGCGACCAATTTGGCAAGGTGGGAGAACTCGTTGAGAATGTAGGATGAAGAGAGGGCAAGATATACTATAAGAATAATAGATATTAAGTACTTGCCAAATACACCAAAGTGTTTTTCGGTGAGACTGATAATGTTTCTGCCATCCGGGTTGAGATAAAATCTGCGTGTTGATATATATATGACAAGGAGTGCAACCAAACCTGAGCATATAGCAGAAAGAGGTGCTCCTGTGCCTGAAATTCCTGCAAAGAGCAGACTTTGATTTGTGAAAAGTTTTGTGGCCAGCAGAATAAAAACAATACTAAATATTTCGCTGGTGCGGCAATTTGAACGAGGCATACTCATAGAGTATCATCTCCTTTCCATTTTCGGCTTATATGGGGTTGCTTTTGTGAGTTCTGGGTGCGAAGACTGTGGGGTCGTCTTTCTCGTTTCCATATAGGAGGGATAATAACAGAGCCGCTTTCAAAATTATCCACAGAAAGATACGGAACACCAAATGAATTCATTGAGGAAAGGAGGATAATTCCAACAAATATTCCAAGGGCAATTCCCAGAAACCCGGCGATTGAACCTAAGAATATAAACAAAAACTGGAGAACCGACAAAGCCCGTGAAATTGACACAGAGGGGGCGGCAAAAGCACCCAGAGCAGAGATGGATACGATTATAATAAGCAGGGGGCTTGCTATATTGGCGCTGACTGCGGATTGGCCTAAGATAAGACCCCCTACAATACCCAGGGTGGAACCAATGGGGTCAGGAACACGAATAGATGCCTCCTTAATCAATTCAAATGCCAGAAGCATTATAATAAGTTCAAGAACAATAGGGAAAGGCATTTGTTCGCGGCTTGCCTCAATGGCAAGAATTAAGTCTGTGGGGATACTTTCGTGGTGATAAAGAACCACGCTGATAAAACAACCGGGCAATAGAAGAGCCAGTGCACAACCGATTATACGAATAAAACGCATAAAATTTGCCTCAAGTGTGCGTACATAGTTGTCCTCTGCGGTTTCGGCAAGGTCAGAAACGGTTGCAGGAAGAACAAGGACAAAAGGGCTGCCCTGTACCATAACTATCACCTTGCCGTTTGCCAGCATTGACGCTGCACGGTCAGGGCGTTCAGTTTTCAAGAGTTGGGGTAGGGGAAACAAGGAACTTTCCTCTATAAGCATCTCCACATCAGTGGATGAAAAAACATACTCAATATCCACAGCTTTGAGTCTGCGTCTTGCTTCCTTTACCAGTGAGATGTTAGTGATGCCGTTTATATACATAAGCGCACAGGGAGTTTTGCTTTTTGTGCCCACGGTGATGTTTTCTGCAATAAGGTTGGGGTCTTTGAGAATTTTCCGCACTAAGGCAATGTTGGGCATCACTGATTCGCAAAATGCCTCTTGAGGCCCTGTGAGAACAGCTTCTGAGACAGGTCTGCCCACACTGCGACTGCTCCAACCCTTTATATCCGCCACGAAGGCACAACTGCAGCCATCAACAAAGACGGCACAGTTGCCAAAACCAACAGCCTCAATCACGGACTCCATTTTCTCTATTTTGCTGTTGGGTGCCTGGGTCAGAAGTTGACCATAGATTATGTCCTCCAGTGGCATGCCTTCCGGGTTGAGACCTTGCCCTTCTGTCATAAGTGGGGACAGAATATCACGGTTTATATATTCCTTGTTGGAAAGCCCATCATAAAATATGAGGAATGCATTGATGCGGGTATTTTTAAGTTTGACACTAAATTCTCGGATAACAAGGTCGAAGTTCTTAATTGTTTCAAAGGCATCTTTGATAAAGTCAAGGTTTTCAGACAGCTTTGGACTGACCATCCCTGTGGTGTAAGTATAGGATGCCTTGTCGCATATATTATTTTTTATATATGAATTTTTGCCGGGGTTATTGTCATGATATATAGGAGCGGGATTATCCAAAGGCTCATGGGATTTGCCGGTATTTTCTGAGTATATAAAAAGTTTTTTAAAAGCCAATTATATCACCTCTTTTCAAGTGTTCCCTTTATTTGAATAATTATCCATAAATATAAGGGATTTGGTGAGGAAAAATCCAATAAAAATATTGACTTTTTTTTGCTATGTGATAAAATCGAAGTATAGGCAAATTGCATGCTTGAGGGAATACCAAGAGTTTCAGTGCCATAAGTTTTAAAGTATAGGTCAAAAGTCTGATATATGGAGTGAAAATTAGTGAGTGAAGAAAAAAAGCAAAGACGCAGCTTAAAAAATGCTGTGAAAAATACCTTTAAGGCTCCTGGAACAAGGGTGCTTGCTGTTTTAGTGGGTATTATTGTTGTTTTGGCAGCAGGGTTTTCGGTATATTCTTCATCATATAAGAATATTCTGCCTCACATCACGGTAAATGGCATAGATGTTGGCGGAATGAGTATGGATGAGGCAAAAGAAAAAATAGATGCAGAATTTGCAGATGTGACAGATGGACGGGAGATTGTTCTTAAGTGCGGGGACAACAGCAAAACAGTCTTGCTTTCTGAACTTAAAACCCGGATAGAAAGTGAAAAAACAGCCCTGAATGCCTATGAGGTGGGCCGAAGCAATGGCTTTGCAGGCAAGATTTTTTCTGTGATAGCTTCATTAGTAAAAGAAAAAAAGATTCCCCTTGTGGTGGAATTGGATGAGGAGCTTTTTGACAGGATGATAAGCGAGATTGCGGCAGAGTATGAGACTCCTGTGCAAGAGACGGAATATATAGTGGAGGATGATGTTCTAACCATAGTCAAGGGCCACAATGGTAAGCGGGTTGACAGGGATAAGGCGTTGGAGCTTTTTAAAGAGGCTGCGTGTGACAGAAAGACATCACAAATTGAGTTTGCGGTGGAAAAAGCCGGATTTCATGAGGTTGACCCTGATGAGTTTTATGCAAAGATTACTGCACCGATGAAAGATGCAGAATACAAATTTGAGAACGGCGAAGTTGTGATTGTTAAGGAAAAACCGGATATAGTGGTTGACAAGGCGGAAATCAGGAGGGCTCTTGAATCTGCTCAAGGTACATACAGCATAAACGTAAAAGTAACCCAACCTGAGATTACTGCTAAAGAATTGGAAGAACTTTTGTTCAGGGATGTTATAGGGTCATATTCGTCAAACTTTGCCACCAGTTCTGCTGCCAGAGCCAGCAATGTAAGGCTTACTGCGGAGAGAATCAATGGGTATATTCTTATGCCGGGAGATGTTTTCTCATATGACAAAACTGTTGGCAGAAGAACGATTGCCAATGGTTATAAAGAAGCAGGAGTTTATGTAGGAAACAAGGTGGAATCGGGTGTTGGCGGTGGAATCTGCCAGACATCTTCAACCTTGTATTCAGCGGCACTTTATGCAAACCTTGAGATTGTTCAGCGCACATCCCACTCCTTGCCAGTGGCGTATGTTCCTGCGGGACAGGATGCAACCATTGCAGAGGGGTATATAGACCTTAAGATAAAAAACAGCACCGAGTATCCTGTAAAGATTGTAGCTATAGTGACCGGAAGAAATCTTGAATGCAGAATTCTGGGAGTGAAAGTCCCTGGGCAGATGGTTGAAATTTCACATTGGAGAACTGCCAGCTTTGAGCCTAAGGTTGAGAGAACACTAAATACGGAAATTCCAAAGGGATATAAAAAGATTGTGGAAAAGGGCGCACCGGGATATAGCGTGGCGTCAAGACGTATTGTAAAGCTGAATGGTGAGGTTGTGAAAGAAGAAAAGCTTACAAACAGCGTTTACAAGGCTGCCAACATTGAGGAAGAGGTCAATCCTTTTGATGAGAATACTCCGTCGGAACAGTTGAAGGTTTATACAGGCAAGATAGAGGTTCCTGTGGAAGAAAAACCGTCAGTAAGTGAAGAACCAGAAAAACAGCAACCTGTGATGGGCAAACCGGAAGAAACCGAAATTGTAACGGAAGAGGAACTGGAGGAGTCAACAGAGGTGGCTGAAGAGGATTTAACAATAACTGATATTGAAGAATAGAAAAACGGGTGTGTCCCATAGGGACATCACCCGTTTTGGCTTTTATGGTCGTGGCAGGCCCACCGCATCAACAATACCTTGAAATATGGCAGCGGCAACAGCTCTCTGCCATGCAGGACTGTTCAGGTTGAGAGCTTCTGTTGCATTGGTAAGGTAACCCAATTCCACCAGAACAGCAGGCATGTTGGTTCGTCTTAATACGGCAAAGTTTGCCTGCATTACTCCGCGGTTACGGGAACCAAGCTGTTGTGCAACCGAGTTCACTATTGATTGAGCAAGTCTTTCAGATGTGCCACCCAGACGGTATACATATGCTTCAACCCCCGATGCTGCAGGCCGTTCAGAACTGTTGGTGTGAATACTTATAAAGTAGTCAGCACCCCAGTCATTTGCGGTCTGTGCGCGGCTCCGGAGATCGGCGTTTTTGTTGCTGAGGACATTTTCGTCGCTGGTGGTGCGGTAAAGCCGCACATCAAATCCGGCATCACGCAAAAGTCTTGCAAGTTCAAGTGAAACGTTGAGGTTCACGAATTCTTCGGTTACACCATTTCCTACAGCTCCCGGATCTGGCCCGCCGTGACCGGGATCAATAAAAATTTTAGCCATAAGAAAATCACGCTCCCAATGTCAGTATATGTCTGACTGAAAAGAATGTTAAAAAAATCCTTTGTGCCGGATATGTGCACAAAGGATTTAATGAATTGTTGCAGTTTTATTTTGCGGCGAGGAATTTGTTCCTCAAATGCTTGCCGGTGTCTGCAAGAAGTCTTGTAGCGGATGGAATAAGTTCTTTGGGCAAAGCATTGAAATAGCCGGGAACTTCGAATGTCAAATCACCCTCATATCCTATTTCTGCCAGAGCCTTCATGGCTTTATCCCAGTCAATCATGCCGCCGAAATAAGGCATTGTATGTAAATCGTAAAAACCATCAACATCCTGAATATGGAGAGCTTTAAGCCTGTTTTCCCCTAAGGTTCTGATAAAGTCTGCTGAGTCATGACTCAGAATCTCTGCGTGTCCCAGATCAAGGCACGCAACAATCCATGGACTGTCTACAGCGTCTACGTAACGGCAAAACTCTGCAGGGTCAGAACAAGATGAAGCTGTGAGACAATAACGGGAATTATAAAAAGATGTATCCTTGGACTGAAACATATTTTCAGTAGCAACCTTTATGTTATATTCCTCACAATAGGGTATAAGTTCTTTGTAAAATTCCACATTTATTTCAAAAAGCTTTTCGGGGGCACCATCATCAAGGTAGAAAAGATGCTGACATGGATGAACAACTATGGTTTCTGCACCAAGGTACGATGCGTTTCGTATGCAGCGCACCATATTGTCAAAAACATCTTTATTTACAGAACTTCTCTGGTCAACATGTGGCCAGGGAGCCATAGCGTGTGCCTGATTGAATACAAGACCTTTTTCTTCCGCCATTTTTCTTAAAGCGATCAAAGATTCCTTAAAACTGTCTGAGTCAGTGGAGGCATCATAAAATTCTTTTTTTCCAAAGGAGAAGTCAAGAGCGTCAAATCCAGCCTCTGAAACAAAACTAATCATTTCTTCATTTGAAAATTGTCCAAAAGAACATGTGCTTGTTGAAATTTTCATAATCAAAATCCCCTTATTGTAAAGTGTTTTTTCATAAAAAAGTCTATCACCAAAAGGCTTTTTTGTCAATATGAGCTGGTGGTTTTTGTTAAAATTTTTAAAATAATGTTTTAGAAAAATGTAATGTACTTGTAATGCCTTTGTAACATTTGTATGCTATACTGTGAATACGGAAGTTGTAAAGGATTACATTTTCTGACTGTATAATAAGGAGAATCACCATGAAGAAAATTTATATAACGCTTTTGATAGTTATAATTTTGCTTCTGAGTCATGTTGGTGTTTTTGCAGCACCTGAGACGCTGGATGCTGATGTTGCAGGCAATTCTTCGGGGCTTGTGGTTGTTACCAAACCCCAGAACCAAAAGGATTCAACCTTCAATCAGGCATATATTATCTCGGGTTATGGCAAAGAGGGCACAACGGTTACCCTGTATTGGTTTGATGCAACAGATGGAAATTATAAAAAATTCTATAACGAGGCAACATATGTTGATGAAAATGGTGTGACACAAAAAGTTCAGACAGCATCAGAGGTTAAAATCGGGGCATCCGGACTTTTCATGAATACTATATCCTTGGGACAGGGTGAAAACGTTATTCTTGTCAGGGCGGAGAATGGTGAACATGTTCAGCTTATGAAGTTGTCTGTTACAAAATACAATTATAATATTATTGACATAATAAAATCTCTCACTACCTAAAGGTCGTGGAATGGGATTGGATTGACTTTGATTAAGGACGACCATCGGTCGTCCTTTTTGAAATTTATTGTAAAGGGGTGGGGTTGCCAGTGAAAAAAATGTTGCCTGGAGATAGGAAAAAGTGGATAGAAAGAGGAAAGTCACTTCTGCTGATTTTTCTTGCAATCTGCTGTTTTGGTCTTTTATATTCGGTGCTTGATCTTTACAGGGGTCAGGTTTCCATTGGTACGGTATTTTGGGGACCGGAAAATTCTCCTGTGGATAGTCAGGCAGAAACCCTATCCTCGCAGAATGTTGTCAGTACATTTTGGAAATGGTCAGAACCTGATGTTATAATGACAAATTGTGCGGGAAATCGTGATTTGATTTTGAAGGATAATGTGGAATACGGGAAGGTGGTTGAATCCATCAATATGATTATGCGGGAGGCATATTCTCAAAAGGAGACAGCCTTTGAAAAGGTGACGGCTCAACAGTGGGAAAATGCACTTGGGGGAAATTCCGTATATGTCAGGTATCCAAGTGTACGCCCGGTGAATTTTGATTTACAGTTCTATGAAACAAAGGAAACAGCTTTTTTAAAGAACGTAACTGCATATAGTGAAACGGTTTTTATGCCTAATGTGTCTTCGGAGAGAGGTGTTTCAGTTTTTATCCGAGATGAAGTGTCAGGGGAACATGTAAAAATTATCACAGATACAGAGGCTACGGTCTTAAAAAACATAATACGCAACACACCTGACAACCAAACAAGTTCCTTTTCGTTTGCGTATGAGAATAAAAGTCCAAATATAGGGGGTGTATCCCTTGACGAGATGATTATAATTCCCCCAAGTGGACAAAGCATCAGTGCAGTAGTTGTTAAAGTGCCAAGAGTATATCAGGGTGGGATAAACTTTACACGAACCACAGAATTTGCCACAGGGCTGATTAATTTATTTGGATACAATCCCAACACCATACGTCAGTATGCAAACAGTGATGGTGCCATTATGTTTGTAGGTGAGACGGGAAGTTTGAGTGTTCATCCACAGGGCAAAATAGAGTATAAGGCTTTGGGCGAGAATGAGGGGGTTTCCCTGGGTCAGAGCGGACAGATGGGAACAGGTGCATATTCTGTCGTTTCAGGACTTTCTGCACTCGTTGAGAGAGTGTTTACCCTTTGTGGTGTGAATGACGAAAAACACAATGCGGATTTAAAGATTACTGCTTTTCCGGATATATTGAAGGAACAGATGGTGTTTAAATTTGATTATTTTGTTGACGGGCATAGGGTGGTAATTGATGAAGACAGTGCAGTCAGGGCGGTAGTTAAAAATGGAGTTCTTACCGAACTTAAAATCTGGGTCAAGGCTATAGAAAAAACCGAAGAAATGAACCAGTGCGAAGAGATTTTTACAGCGATGAATACTTTCTGTGAGCAAAACCCCAAATGTCGGGTTATAAAAGATGGGCGTTTGATTTACAAACCCACTGAAGATGAAAAAGAAACATATGCATTCTGGGAAATTCGGGGGGAATAGGTTATGGATTTAAGACGACTTAAAACGATTTTTATATTTGTTCTGATAACCATTAATATCATGCTCGTGATTGTTCTCAACAGTGCAAAAAGCTATGAACGTGAAGAAAAAAAGGTTATGGCGGAGAACCTCTCAGGCGTTCTTGCCAAAAGTATGATATATCTTCCTCAGGAATTAGAGATACCTGAAACTCCGGATATATATAACTTCTATATAGAGAAGATGTTTGGCAGCAGTAGAGAAATGATAGCTAAATTTCTTGGAGAAGACTATGAAAGAGAAAATGATGGGGAGTATATAAGTTCTACAGGACGATTGTTTGTTGATGGTGATGAGTTTAAGTATTTCAATTATAACCCGTCAGGCTCGGTTACAGATTTTTCACAGGAGAATATAGAAAAGCTGTGTCGCAATGAAATGGAGAACCTTGGGATTATGCCAGATGTATATCAGTTCAATGGACTTAATTTTGTAGAGGATGGTACAAGGGCAATTTTTACAGTAAAGCATAATGACGCTGAATTTTTTGATGCATACATTTCTTTTGACTTATCTGGAGATGGAATATTCTCGGTTGCGGGGAAAAATCTCATTTCTGATTTTTCGGTTTCAGGTGGCACAGTGCCGTATTTCAGTGTTGTGAGTGTGCTTGCGGATATAACAAAAAGTGAAAAGCTGGAGAAAAACAGGGCACACACCATTGTGAGTATAAGACCCGGATATTATATAGGCAAGGGTGCAGAAAGTTACCGCAATATACTCGCTATTCCGGTGTGGCAGGTGGCTACTGATACGGGGATTATCCTTCATTATGATGCTCGAAACGGTCAGGAAGTTAAAGAATAAAACGGAGGCAATGCCTCCGTTTATGTCTTTTTCTTTTTGCTTTTGGCTTGCTTTGCGGTATCACGATATGATGGAGTGTTTAATGGTTTTGAAATTTCCATATCAGGATCGGGCATATTGGTATATTCGGCGTTGCAGGTTTTGTTGTTTTGTGATACAAACTTCACAGTTTCACCGCCTTTCGGATTTGTGGTGGGACGTAATTGTAAAAAAATTTCTTGTATATACATATTATGGTTGATTTTATTAAAAATATTCTGTATAATATATAATGTTATGGATTTATAAGATTAAGGATGGTTGCACAATGAAGATTAAAGAAGTATTTTTGAAATCAAATGAACTGGGAGGACAGTCGGTAGCAGTCAACGGCTGGGTAAGAACTTTGCGTGCGTCAAAGAGCTTTGGGTTTGTTGAACTCAATGACGGGTCTTTCTTTAAAAATATTCAGGTTGTGATTGAGGAGGAAAAGCTTGACAACTTTGCAGAGCTTTGCAAACTCAATGTGGGTGCATCTATGCGTGTTGAGGGCGAGTTGGTTCTTACCCCTGATGCAAAACAGCCTTTTGAAATCAAGGCAACAAAGGTGATGGTTGAGGGCGAAAGCACACCGGATTACCCTTTGCAGAAAAAACGTCATTCCTTTGAATATCTGAGAACAATCCCGCACCTCAGGGCAAGGACAAATACATTTTCTGCGGTTTTTCGTGTTCGTTCTGTGATTGCATATGCAATCCACAAATTCTTTAATGACCGTGGCTTTGTATATGTTCACACACCTCTTATCACAGGCAGTGACTGCGAGGGGGCAGGTGAGATGTTCAGGGTTACAACTCTTGATATGGAAAATCTGCCCAGGACAGAGGACGGAAAGATTGATTATTCTCAGGATTTCTTCAGCAGAGAAACTTCTCTTACCGTAAGCGGACAGCTTGAGGGCGAGACTTTCTCCATGGCATTTGGTGACATTTATACCTTTGGTCCTACTTTCCGTGCTGAGAATTCAAATACAACACGTCATGCGGCGGAATTCTGGATGATTGAGCCGGAGATTGCCTTTGCAGATCTTGCTGATGATATGAAACTGGCTGAGGATATGCTCAAGTTCGTCATCAGATATGTACTGGACAATGCACCTGAAGAAATGGCTTTCTTCAATAACTTTGTAGACAAGGGTCTTATTGAAAGACTCAATAATATATTAGAAAACGAGTTTGGGCATGTTACCTATACCGAGGCTGTGGAGATTCTTAAAAACAGCGGCAAGGATTTTGAATATCCCGTTGAATGGGGAATCGACCTCCAGACAGAACATGAACGTTATCTCACCGAAGAAGTGTTTAAAAAACCTGTCTTTGTTACAGATTATCCCAAGGAAATCAAAGCATTCTATATGCGTCTTAATGATGATGGCAAGACCGTTGCTGCTATGGACTGTCTTGTCCCCGGAATTGGTGAAATCATCGGCGGCAGCCAAAGAGAAGAACGCATGGACGTTCTGCTCAACCGTATGGCAGAAGTTGGACTTGACACAGAGGATTATGGACACTATCTTGATCTTCGCAGGTACGGCGGAACCAAACATGCAGGATTTGGACTTGGCTTTGAGAGGGCGGTTATGTACCTTACCGGAATGGGCAACATTCGTGATGTTCTGCCCTACCCAAGAACAGTAAATAATCTTGGTTAAATAATGAGTTTAAGAGGGTGAATATATGGGATTGGCGGCATTATTGACTTTTTTGGTTTTGGTTGTGCTTGTGATTGCAAGACGAGGAGAACTTGTTGCGGTTTTTGCCAGAAGAAAATACGGCAAGGGTGACATAGATGGTGCAATCAGATTGTTTGCCATTGCCAACCGCATTGGAAAGTTGGGCAGTGCAAGCTTGATGTATTATGGATATCTTTTGCTTCGTGACGGGCAACTTGACTTTGCAAAGGAAATTCTGACACATGCATCTTTGGCTGCGACGAAACCGGAATTGAAAAAGAGGGTAAAATCCCTCCTTGCGGTGGCTGAATGGAAGAGTGGCAATCTGCCCATGGCTATTGAAATGACAGAGGAGGCTATGGTTGATTTCAAGACTACAAATCTCTATCAGAATCTTGGATTGATGTATGTGTTAAGCGGAAATGCCAGACGTGCCCTTGAATTCAACAAGGAGGCATATGAATATAATTCAGACGATTTGATAATAATGGATAATCTTGCTGAGGCATATGCATTGTATGGAGATATTGAAAAGGCATCAGAGATTTACGAAAAACTCCTTGAAAAAGAGCCCCATTTCCCTGAACCATATTATGGATATGGACAGTTGCTTTTGAAAAATGGTCAGAAAGAACGAGGAATAGAACTTATAGAAAAGTCCCTTGACAAAAAGTTTACATTCCTCAGCGTTTTACAAAAAGACCAGATTGAAAAAATGCTGGAAGATGCAAAAAAAGAATAATAAAAAAGACTTCGTTTCAAAACGAAGTCTTTTTTAAGGTATCTGGTCAAGGAAATCATACATTAGACACCCAGGAAGTTCATAAGCTCTCCTGCTGAAAGAGCACCCACACGGCGGTCAGCCTCCACGCCGTTTTTAAACAGTATGAGAGTAGGAATTGATGCAACGCGGTATTCTGCTGCAATTTCTTCTGCCTCGTCAATGTTGATTTTGGCAAGCACTGCAGCATCGCCAATGCGCTCGGATACCTTTTCTAAGATTGGGGCAAACATTTTGCAGGGCATACACCATTCTGCAAAAAAGTCCACAAGAACTGGTTTTTGTGTATTTGCGATAGTTTCTTTAAAACTGTTTGAATTCAAATGTAATACGCTCATAATTTTTCTCCTTATGTTTTTTTATTTAGTATTTTCGCAATGTGAAAAAGCTATTCTAAATTTCTATTTCCAAAGATACGGGACAATGGTCTGAGCCAAAAACGTCAGTATGGATGCCGGCGTCTTTTATTTTATCTTTAATTCTGTCCGAGGTTAAAAAATAATCTATACGCCATCCGGCATTTTTTTCGCGAGCCTTGAAACGATAGCTCCACCATGAATATATACTCTCAGTATCAGGGTAAAGGTGACGAAAACTGTCACAGAAACCGGAATCCAGAAAAACAGTCATTTTTTCACGTTCTTCGTCGGTAAAACCTGCATTGCGCCGGTTTGTTTTTGGGTTTTTCAGGTCGATTTCTTTATGTGCTACGTTCAAATCACCGCAAAGAATAACGGGTTTTATTTTGTCAAGATTCAGGATATACTGTCTGAAATCATCTTCCCATTCCATGCGGTAGCTGAGCCGTGCCAATTCGTTTTGTGAATTTGGAGTATAACAGGTCACAAAGTAAAAATCCTGAAACTCCAGGGTTATAACTCTGCCCTCATGGTCGTGATGGTCAATCCCTATACCCAAAGATACAGAAAGAGGTTCT
>JAZSFF010000009.1:0-63359 GCA_045532055.1 Clostridia bacterium
TCGCAGCTGACCTTTCAGCAGACGTAACAGATGCTGACAGTGCATATCTCTATGTTTGGGACGGCATCGGCACAGCAAAGCCTATACTTACAACAGCTTATTCGCTCTCATCTTACCTTCAGTAAGATTTAAACGGATATACCGTTGCAAATCAACCCCCGTGCATTGCACGGGGGTTTTTGTGTGTAAATGGTTTTCGGGGGAAATGTTCCCCCGTACCCCTTTTGCCGTTGCTACGCATTTAGCGGACTGTAATTACTTTCTGCTTTCAAGGGGGGGGACCCCCTTGATGCAAAAATATATATAAAAATTATAGACAGTATCAAAAATTTATGGTAGAATAGAAAATGTCACATAGTTTAATACTATCAAAGTGTACGTTTGGTAAAAACGTAGGCTCTGATTTATTATACTTTGGTAGTATACTATGTGACAATAGGAAGTCTTGGCTTGCGTTTTTCATGCGTCAGTTAAGGCTGACGCATTTTTTATTTACAAAGGAGAAATATCATGCCAAACTACGAAAAACTCTACCACCAACTTGTAAGAGACGTTGACGATGTCATCAAAGACCTAAAAAAAGCACTTGAATCTGCCGAAAATACATATCTTGAAATGTGCGAAGAAGAATTCCCAAACGGCGAAGACCTGGAAGACTTTGATGAAGTGGAATAATGCAAATACTTTCAATTAAAAAAAGGTGCTTGATAGCACCTTTTTGTTTTTGGACAATAATGTGTCGTCTTTCAGGGGGGGGAAGTACTCCTCATCCACCTCAAGCGGTCCCCCTTCCCCTCGAGGGGAAGGCGTTTTATAGTTTTTTGATTATTTCAGCCACAATATATCCGTCTTTCAGGGGGAGAGTTGACAATCCCTCCACCGCAAGCGGTCCCCCTACGTTTAGGCAAGGGAGGCTAGTACACCTCATCCACCGCAAGCGGTCCCCCTTCCCCTCAAGGGGAAGGCTGTTGGGAAAATATTCAAAGGCGGTGGCACGGATAAGTTCATAGTTCCCCTTTAAACCACGATAGATACATTCATAACCAAAGAATGCACGGAGTATCAGGTCCGCTTCTTTGGCGGTCATATTTTCCGTTACTGTCATATCCTGCAAAGTGGGGGCTTCCCAATATTCACCGTCACTCTGGGCGGTGGCGTTTTTGAATAGTTCATCAAAGTTTTGGGTGAGTTCTTTCATCATTGCGGGGATAAGAGAATAAGCTTTTTCCATAAAACTCTCATGGGTTTCGTCTTTGCTCAAACAAAACTCTTTTTGCAACAAAATATCGCCAGTGTCAAAACCCTCAGCGATTTTGTGTATGGTTACACCGCTCTTTTCCATACCCTTGAGAATGGTCTGGGGCATTGGCCACGAGCCTCTGCCCACGGGGAGCAAGGAGGGGTGGATATTAACTATGGGGAAATCGGTGTCCCATGGAATCTTGAAGTAATACCCTGCACAGATTGCAAAGTGACAGTCTTTCTCCTGCAGACGAGTTATGTCCTCTTTGGTTATTCGGGTCATATGGCAGGGGATATTGTGCTCTTTGGCAAAAGCCTGTATTTTCATATTGAATTCGGTTTTGTTGTCTGTCTTGCAGGTGAAAATTTCCGCGATTTCACAACCCAAGGCGTCAAGGCTTTCAAGGGCTGGGAAAAACAGGTCTATACCGATATATGCGATTTTCATGGAAGATTACCGTCCTTTAAACCACCACAGTATAATGGCGTTCAGCAATACCGCAAGGGGTATGCAGATTCTGAATTTCATTTTTTTGGTTTTGTGATTGAACACTACCATGGCAAAAATAGCACCCACTGCACCCATAAAGATGCTTGCGGTAATGAGAAATCTCTCGCTTATTCTCTGTTTTTGCATTTTTGCCAGCAGTTTGTCGGTGCCATAGATGAAAAATACCACGATATTCCATATGGCAAGAATTATATCATATACATTATCTATTCCCATAATACTATCTCCTTGTTGTTTTTTTAAAAACCTATATATTTCAGCCAGTTGAGAAGCAGGCTTGACCATTGTGATACATGGTTTAAAACCTTGTAATCAATATTGCTTTCATCAGCAGTATCAGCAAGACCTAATCCGTGTTCTCCGTGGGGGAATACATGAAGCTCTGCATCAATGCCGTTGTTTCTAAGGCTTTTTGTATATTCCAGACTGTTTATTACGTTTACCTCTGAATCCGCGTGGGTGTGCCAGATGAATGCGGGAGGGGTTTTAGCTGTTACAAGAGTATGAGGTTCAAAGTCTTTTGCTAAAGTATCCCGCATCTCGCCCAAGAGACGTTGACCTGAACCAATATGAGCAACCCCTTCTTCCAGAAGTTTGATAACCGGATAGCACAAAATTTGTGCGTTGGGGATAAAGTCTTCTTTGTCAATTTCGTCGGCAGGGGTATCTGTTTGGATATCTTTGAAATATGTGGAGGTCAGTGCGGTAAGATGCCCCCCTGCAGAAGAACCCATAATGGCGATTTTTGACTTGTCAATACCGTATTTGTCCGCAAAAAATCTCACAAACTTGATTCCTCGTCTTGCGTCAAGCAATGGCAGAGGAAATCTGTGGGGAGATACACGATAGTCCACTACAAATGCGGTTATGCCATTTTTTGCAAAGAATTCGGCATAGCCTTTGCCCTCATGTGGTGCACGGTTACGGTAACCGCCGCCGGGCAGGATTACAACTGTACCGTCAGAGGTTTTGTTGTCGGGGGTATAGGCTGTTATTATGGGAGTTTCCTCACACATTCCCGGAATGGTATTCCAGAGATTGGCGGTTTCTATTTTCATTTATTTACAGCTCCTTAGATTTGTGAAAGTACAGTTAAAGTATAGCATATGTGCTTTAAATTGTAAATAAATATATACCATAATTTTCATTGGATAAAATTCCTCAAAATTCAAATAATAGAGTTGTAAATCGCATAAAAGGAGTTTTTGAAATATGAAAGCTACAGGAATTGTAAGAAGAATTGATGATTTGGGTCGTGTTGTTATTCCAAAGGAAATTCGCCGCACAATGCGAATTCGCGAGGGCGACCCTTTGGAGATTTATACAGAAAGTGACGGAACAGTTATCTTCAAAAAGTATTCGCCAATCGGTGAGCTTGGGGAGTTTGCATCTCAGTATGCAGAGGCTTTGGCACATACGGCAGGTATTCCTGCTTGTATCTCGGACAAGGATACGGTGATTGCTGTTTCGGGTGTGTCAAAGAAAGAGTTGATGAACAAAAAAATTTCTGATGATATTGAAAAGGTAATGTCCCAAAAGAGCACTTATGTTTTGAAAAACGGTGCAAAAAACATAACGGTATCTGATGGAAATGATGCGTTTATGGCGGGGATTGCGGCACCCATAATTTATGATGGTGATGCAATCGGCACGGTAATGTTCCTGTCTTCCCCCGAGAAAGGCGATTTTGGTGAGCTGGAACAGAAACTTGCGGAATCTGCTGCCGCTTTCCTTGGCAAAACGGTGGAATAGTAAATTAAAAAACATTTTATCAAAATCTGTCGTATTTCTTTGCGACAGATTTTATTTTTTCGCAAAAGCTCGATACAATACCAAAATCCTTGTATTTTGCATATGGAAAAATTTGTATTTTATTTTTGTGTATGGTAAAATAAAGAAAAACAATCAAGACAAGAGGGCAGTTGTTTTGCTCTGTAAGAGAAAGGTGAGATGTTTTATGTCGGGTATGTATGCAGAGGAGAGAAATTCCAAGGCTGTATATCTTCCCATAGAGAGTATAAGGACCAATCCATATCAGCCAAGGCGTGAAATGGGAAAAGAGGCTCTTGAGGAGTTGTGCGCGTCAATAAAGCAGTATGGACTTATGCAACCGGTAGTGGTAAGGCAGATAAATGATTTGGATTATGAACTTGTTGCAGGGGAAAGGCGGTTGCGTGCTTGTCGAATGGCAGAGATGCAACAGATACCTGCGGTAGTAGTCAGGGTCAGCGGAACAGATAGTGCTGTCATGGCTTTGATTGAGAATATTCAACGTGAAAATTTGGGATACATGGAGGAGGCGGAGGCTTTTTGCTCTCTGATTTCTGAACATGGAATCACACAGGAGGAGCTTGCTGAGAGATTGGGCAAAAAACAGTCCACCATTGCTAACAAGATAAGAGTTCTAAAACTCTCGGTTGAAATCAGGGGGTTGCTTAAGGAACACGGGTTAAGCGAGAGGCATGCCAGGGCTTTGCTGAGACTGCCTGATGAAAAGACACGCATGAGGGCAATTAATATTATTATTTCAAAAGGCCTAAATGTAGTGAAGTCAGAGGAACTTGTAGAGAGTATGCTGACAGATGAAACAAATAAGGTTGTGGATGAGACTGCTCAAAACATCAGGGTTTTCAAGGATGTGAGAATTTTTTCAAATACCATAAAGCAGGCGGTGGATATGATGAAAAAATCGGGAATCGAGGCGAAGTCCACCAAGGTGGAAAATGAGGAATACATAGAATATACCATAAAAATCCCAAAAAATTTAAAAGATGCTGTATAAAACAAAATAATCCGTCAACACTTGGTATATGGAGGTGTTGACGTAAATGAAAGAAAAAAAGAACAGTAAAAAAAAGAATAAGTTAAAGAGCATTGTTGAGAACAAAGGGTTTTACATAGCCCTTGTTTCACTTGTGGTTATTGTTGGGTTTTCTGTGTATGCCAGACATATCCAGTCCTCCTTGGATAAAGATGTAGTATCATTTGACGAGGAGGCATGGCAGGAGGCTGTGAGCGAAAGCGGCATTGAAATTGTGGATATTGATGAGACGGCAAACAAGCCAGTCAAGGAAGAGAAGTACGAAAAGAGTGAGGACAAGCCTGTAAGGACACAACAAGAGAATCAGCAAAAAACAGAAGAAAAATCCGTGCAGACTATGGTTGAGACTGTTCCGGTGTTTGCCATGGAGATGCCTTGCAGCGGCAAAGTAACGGCCCCGTGTTCTCTGGAAGAGCTTGTTTATTGTGCGGCAATGGAAGACTGGAGAACCCACAATGGAATAGATATTGCGGCAGCAGAGGGTGACCCTGTCATGGCGGCAGAGGCAGGGAAAATAAGCCGTGTTTATGAAGATGACTTCCTGGGAGTTGTGGTGGAAGTGGAGCATAAAGACGGAATTGTTTCACGATATGGAAATTTGCAGAGCATTGACTTTATAAGTGTGGGAACAGAGGTCGGCAAGGGTGATATAATAGGCGGAGTAGGGACTCCGGGCGCTTTGGAGACAGGCACAGAGCCACATTTGCACTTTGAAGTTCAGTGTAATGGTGAATACAGAAATCCCCAAGAGTATATGACAGAGACCTAAGAATTTAGGAAAAGTTTTAAATGTGCCCCTAAAAATATTTATATATAATAAGAAGAAACCGTAGGAAAATTTATTTCCGCGGTTTCTTCGTTTTGCTTTAATTATAAGGATTGGAGTGACAAAATCAAAAAATTTTCAAACTTTTTGAAAATTTCTCTTTTATAATGGCGAAATATGTGATATAATATTTTTTGTATGTAAAAAGGAGGACCAAACTTATGGCAAGAATCGGTTTTGATAATCAAAAATATCTTTCCATGCAATCGGAGCAAATCAGAAAGCGTATTGCGGCGTTCGGGGGCAAGCTGTATCTTGAATTCGGCGGCAAGCTTTTTGATGATTATCATGCGTCCAGGGTTCTTCCCGGGTTTGAGCCTGACAGCAAAATCCGTATGCTGCAACAGCTTAAAGACGAGGTTGAGATTGTTATAATCATAAATGCCGAGGATATTGAGGCCAATAAAGTTCGCGGAGATTTGGGAATTACTTATGATGCTGATGTTTTGAGGTTGATTGATACATTCCGTGAGATGAGCCTTTTTGTAGGCAGCGTTGTGTTGACACGATACAACGGTCAGCCCACCGCAAAAACTTTCCTCAAACACCTTGCGTCGTTGGGCATAAAGTGTTATAAGCATTATACCATTGCCGGATATCCATCAGATGTTCCCCATATTGTAAGCGATGAGGGATTGGGCAAAAATGAATATATAGAGACAGAACGGTCCTTGGTGGTTATTACCGCGCCGGGTCCCGGTAGTGGCAAGATGGCTACATGCCTCAGTCAGCTTTATCATGAGCACAAGCGTGGAGTTGCGGCGGGATATGCAAAATTTGAGACATTCCCTATTTGGAACTTGCCACTCAAACATCCAGTAAATCTTGCATATGAGGCGGCGACGGCTGACCTTAATGATGTAAATATGATTGACCCGTTTCATCTTGAGGCGTATGGAGAAACTGCGGTGAATTATAACCGTGATGTTGAGATTTTTCCTGTACTTAATGCAATGTTTGAGAGAATACAGGGGTTTTCACCGTATAGCTCGCCCACAGATATGGGGGTCAATATGGCGGGAAATTGCATTGTTGATGATGATGTATGTTGCGAAGCCTCCAAGCGTGAGATAATAAGGAGATATTATGCGGTAAGTACCGAGTTGATTCGTGGCAAAGGTGACGATAATTCAGTGAGAAAACTGGAGCTTTTGATGAATCAGGCAGGAATCACTCCCGAGTATTGTCCTGCTGTGCCCAAGGCCCTTGAAAAGGCGGCACAGACCCAGTCTCCTGCGGGGGCAATGGTGTTGCCTGATGGCAGAATTGTCACAGGCAAGACATCCACAACTCTTGGGGCGGCGTCCGCGTTACTGCTTAATGCGTTGAAGGCGTTGGGGAATATTGATTCGGAACTTGACTTGATTGCAGCGGAGGTTTTGGAACCTATATGCGGACTTAAAACCCAGTATCTTAAGCACAAGAATCCAAGGCTTCATACAGACGAGGTGTTGCTGGCTTTGACAATTTCTGCGTTGTCTGACCCTGTTGCACGGCTTGCGAAAGAGCAGCTTGAGAATCTTAAGGGAAGTGACGCTCATTTTACCGTTATACTAAGTGAGGAGGACGAGAAAATCCTCAGACGCCTTGGAATTAATGTCAGCTTTGAACCAAGGTATGAGCATGACAGGTTGTATCATAAATAGAAATAATAAAAAGCACCCGGCAAGTTTTCTGCAGAGTGCTTTTTTTGGAGCTGGTGATCGGACTTGAACCGACGATCTGCTGATTACGAATCAGCTGCTCTACCGACTGAGCCACACCAGCAAGGATTTGTTGCGCTTGCAACAATCAAAAGTATACTATAATTTGTGGTAATTGTCAATATATTAAAAGAGAAGAAAGGCGAGAGCGGTTATGGAAAGACTGGCTGTTGTGGATTTGGGGTCAAACTCAATAAGAATGAGCATTTTTGAGATTGAAAAGAACGGAAAATTCAGCCAAATCGGCACTTACAGAAACATGATAAAACTCAGTGAGGGTATGAATGACGATATGTGCCTGAAACCTGAGGCACAGCTCCGTGCAATCAAGGCTTTGCTTGAGTATAAGCATATTCTTGATACAAAGGGCATAACCAATATTCGTGCTGTGGCAACGGCGGCTGTCAGAAAAGCAAGGAATGGTGCACAGTTTGTGGCATCGGCAAAGGATGTTGCTGGGATAGACATTGAGGTGATTGACGGAGAATATGAGGCAGAGCTTGACTGCCGTGCTGTTTCAAAAGCTGTTGGATGCAGTGACGGCATAATATGTGACATAGGCGGAGGGAGTACAGAATTTATTGCCGTAAGAAACGGCAAGATGCAAAAACCTGCAGTAAGTATACCTATGGGTTCCAGATCATTGACCGAAGAATTTTTTACAAAGGGCGAAACTGCCGAGGCAATAGATAAGGCAAAGCTGTTTGTGGACAGCCGCCTTGATGAAATTCCCTGGCTTGATGATATGTCGAGTGTGCCCATTGTAGGGATAGGCGGGACGTTGCGTGCTTTTGCAAAGTATCATATGGGTGACCATAGCAAGGATGCGGTAAATTGCCACAATATATCAAGTGATGAAATTGACCGATTTTTTATAAAAATTGTGAACGCCACCCCTGAGGAACGGCAGTTGATGGCGGGGATAGGCAAGGAACGGTGTGATATTATCCTTGGTGGACTTATCCCGTTTATGAAATTGAAAGAACGGATTAATTCACCAGAACTTATTGTTGCAGACGTGGGTGTGCGAGAGGGAATTCTCTTTGAATTCCTTGAAAACAGAAAATAAAATGTGAATATTTTTCCCTCAACCTCCAAAAACTAGAGAAAAGTTTTTGGAGGTTTTTCCTTTGTTTAAAAAGTATTTTAAAGAAATAGTTATAGGATTGATTACGGGGGCGTTGAATGGACTTTTCGGTGCAGGAGGCGGCTCGGTAGTGGTGCCTGCTATGGAAAAATTCTTGGGGATTGACGAAAAAAAGTCACACTCCACCGCTATTTTGATAATCCTTATGATGTCTCTGGTTAGCTCGGCAACATATATATACAAGGGCTTTTTTGACTTTAAGCTTTGGTTATTTGTTTCTTTGGGCGGTATTGTGGGAGGCTTTGTGGGTGCCAAGATTTTGGGCAGAATCCCTAAACGATGGCTCAAAATACTGTTTGGCGGAGTGATAATTGTCACTTCTTTTAAAATGATTTTTTAGAAAGGGAGAGTCAATAAATGATTAACATAATCACGGGTTTTTTCAGCGGAATAATCAGCGGTATGGGTATTGGGGGCGGTGCTATTTTAATTCCTGCACTCATTATGATTGAGGGGATATCACAGCAAATGGCACAGGGGATTAACCTTACCTATTTCATACCTACGGCGATTATTTCTCTTATTGTACATGTGCGAAACAAAACTGTGGAGTTTAAAAGAGCGTGGATTATAGGAGGCTGCGGAGTGTTGGGGTCTCTGGCGGGGTCGTTTTTTGCGGTTTCTATGGATAGTCAGGTTTTGAGGAGGATGTTTGGATTTTTTTTGCTTTTTGTAGGAATATATGAAGTTTTTAAGGGAATAAAGACAAAATCTTAGTAATAATTTGTTAAAAAATAATCAAATTTTTGTTGACGAAGAACGAAAAAAGTTATATACTATAAAGGTGTATAAAAAATTATTTATGTTAAACGATTGGAGTGTTTTTCGTGAACAGAATTTATAACTTTTCTGCAGGTCCGTCAATGCTTCCTCTTGAAGTGCTTGAACAGGCTGCGGCTGAAATGACAAACTACAACGGTTCAGGCATGTCCGTTATGGAGATGAGCCATCGTTCGCCTGTTTATGATGCAATTATCAAGCAGACCGAGGCTGATTTCAGAACTCTTATGAACATTCCTGACAATTACAAGGTTCTTTTCCTCCAGGGCGGTGCATCAACACAGTTTGCGGCAGTACCTCTTAACCTTATGAAAACAGGCAAGGCTGACTATGTTGTATCAGGTCAGTTTTCTGGCAAAGCTTTCAAAGAGGCTAAAAAGTATGGAGATGCAAAGTGTATAGCAACATCTGAGGACAAAACTTTCAGTTACATACCTGAAATTACACCTGATATGGTAAGAGAAGATGCAGATTATGTTCATATTTGCTACAACAATACTATTTTCGGAACCAAGTATCCCGAAGTTCCCAATGTTGGTGACAAGGTTTTGGTTGCTGATATGTCATCATGCATCACAAGTGAACCTGTGGATGTTACTAAGTTTGGTGTAATCTATGCAGGTGCACAGAAGAACATGGCTCCTGCAGGTCTTACTGTAGTGATTATCCGTGAGGACCTTATGGGAAATGCCCGTGAAGATATCCCCACAATGCTTGACTACAAAATCATGGCTGACAACGATTCTATGTACAACACACCTCCGTGCTACGCTATATATGTTGCAGGTCTTGTTTACAAGTGGGCACTTAAAAACGGCGGACTTGAAGCAATGAAAGAGAAGAACGAAAAGAAAGCCGCTCTTCTTTATGACTTCCTTGACTCGTCAAAGCTCTTTAAGGCAACAGCTGACAAAAAGTATCGTTCAATGATGAATGTATGTTTTGTAACAGGGGATGCAGACCTTGACAAAAAGTTCTGCAAAGAGGCTGCAGATGCAGGTTTTGTAAACCTTAAGGGTCACAGATCAGTTGGCGGTATGCGTGCAAGCATATACAATGCTATGCCTACAGAGGGCGTTGAAGCTCTGGTTGAGTTTATGAAGAAATTTGAAGCAGAGAACGCTTAAGGAGGATTTCTATAATGTATAAGGTTCAGACTTTAAATAAGATTGCAAAAATCGGTCTTAATGTATTTGACGACAAGTATACCTTTGGTGATGAGGTTGAAAATCCCGATGGTATTATATTGAGAAGTTTCAACATGCATGACATGGAATTGCCTGCAAGCCTTGCGGCAGTTGCACGTGCAGGTGCGGGTACAAACAATATCCCCATTGACAAATGCAGCGAAAAGGGTATTGTTGTTTTCAACACTCCCGGTGCAAACGCAAATGCGGTTAAAGAGCTTGTAATTGCAGGTCTTTTGCTTGCGTCAAGAAAGGTTGTTCAGGGTATCAACTGGGCAAAGACTTTGATTGGCGAGGGTGACCAGGTTGGAAAGCTTGTTGAAAAAGGTAAGTCAAACTTCGTAGGCCCTGAAATTATGGGTAAAACCCTTGGTATTATCGGTCTTGGTGCGATTGGTGTTCGTGTTGCCAATGCGGCACATGCCCTTGGCATGAATGTAGTTGGCTATGACCCTTATCTTTCTGTTGATGCTGCATGGAGCATGACAAGAGCTGCACACAAGGCAAATGACATTGACACGGTTCTTGCTCAGAGTGATTATATTTCAATTCATGTTCCTGCAACAGCTGACACAAAGGGCATGTTCAATGACGAACTGTTCAGCAAAGTGAAGAAAGGTGTCAGACTGCTCAACTTCTCAAGAGCAGAGCTGGTTGATGATGCAGCGGTATGCAAGGCGTTGGAAAACGGAACTGTTGCTGCGTATGTTACAGACTTTGCAACAGAGACACTTCTCCGGAATGAGAGTGTTGTGGTTATGCCACACCTTGGTGCATCAACTCCTGAAAGTGAAGATAACTGTGCTGTTATGGCGGCTCAGGAGCTGAAAGACTTTTTGGAAAATGGCAATATCAAGAACTCTGTAAACTTTCCCAACTGCGACATGGGCAAGGTTTGCGGTTCGCGTATTACAATTGCTCACAAGAATGTTCCTGCAATGATTTCACAGATTTCTTCTGTTTTCACAAAGGATAATATCAATATTGAAAACATGACCAACAAGAGTAAAGGTGATTATGCATACACAATGATTGATACACACAGTGCAGTTGACAGTACAATTATCAATGACCTCAAGGCTATTGATGGTGTAATCAAGGTTTCTCTTTATAAAGAACAATAGGATATTCTCGGCAGATTGGACGGTCGCGGGCACAATGGAGTAATCCGGTGCGTGAGGAAAGTCCGAGCTCCACAGGGCAGGGTGCAAGGTAACACCTTGTGAAGGTAACTTTAAGGAAAGTGCAACAGAAAATTACCGCCCGTATTAATGCGGGTAAGGATGAAAAGGTGAGGTAAGAGCTCACCCACGGTCCGGCGACGGAGTCCGTGGTGTAAACCCCACTTGGAGCAACACCTGATAGAGGAGGTTAAGCTGGCCCGGCGTCTCCCGGGAAGGTGGCTGAAGCCTTGCAGTGATGCATGGCTTAGATAGATGACCGTCTTAAATGACAGAACTCGGCTTACAGGTCTGCCGTAATTAAAAAAACAAGCCCTGCAACGGATTCCGTTGCAGGGCTTTTGTAATTCTGTTAAAAGCTGTGATAGAAAGGTTTCGAGTCGGATACCTCCACAATCAGTCCAGGAAAACGGGTTTCAAAAAAGTCAGCCAGAAATTCGCAGATAATATTTTCTGTTTCAAAGTGTCCCGCGTCTATCATGTTGATGCCAAGCTCCTGTGCGGTTTTTGCATCTTCGTGCTTTAAGTCAGCGGTGACATATACGTCTGCACCTGAATGATATGCACTATAGATGCCCTCACCACCACCGCTTCCTGAACATAAGGCTACGGTCTGGACAGTCTCTGACAGGTCACCTATATATTTGATAGCACGGCAACCAAGAACCGATTTTACATGGTGGACAAAGTCCTCCATTTCCATGGGAAAATCCAGTGTTCCCACTCTGCCTATTCCTGAAAAACTGTTGCCCTGTGCATCTACGCATTCATCGTCCGAGAATTTGCGGATATGTTCAAGTCCCAGCTTGTGGGAGAGAAGGTCGTTCATACCTCCATCCGCTTTGTCAAAGTTGGTGTGCATGCTGTAGACGGATATGTTGTTTTTGATTGCGCTTCTTACTATGCCAGAGATAGGGTCATTTTCGGTCACTGAATAGAGAGGCTTGAAAATAAGGGGATGGTGTGTAACTATCAGGTCTGCACCAAAGTCTATGGCATGTTCAACATTTTTGGTGGTCAGGTCAAGACAGATAAAAACCCTTTCAATCTTTTGGGATTCGTCACCTACCATAAGTCCCACATTGTCCCAGGGTTCTTTGAGTTCTTTGGGGGCGATGTATTCAAGCTCTTCCATGATTTTTGACAATCTTATCATTTGAGTGGCCTCCTTTCAGGCTTGGGGATTTTCCAGAATATCAAGTATTTTGCAGATTTGGTCAAACTGTTGTTTGTTTTCCGGCAGGTTGGATTTGCCGAGGCCCGCTTTGCGGCGACGGAGCTTTTTAAGGACAGCCTCTTGATATTTTGGGAAGAGGTCGGGGGAGGCTTTGTCCAAATTTTTGCCAAAGTACAGCTCCGTCAGGGTATATTGGCAGGAACCATCAGGGCTTGCCACAATAATGTTATACAATTTGTCCTCTTCTGCCGCCAGATGCTCACTTTCTATTTTGAAACTATTTTCCGCTAAGTATTGGCGGAGTTCGGTAACTGCAGTCATGGGTTGTAATATGAGGAGTTTTGTGCTGCCTACTACATCTTTTGATGCCTTTAAAATTTCAGAGATTAAAATGCCGCCCATGCCGGCGATTATAATAACCTCCGCATCCCCGGGGGAAAGAGTTGAAAGCCCTGAGCCAAGACGGGTTTCAATGGATGATTCCAGGTTATGCTTTTGTATATTGGCCTGTGCGCGCAGGAGTGGACCTTTGTTGATATCCGATGCGATTCCCTGCAGGGCAACCCCTTTGTTCACCAATTCAATGGGAATGTATCCGTGGTCTGTGCCTATATCTGCTGTGCAACGGTTTGGAGGGACCAACTCTGCTATTTTGCGGAGTCGAGGATTAAGATTGAGGGTCTGGTTTGTCATACGATTTTTACTCCAAAGTTTGTTATTTTATTTAATTATATATATATGGGTTGGTATTTGTCAACTAAAAAAAGGATTTTTGGGATAAATGCAGAAAAATATCCTAGAAGAAAAAAATCGGGTAGTTTTTGAAAATATATTGAGGGTGAGACTTTTTATGAACATAAGAGAAAAGATTGAGGAAAGAGAGAAGTATATACTGAGTACTTATGCTGTGTTCAGTGCAAAAACTGCAGGCAGAGCGCACAAAGAGGAACCAAGTGAAATTCGCACAGAGTTCCAGCGTGACCGGGACAGAATTATACACTCAAAGGCTTTCAGACGCCTGAAACATAAAACCCAGGTATTCTTGTCACCTGAGGGTGACCATTACAGAACCCGTCTTACCCATACCTTGGAGGTTGCCCAGATTGCAAGGACTATATCACGTGCTCTTTGGCTTAATGAGGATCTCACTGAGGCCATTGCGTTGGGACATGATTTGGGACATACTCCATTTGGACATGCGGGAGAGAGAACCATTGACCATCTGTGCCCTGAGGGGTTCCGTCACAACGAGCAAAGCCTCAGGGTGGTAAATGTGTTGGAGCGCAAAGGCGGACTGAACCTGACAAGTGAAGTGCGCGACGGGATACTGTGCCACACAGGGGACAAGATGCCCCAGACGTTGGAAGGAAAGGTTGTAAGGTTTGCAGACAAGATTGCGTACATAAATCATGATATTGACGATGCTTTGCGTGGAGGTGTGATGAAAAAGGAGGATATTCCTAAAGAATTTGCGGATATTCTGGGGGATACACACTCTGCGAGGATAGATTCTCTTATAAAAAGCATAATAAGGTCAAGCGAACAAAAACCTGATATAACCATGGAGTCAGAGGTGTTTGATGCCATGATGGGACTTCGTAAGTATATGTTTGAGAATGTATATCTCAATGATTATGCAAAGGAAGAAGAAAAGAAGTCTTTTAATGTTCTTACCTCTCTTTTTGAGATGTATATACAAAATCCTGAACTCATCCCTCAGGGAGTGCGGGATATAAGTTGCAGTGAGGATAATATGATTGTTGTCCGCGACCATATCGCAGGCATGACGGACAGATATGCACTCAGTTTGTTTGAGAAATATTTTGTTCCAAAATCCTGGCGTGGATAAAAATTGTGGTGAAACTTAAAGGAAACGAGTAAGTTGTGTCGAATTATTGTTGTATAGAGGTGATTTAGGGTGAAACAATCTGTGGACTTTCAGGATTTTGTGGATGAAGTTATTGAAAAAAATGATATTGTAGATTTGATTTCCCGTTATGTCACCTTGAAACGTGTGGGAAACAGGTTCCAGGGCTTGTGCCCATTGCACAACGACAAAAAGACACCATCGTTCTCTGTTTCACCGGACAAGCAGTTGTTTCATTGTTTCGGTTGCGGTGCAGGAGGTACGGTGGTACATTTTGTTATGCAAAAGGAAAATCTGGATTTCATGGAGGCGGTGAAGCTCCTTGCAGAACGTGCAGGGGTGCCTGTTCCGGATTACAGAAGTGCTGCGGAGAGAAATAAAGCGGCACAGATACATGAAAAGAAAAAACGAATGTATGGGATGAATGCCACGGCGGCGAGATTCTTTTTTAACAACTTGATTGCCCCTGAAAACAAGGCGGCACTTGATTATTTGAGGCGGCGAAAGCTGTCAAATGCCACCATAAAGAGTTTTGGACTGGGGTATGCACCGGATTCATGGTCTGCTCTCATTGATTTTATGAAAACAGAAGGCTATACAGAGGCGGAGCTTGAGGAGGCCGGACTTGCAGTAAGAAGGGACAATGGCACATACTTTGATAAGTTCCGTGACAGAGTGATGTTCCCTATTATGGATTTAAGAGGCAATGTTATTGCTTTTGGCGGCAGAATACTTACCGACAAGGAAAATGCACCCAAGTATCTCAATTCCCCCGAAACTTTGGTTTTCAAGAAAAAAGACAACCTTTTTGCTATGAATATTGCAAAGAATACAAAAGAAGGTCAGTTTTTGCTTATGGAGGGGTATATGGATGTTATTTCCCTGCATCAGCACGGGTTTGGCAATGCGGTAGCTTCTTTGGGTACGGCGTTTACGCCACAGCAGGCAGAGCTACTTAAAAAATATGCTGACAAGGCGGTTCTTTGTTATGACTCTGACGAGGCGGGCAGAAAGGCAACCGATAAGGCGGGAGAGATTTTGAGAGAGGCCGGAATAAAGGCCAAGGTGTTGACGGTCACCGAGGGCAAGGACCCCGATGAATATATAAACGCCAAAGGGCCGGAGATGTTCGGACTTTTGATAGACAATGCGGAGAGTTTTGTTGAGTATAAAATTCATAATATTGAGAAACAATATAATCTTGAGGATACTGTTGAAAAAATTGAATTTATTGAGCAAATTGCAAAAATCTTTGCCAATATAACAAACGATGTCGAAAGAGAAGTTTATATAAAAAAGATAGCCCGGGATACAGAAATTTCACCGGAGAGTATAAGTGTCCATGTGGAATCCCTGATGCGAAAAAAGAGGTCAAGTGACCGGACCCGCCAGATGCGAAAGGAAAGGCGGGAATATGAGGAGCGTACAGGCGGCAGACAGGATATGGAACGCATGCGACTTTATAATGCGGAAAAGCTGATGCTGAATCTCCTGTGTGAGAAAGAGGTCTTTAAAGAAGTAAGCGGCAGGCTTTCCCCTATGGACTTTATGGATGGACTCCACCGAACTTTAGCCGCGATTATATTTGACACTATGAATAAGGGGGAAAGGGTCAATCCAATGACTGTTATTTCTCAGTTTGAGGAGAAGGACATTGGTGCTGTATCGGAAATTCTTTCTGATGATAAAAATGTTGACAACAAACTTGAGGCGGCAAAGCTTCCTCTTAAAACCATCCTGGCATACAAACAAAAACAGCAGGAGAAGGTCTCAGCGAAAGATGGAGATACAGCAAAACTTCAGGAAATTATGGAAAAACTGAAAAAGGATAAAATGTAGAAAGGCGAAGATTTATGAGTAACGCAAATAACAATGTGGAAAACACAGCAGAGGATAAAAAAACGGTTTCCAAGGAAATGCTGAAACAGGTAGCGCAGGAACTGGTTGAACAAGGAAAGAAACAAGGTGAACTTACCTATAATGAAATCAGTGCAAAGCTTGAGACCATGGAAATGGAGCCTGAGCATATTGAACTTATTTATGAATTCCTGGAAAAGCAGGGAATAGAAATAATAGGCAACTTTGGCGAAGAACTCCCTGAACTTGAGGAAGATGATGACTTTGAAATCACCGAGGATGAGCTTGCGGACCTGAGTGTGCCCGATAGCGTGAGCATTGATGACCCTGTGCGGATGTATCTTAAGGAAATAGGAAAGGTGCCGCTTCTTTCCGGTCAGGAAGAGGCGGAGTTGGCACAAAAGATGGCAGAAGGTGATATGGATGCAAAACATCGTCTGGCTGAGGCCAATCTTCGTCTTGTTGTAAGTATTGCAAAAAGATATGTAGGCCGTGGAATGTTGTTCCTTGACCTTATTCAGGAGGGGAATCTGGGACTTATCAAGGCGGTTGAAAAGTTTGACTACACCAAGGGATACAAGTTCAGTACTTATGCGACATGGTGGATAAGACAGGCAATTACACGTGCTATTGCTGACCAGGCAAGGACAATCAGAATCCCTGTTCATATGGTGGAGACTATAAACAAGTTTATCAGGGTGACAAGACAGCTTGTTCAGGAACTGGGGCGTGACCCATTGCCGGAAGAGGTGGCAAAGGAACTCAATATGCCTATTGACAAGGTGGGCGAGATTATGAAAATAGCACAGGAGCCGGTTTCTCTTGAAACACCAATCGGTGAAGAAGAGGATAGCTGTCTTGAGGACTTTATTCAGGACAACATTACTCCGGCGCCGTCCGATGCGGCTACATTCAGATTGCTTAAGGAACAGCTTGTTGATGTGTTGGGAACACTTACTCCTCGTGAGGAAAAGGTTCTCAGACTGCGTTTTGGACTTGACAATGGCAGAGCAAGGACGCTGGAAGAAGTAGGCAAGGAATTCAATGTTACACGTGAGAGAATTCGTCAGATTGAGGCAAAGGCATTGAGAAAGCTGAGACACCCAAGCAGAAGCAAAAAATTGAAAGATTATCTTGAATAAAATTAAAAAGACGTTCATTATGGAACGTCTTTTTAATTTAGTATGCCGTTTTCCGAGACCTCCAGAAAACGAGCAAAAATTCGTTCTTTAAGTGGTTGGTTTTCTGCAGTGCTGAGGGTGGGGTCTTTGCTGAGAAGGGCATCTGCTGCGTCTTTTGCACAGCTTAAAAGTTGCATATCGGTTGAGAGGTTTGCTACCTTTAATTCCGGCAGACCGTGTTGGCGTATGCCAAAGAATTCACCAGGACCGCGGAGTTCCAGGTCTTTTTCTGAAATCTTGAAACCGTCATTTGTCTGGCACATGATTTTGGTGCGTTCTTGTGCAATTTTGCCACCATCACAGAACATTATGCAGAAGGAACTGTGACTGCCTCGGCCTATTCTGCCACGGAGCTGATGAAGCTGAGAAAGCCCAAAGCGCTCTGCGTTTTCTATCAACATAACGGTTGCATTGGGAACATCCACCCCTACCTCGATTACGGTGGTGGAGACAAGAATGTCAATTTCGCCTGATGAAAAACGCGACATTATTTCGTTGCGTTCTGCTGGTTTAAGTCTTCCGTGCATTACCTCTATTCTTTCATTGGCAAACACGGATTTCTTTAGCTTTTCAGCGTATTCAACCGCTGATTTAGCGGATAAAGTCTCGGATTCTTCAATAAGGGGGCACACTATATAGCATTGTCTGCCCTCTGCTACAGTCTTGCGTAGGAATTCATAGACTCGTTTGCGCATTTTTTCGGATACGCTGTAAGTTTCGATTGGCTTTCTGCCGGGAGGGAGCTGGTCGATTACCGAAATATCAAGGTCTCCGTACAGGATAAGGGATAAAGTACGGGGGATAGGTGTTGCTGTCATAACAAGGGTATGAGCATTGATACCTTTTTCGGTAAGGGCAAGCCGTTGCCGAACACCAAACCTGTGTTGCTCGTCGGTTATTACTAGGGCGGCGTTGCGGTAGGTCACGTCCTCTGAAATCAGAGCGTGGGTGCCTATAACAATCTGTGCTGTGCCGTCGGATATTTTTTGTTTTGCAAGGCGTTTTTCCTTTGCCGACATTCCGCCAACAAGTAATACGGCCTCAAAACCAAAACCTGAAAAAAGTTTGCTGAGATTTTTGTGATGCTGATTTGCCAGAATTTCGGTGGGTGCCATAAGAACAGACTGGAATCCGGAGTTTGCGGCGGCATACATTGCGGCCGCTGCCACTATAGTTTTTCCTGAACCTACATCACCTTGAATAAGTCTGTTCATAGGTGTGGTTTTTTGAATGTCTGCACATATTTCGTTTATTACACGTTTTTGGGCATCAGTCAGGTTAAATGGCAGGCTCTTGGCAAAATCCTGTATGCATTTTACGTTTTTTATGGGTGTTGCCTTGAAGTTTTTGCGTTCATCACCCAAAAGACGTATTCCTGACTGAAGGACAAGGAGTTCCTCAAAGGCAAATCTTTGACGTGCCTTTTCAAAAGCTTCGTAACTTTCAGGCATGTGAATGTCATGGAGTGATTGGGTAATGCCTTTGAACCCTTGTTCTTTGGAAAGCCATGGCGGGAGAACGTCTTTGAAATCCAGGTCGGTTTGGTTAAGGGCAGTTTCTGCCGCTGTGCGTATCTGATTTTGCGTAAGACCTGCTGTTGAGGGATACAGGGGAAGAAGTTTGCCTGTTTTTTTGTTGGTATCGGTGCCAGGAGTATTTTCTTCGGTTACAGGGTTTACCATTTCAAAATACTGCCCCTTATATACCGCCTTACCGTAAAAAGTAAATTCCGCACCTCTTTTGAGAGTTGCGGAAATATAAGGTGCGTTGAACCATGTTATACGCATAAGGCAAGTTCCGTCGCTGACCATAGCTTGGGTCACGGACATACGGCCTCTTGCACGGTAGGATTTAATTTCTCCTGCTAAGGATGCACAAACACACACAGTTTCACCGTCCATAAGGTCAGAGATAGCCTTGTATTCCCTGCGGTCCTCCAGACTGCGGGGGAAATGGAACAGCAAGTCCTCTAAAGTGTCTATACCAAGTTTTGAAAAAAGTTTGGCACGGGCCTCGCCGATACCTTTGAGATACTGTATACTGGTGTTTGGTTTCATAACGGTTCTCCGATATTAAATTATTCAACAGAGATAATATAGTAATAAACAGGCTGACCCCCGTAACAAAGTGAGATATCAAGGTCACCAAATTCGTCGGTCAACTGATTTACAAGACGGTCTGCGTCTTCCTGCTTTGTTTCTTTGCCATAGTATACTGTGATTACCCCTGACTCGTCTGTAACCATCTGACGGCACAGCTCAAAAGCTGCGTCTTCGGGAGTGCTGGTAACGGCGGCAATATCCTTGTCAAGGACGCCGAGACAATCGCCGAGCTTGATTTCTTTGCCGTCCAGAACCGTGTCACGGGCTGCAAAAGTAACCTGTCCGCAACTCACATACTGGGTGAGCTCAATCATGGCTGACTTATTATCCTCAGGTTCCATTGATTCATCAAAACCCATCATTGCCGAAATTCCCTGAGGGACATTGATGGTGGGGATAACGATTACTTTTTTATCTGTAAGGGGTATAACCTGCTCTGCGGCAAGGATAATGTTTTTGTTGTTTGGAAGAACAAAAACCACTTCTGCGGGGATTTTATCCACGGCAGTTAGGATATCCTGAGTGCTGGGGTTCATGGTCTGACCACCCTCAATAAGCTGGTCAACCCCCAGAGATTTGAAAATCTCGGAAAGTCCTTCGCCTGCTGAAACTGCTGCAAAGCCATAACGCTTTTCGGGAGCGGCAACGGCAGGGGTTGAATCTTCGGGGCTGTCCTCTTTGGCAGGGGTTTCGTCTGAAATTTTTTCTTCATGCTGATATTTCATATTGTCAATTTTCAGATTTGTAAGTTCGCCAAGCTTGATTGCCTGTTCAAGAACAAAACCGGGGTGGTTTGTGTGGATGTGAACCTTTACAATTTCTTCATCGTCGATAACAAGCATACAGTCACCCTTTTCCGCAATTGCTGTGCGGAACTGGGTGATTTGTCTGTCAGAGGTTTTGTTGATTATGAATTCAGTGCAGTAAAGATATTTGATATCAGCAGAAACTTCGGTGGATTTGACAGATGTCTGGGCAGGAGCAGTGGGGTCAGTGCTTTCCATTGCTCTGCCATTGTCAAGGACATATACGGCACCCTCAAAAAGCGTAACAAGGCCTTTGCCGCCTGCGTCGACCACTCCTGCTTTTTTGAGTGCAGGGAGGAGGTCGGTGGTGCGGGTAAGACTTTCTTGAGCTGCTGTAAGAACTGCGTGAGAAAATTCGTTTATGTCTTCAAAGTTTGAATGATTATTTTCCGCAAATTCTGACATTTCGCGGATTACAGTAAGAATTGTACCCTCGGTGGGTTTCATAACAGCACGGTATGCTGTTGTCTTTGCTGAAACAAGAGCATCTTTCAAATCAGAAATGCCAATAGTTTCTTTGTTTTCGACCCCTTTTGCAAAACCACGGATAATCTGGGAAAGAATAACGCCGGAGTTGCCACGGGCATTTCGCAAAGAAGATGATGCCAGCTTTGACAAAAGTTTGCCGCAACCATCAACGTTATCTGCAAGGGTCTGGCTTGTTGCACCGCCAAAAGTAAGACTCATATTCGTGCCTGTATCACCATCGGGGACGGGGAATATGTTCAGGTCATCAATGAGCTTTCGGTTGTTTTTTAAGTTTGCACAAGCTGATTCAATCATCAGCCTGAGCATTGATGTATCTAAATTATTCAACAGTAATCACCTCGATAGTTAAATACGTACGCTTTCTACGTTTACCTGGACGCTTGCAACTTCCATACCGGTAATTTTTTCGATATGGTATTTAACATTGCTGCGGATGGTTTCGCCTATTGTACCAATATTCAAACCATATTCCACAATAATAAACAAAGCAATATCAATGACGTTGTTTTCGGTTTTTACGCGAACGCCCTTGTCCATATTTTCTTTCTTCAGAAGACTTGCTATACCGTCTTTGCCTGTTTTGGAGCACATGCCAACAACACCGTAACACTGGGTTGCGATGTATCCAGCCAGTTTTGCAAGGACTGTGCTTGAAATGCTTATTGTACCTTTTTCGTTTTTGATTACAGCACTCATTTTTTATCCTCCTGTTTTTCAAGATGAATTTATTCAAGAAAAAATTAAAAAACACAACTATACATCATATATAATACATCATTTTTGTTTTTTGGTCAAGGGTTTTGAAAACAAATAATATGTCGAAGAGAGGGACGGGTTTTCTTGGAATGTATTAAATAAATTTTTTATTGCCTTTTGGGGGCATTTGTGATAAAATAAATGATGTATAACTATGTAAAAAAATAAAATCGGAGATTTGATTATGGAAGACAGAATATACGGAACAAATCCTGTGCTGGAAGCACTTAACTCAGGCAGGGATATTGATAAAATATTTATTCAGGAGGGCGTGCGGCACAGTAGACTTGCACAGATTACTGCTGCTGCAAAAAAGAGGAATATCAGGTACAGTCTGGTGAACAAGCACAAGCTTGATGAACTGTCAGAGGGTGGCAATCATCAGGGGGTGCTGGCTTTTGCGGCCATGCATTCCTATGTTGAGGTTGAGGATATACTGAATCTGGCAAAGGAAAAGGGAGAAGCTCCTTTGGTTATAATTGCCGAGGGGCTCAATGACCCGCATAATTTGGGGAGCATAATCAGAACAGCCAATGCAGCAGGTGCACATGGGGTGATTATCCCCAAAAACCGCAGTGTTGGACTTAACTCCACAGTTGCAAAAGTTTCGGCTGGGGCTGTTGAGTATACTATGGTTGCAAGGTGTACCAATGTTGCGGCATGTATTGAAAAGTTGAAAGAGAACGGTCTTTGGGTGGTGGGAACTGCCCTTGAGGGTAGTATGTCCATTTATGATTGCGATATGAAAGGTGCTACCGCCATTGTTATAGGTAGCGAGGGTGCAGGAATGAGCCGCCTTGTTGCCCAGAAGTGCGATTTTCTTGTTAAGATACCCATGCTTGGCAAAACAGAATCACTTAATGCGTCTGTTGCGGCGGGGGTTATGATGTATGAGGCAGTAAGACAAAGACAAGGATAGAGGTGAGGGGCAATGATATCAGTGCTGAACAGTACCGCTCTTTGTGGTATTGATGGATATATTGTTGATGTTGAAACGGATATTTCAAACGGGATGCCAGGATTTGATATTGTGGGACTTCCTGATGCGGCGGTTAAAGAATCCAAGGAGAGGATAAGAGCGGCGGTAAAAAATACGGGGCTTACCTTTCCGTCAAAGAGGATTACCGTTAATCTTGCCCCTGCGGATATAAGGAAAGAGGGGGCGCATTTTGACTTGCCCATTGCTTTGGGAATCCTTGCGGCATCGGAACAGCTTGACGGAAAAAAATGTCAGGATGCAATCTTTATGGGTGAACTTTCGCTCAATGGCGATTTGAGGAGAATAAACGGCGTTCTGCCAATGGTGATTTCGGCTTATCAAAAGGGGATAAGAAAAGTTTTTCTGCCTTTAGAGAATGCCAATGAGGCGGCGGTTATTGAAGGAGTACAGGTTTTTGGTGCAAAGAGCCTTGAAGAGATACTCTCACATTTTATAGGTAAAAAAGAGATTTTGCCCACTATTGTTGATGTTGCCACACTTCTGGAGAATCAGGACAGGGTTAAATATGATTTCTCGGAGGTCAAGGGACAGGGTTTTGTCAAAAGGGCTTTGGAAATCGCGGCAGCAGGGGGACATAATGTGTTGATGCTTGGCCCTCCCGGTTCGGGAAAGACAATGATTGCACAAAGGATACCATCCATTTTGCCAGACATGACTTTTGAAGAATCACTGGAGGTCACAAAGGTTCACAGTATTGCAGGAAGTCTTTCTGCAAGCAGTCCTCTTGTTTCGGAAAGACCTTTCAGACATCCACACCATACCATTTCGTCGGTGGGACTCTCGGGCGGGGGCACAAACCCAAAACCTGGGGAAATCAGCCTTTCCCACAATGGTGTACTCTTTATGGATGAGCTCCCTGAGTTCAGGCGTGATGCACTGGAGGCGATGAGACAACCTCTTGAGGATGGGGAAGTTACCATAACACGTGCAGGTGGAACTGCTACATATCCTTGCAGTGTTATGCTGGTGGCGTCCATGAACCCGTGCCCTTGCGGATATTATGGCGACAGAAACAGAGACTGCACCTGTACACAAAGCCAGATTCTCAAGTATATGGGCAAGATAAGCGGGCCTATGCTTGATAGAATTGATTTGCATATTGAAGTGCCCTCTGTGAAATATGACGAACTGGAAACCAAAGAAAAGGGCGAGAGTTCGGCAGAAATTAAGGTGAGAGTTGACAAAGCCAGAAAAATTCAGACCCAAAGGTACAAGGATGCAGGAGTGTATTCGAACAGCCAGCTTACTCCGGAGCTTATGAATAGATACTGTGCTTTGGGGGATGAGGCAAATGCTTTGCTCAGACAGGCTTTTGAGTCCTTGGGACTCAGTGCAAGAGCGCACAACAGGATACTTAAAGTGGCAAGGACAATAGCCGACCTTGCCGGCTCCCAAAACATTGAGGTGGAGCATATTGCGGAGGCTATACAGTATCGTGCTCTTGATAAGAAATTTTTTAACTGATTGACTTTGGGAAGTGAGAGAATTATGAAACTGAATATTGTTTTGGTGGAACCTGAAATTCCGTCAAATACGGGGAACATATCAAGAACCTGCTCGGTTATTGATGCGGCACTGCATCTGGTGCATCCTTTGGGGTTTGATATTGATGAAAAGGCTGTAAGGCGTGCAGGACTTGATTATTGGGACGAGCTGAGGCTTTTTGAATATAATAGTTTTGAGGAAATCAGGGAAAAATATCCCCAAGGAGTATTTTATTTCTGTACCACAAAGGCACCGAATAATTACAGCAAGGTGGAGTTCCCTGTGAAAGAGGACAAGGAGATTTTTCTTGTGTTTGGCAAGGAGACGAAGGGGCTGCCTGAAGATTTGCTGAGAGAAAATCTTGATATGTGTATAAGAATACCCATGAAACACAACAAAAGGTCACTCAATCTGTCCAATTCGGTTGCCGTTGTGGCATACGAGGTTTTGCGACAGAATGATTTTGAAAATTTGGATAAGAAAGGATGTTTGCACAATGATTAAAATAATGACAGATATGTCGGCGGACATTACAAAAGAACAGGCGGAGAAATATGGAATAAAGGTTTTGCCTTTCTATATCAATTGCGGTGATGAGAGTATCCTTGCGGATATTGATTATACACCCCAGATGTTTTATGAAAAGTTCAGGAGCCTTGACGAAATGCCTGCTACCAGTCAGGCAACACCTGGTATCCTAGAAGATATGTACAGAGCCTTGGGTAAAGAAAACCAGATTATTCATATCACCATTCCTGCAAACAGCAGCGGAATTGTGAATACTGCAAGGATGATTGCAGGGGATCTTGCGGAGGAAGGGTTTGATATTACCATCATAGATTCAAGTCTTTACAGCTACGGTATTGGTTCGAATGTTATTGCGGCGGCTGAAATGGCGGAAAAGGGTGCAACAAAAGATGAGATTGTGGAATATCTTAAAGAGAGATTTGAAAAGGATAAGGTATATTTTATAGTGGATGACCTTACCTACCTTAAAAAAGGCGGAAGAATTAAGGCGACGACCATGGTGGTATCCTCGGTTCTGGACATCAAGCCCATTCTTTGGTCAAATGACGGCAAGGTAGAGGCTTTTGCCAAGGTTAAGGGGCTCAAACGTGCCATAGCAAGGATTGTGGATTATGTTGAGGAAAATATTGATGACCCACAGAATGCAGAGATTGATATTATGCATGCTGACGCACCTGATAAGGCGGAAATACTGAAAAAAATGATTGAAGAAAGAATTTCACCCAAGAGTATAAGGGTTGCAGAGGTTGGACCGATAATCACCTGCCATGCGGGGGTTGGGGTTTTTGGATTGTATTTTAAGCATAAATAAAAAAGTATTTTGGGTACAAAGGATGATTTTGTATGTATCTTGAAAAAGAAGAAATGAAATTTGCGGTGGTTTATGCCATAAAGCAATATAAAGCACCCATAAGCATGAGCCTGACCTATGAAATCTTTACGTGGGACAAGGAGATAATGGAATACTTTGATTTGTCCGAGGTCCTTGCGGAGCTTTTGGAGGATGGGTATATATACGAGAAGTATTATCGCAATGAGCAGGCTTTTTGTCTTACTGAAAGTGGTGAGGCGGCGTATCTTTATTTTAAAGGACGGATACCCTACAGCATAAGGGAACGGATTGATGAGGCAATCGGCAAGGCGAAGTATGATGAAATAGTGGACCCCAATGCGGTAAAGGCAGAGGTTGTCCTTGCTGCAGAGGAGCAGTATATGGCAAGGTGCAGCATCCTTGAGGACAAGGTGCCCATGATGGAACTTTCAATCAACATGGGCAAGAAAATCCATGCGGAGCGGGTTGCGGAGCATTTTAAAAAGAATTCGAAGCGGATATATGAAGAAATCCTTAAACTTTGCGTTGAGGATATCAAATAATTTTGGAGGGGAAATCTTGTTTACGGCTGACAGTTATGATGTGATAGTTATAGGCGGAGGACATGCGGGAGCGGAGGCATCCTTTGCGGCAGCAAGGCTTGGGATGAAAACCTGTCTTTTTTCCATAAGCCTTGACAGTATTGCCAATTTGCCATGCAATCCAAGCATCGGAGGAACGGCAAAGGGGCACTTGGTGCGTGAAATTGATGCTTTGGGCGGAGAAATGGGAAAGGCGGCAGACGCCACGCTTTTGCAGTCCAGAATACTTAACCGTGGGAAAGGCCCTGCGGTGTATTCTTTGCGTGCCCAGATTGACCGCAGAGCGTACCAGAACGAGATGAAACACCGCCTTGAAATGTGTGACAATCTTCATGTGCGTCAGGGTGAGATTGTCAAAGTCAACCTTGATAACGAGGGATGTGTCAAATCTGTTGAGACACGTGCCGGGGCGGAATATCTTTGTAGGGCGGTTATTGTTTCCACCGGTACATATCTTAAGTCACGGATTATCATTGGTGAGTTCAGTCAGGAGAGTGGTCCTGATGGTGTTTTCCCCGCCACAGAGCTTTCCCAGAATTTGAGGGATATCGGGGTTGAGCTTGTGCGGTTTAAAACCGGAACGCCCCCCAGAGTGAACAGACGCTCCATTGACTTTTCACAGCTTGAGGAACAGATTGGTGATGAGGAGATAACACCTTTCTCTTTTGAAACGAAGGACAAACTTGAAAATACTGTAAGCTGTTACATCACCTACACAAACGAAAAGACCCACAAGGTAATCCTTGACAACATTCATCGCTCACCTCTGTATGGCGGTGACATAAAGGGTATAGGCCCCAGATATTGTCCCTCCATTGAGGACAAAATTGTAAGGTTTAAGGATAAGGAGCGGCATCAGCTTTTTATTGAACCAATGGGGACAAATACAGAAGAGATGTATATTCAGGGGTTTTCAAGCAGTTTGCCCGAGGATGTGCAGATAGAGATGCTGAAAACTCTGCCGGGACTTGAAAATGCTCAGGTTACAAGAAATGCTTATGCCATTGAATATGATTGTTGCAATCCTTTGCAGCTTAAGGCCACACTTGAATTCAAGAATATTTCAGGTCTTTATGGTGCGGGACAGTTCAACGGAACATCGGGTTATGAAGAGGCGGCGGCTCAGGGGCTTGTTGCGGGGATAAATGCGGCAAGGAAAATTCAGGGCAAAGAGCCTTTTGTTCTTGACAGAAGTGATGCATATATTGGAACATTGATTGATGATCTTGTGACAAAGGGTACCAATGAGCCTTATCGTATGATGACCTCACGTTCGGAGTACAGGCTTATTCTTCGTCAGGATAATGCGGATTTGAGACTTACAGAGATGGGTTATGAGCTGGGGTTGATTTCTGAGGAGAGGTACAATGCTTTTGTTCAAAAGAAATGTTTGATTGAGGAAGAAAAGAAAAGACTTGAAAATATAGTCTTTTCACCTAAAACCGCAAACGACTTTCTGGAGAAAGTGGGCAGCAATCCTGTATCCAGCGGAATCAGAGGCTCGGATATGCTGAAGAGACCCGAAGTCACATACGATGCAATGGTGGAAATTGATTCAGAAAGACCAAGTTTGCCCGCTGAGGTATGTGAACAGGTTGAAATCAGCATAAAGTATGAGGGGTATATAAACCGCCAGATTGCACAGGCTAATCAATTCAAGAAAATGGAGAACAAAAAGATTCCTGAGAGCATAGATTACAGCGAAATCGGTGGACTGAGGATTGAAGCGAGACAGAAACTGGAAAAGCTGAGACCTCATTCAATCGGTCAGGCGTCAAGAATATCCGGAGTGTCACCTGCGGATATTGCGGTTTTGGTGGTTTATCTGAAACAAAAGAAAGAAATTTAGGAATTTAACGTGCTGCAATAATTGATTGTGGCGGAACGGAGATTCTATGAAAAAAATAGTTGCCGGACCAAATGATGCAGGACAGAGACTGGATAAGTTTTTGGCAAAGCTACTCAAGACTGCATCAATGGGCATGATTTATAAATGGCTCCGCAAAAAACGGGTAAAAGTCAATGGAAAGAAACAAGATATTTCCTATATGATTTGTCAGGGGGACATCCTTGAACTTTATATAAACGACGAGTTCTTTGATGATGTAAAACCTGTGGCGGCGCATCTGGAAAAGGATTTTCAGCTCAAAACGGTTTATGAAGATGAAAATATACTTATAGCAGATAAGCCGTCAGGAATTTCCTGCCACGGGGAGGATGGGTGCTTGCTTGACAATGTTCAGGCATACCTCTTTAAAAAGGGTGAATATGACCCAGAGAAAGAACAGACTTTTGCTCCGGCGTTGTGCAACAGGATAGACAAAAATACATCGGGTCTGGTTATTGCTGCAAAGAACGCAATGGCGCTCAGAATAATAAATGAGAAAATTAAATTAAGGGAAATAAACAAATTTTATATTTTGAAAGTGGAGAATCCCGAAAGGCTTGAACAAAGCGGCAGAATAGTGGGATATACTCTGAAAAATGAAAAGGAACGAAAGATTTATTTTTATGATGATGAAGTTCCCGGTTCCAAGTATTGCGAGACGTTGTACAGACAGCTTGGTGACGGCGGTCTGGTTGAGGCACAGCTTATGACAGGGAGAACACACCAGATTCGTGTCGGATTTGCACATATAGGATGCCCTTTGGAGGGGGATGTGAAGTACGGTGCGCAAAAGAATGGACGGAAAGATTTTCAGCAGCTCAGAGCAAAGAAAATAGAATTTGATTTCAAGACTCCGGCTGGGGAACTTGAATATCTTAATGGGAAAGTTGTTGTGGCAGATTGATTTTTTAGGTGGTGAGACAGGGCAGATGAAGTGGACACAGGAGCAAAGGGAAGCAATTGAATACAGAGGCGAGAATATTCTTCTTGCGGCGGCTGCAGGTTCGGGCAAGACTGCAGTCTTGGTTCAGCGTATCATTGAGCTTATCCAAAGTGGCGATGTGTCTGTTAATGAACTGCTTGTGCTCACTTTCACCGAAGCTGCAGCAGGTGAAATGAAAGAAAAAATCAAAAAGGCAATTGCCTCTGCATTAAGGCAAGACCCTGAAAACCAGCATTTGCAGAAACAGAGATTGTTGATTCATTCTTCCAGTATATCAACGGTTCATTCCTTTTGCCTTAATACATTGAAAAGCAATATTCACCTGACTTGCTTGCCGGTGGATTTTTCGATTATATCCGAGACAGAGAATAAAATCATGCTGAAAGAGTCGCTTGATGAGGTGCTTGAGCGGTTTTACAGCAAAATTGATGTTGACTCATCCTTTGCAGACCTTGTGATAGGTTATGGAGGGATAAAAAATGACAGTACGTTGCGTGAAATTGTTCTGGGTCTGCATGATTTCAGCCGGAGCATGGCGTATCCTGCAAGGTGGCTTAATGAGGCGGTGAGACCCTATCGGCAGACGGCAAAACAGAAGGAAATTGCAGGTGAGTGGTGGAGGTCACAGCTTGAAAGAATTGTAGAAGAAGCCAAAGACGAAATTTTTTCTGCATATGAAATGATTGACCATGAGATAGAAAACAACCTTACATATGAGCACCCCTATGGAGCCTTTTTTGAGGACGAGAGAGAAAATATAAAGAGAACTTTTGACCATATTAAGATGGGTGATTATTCCTCTGTCAAAGCTGCCATTGACGGTTTTGAATTTGAGAGAATGAAGCCCGGAAAGCGTAATGCCGAGGAGCATATTGTCAGGGGGCAGGAGAGAGTAAAGGCACTGAGAGAGTCAGCAAAAAAGAATATTGCAGAGCTGAAAGAGTGTTTTGCCTTGACTGAGGAAGCGGCTGTTGAAAGAATAGCTTTAAGTTATCCCGTCTTAAGAACCCTGAAAAACATTGTGTTGATGCTGGACAGATGCTACACAAGAAAAAAGAGGGCAAAGAGTTTTCTTGATTTCAATGATTTGGAGCATGAGGCATTGAACCTTTTGGTTACAAAGAAAGGTGAAATAACAGAGGTTGCGGAGAACCTGAAAAAGAAGTACAAACACATTCTGGTGGACGAATATCAGGACACCAACAATATTCAGGACCTTATATTCCGCACAGTCTCAAGGGATGACAGCAATATTTTTATGGTAGGGGACCTGAAACAGAGCATCTATAAATTCAGGAATGCTGTGCCTAAACTGTTTTCGGATAAATATGACCTTTATGGCTGTGATGGAACTTCGGGACATCTGATACGGTTGTTTAAAAACTTCAGAAGCCGCCGAAACGTGGTGGATACAGTTAATTTTGTGTTCCGTTGCGTCATGTCACGGATTGTTGGGGACATAGATTATACAGAAGAAGAGTATCTGGTGCGTGGTGCGGACTATCCGGAACTTGAGGACAAAGGAATTTATGATACAGAGTTTCATATGATTTGTCAGGAGGCGGAGTCGGAGGACAATGCCGATGAGAAAGAATTGTTTGACAAAACAGAGCTTGAGGCGAAAGTTGCCGCAATGCGTATTTGTGATATTATTGAAAAGAAAATGCCGGTCTTTGACAAGGATTTGGGTGCGGTGAGACCGGCAAAATATCGGGATATTGTTGTTCTTATGCGAAACACAAAAAAGACGGCACCGGTATTTGAAAAAGTGTTTGAAGAGTCGGGGATTCCCGTTTATACAGAGGTAGGACGCAGTTATTTGGGGGCATTGGAGGTTCAGACGGTTCTGGCTTTTTTGCAGATTATTGATAATCCCCGTCAGGATATACCTTTGATTGCAACTTTGAGGTCGCCCATGTGGAGGTTTGATGCCGAAACCCTTGCCGATATCAGAGGGGAAAAACGAGACGGTTGTTTTTTTGAGGCTTTGGTTTTTGCAGCAGAGAATGGCAATGATTTGGCGGCGGAATTTGTGGCAGAGTTTGAAACTCTTCGGCAAATGGCAGAGTGGGCAGGTATTGACAGGCTGATTCGCAGCATATACTATGACTATGGTTATTATGCTTATGTTGGTTCTCTTGACCATGGCAGAGAACGTCAGGCAAACCTCAGACTGTTGATGGAGCGTGCTGCTGAATTTGAAAGCACCAAGATGAGTGGGCTTTTTGGTTTTATGAATTACATTGATACCATGCGTGAAGAGGGCGGAGATATGACGCCTGCCAAGGCCTTTGGTGACAGCGAAGACGTTGTGCAGATTATGAGTATTCATAAATCCAAGGGGCTTGAGTTCCCAGTTGTTATACTGGCGGATACGGCACATAAATTTAATATTACTGATGCATCAAAAAGTATTATATGGGACGAGCAGGGGGGACTTGGTGCTGAATATGCGGACACACATTTGCGTGTCAGATATTCGTCTTTGCCTAAAACTCTGGTGGGATATCAGTTAAAACAGGACATGGTGTCCGAGGAAATGAGGCTTCTTTATGTGGCACTTACCCGTGCCCGTGAAAAATTGATACTTACTTCAACATTTAAATCCAGCGAAAAGGTATGGAAATCACCTGTTTGGAATGCAGAGTTTCATGCTGCACATGGATATATAAGGGGAGCGTCATCATACAGGGAATGGTTGACAGCGGCAGTTATGTCACATCCTGATGGAAACATTTTGAGAGAGTATTGCGATATCCCTGATACGGTGGCAAATCGTGACACGGATTTTGGGATTAAGGTTTATCTTTATAAAAATCCATATGAAATTACGGAAGTTTTGACAAGGCAGGAACCGGAAGAGGTCAGAAATTTTGAAAAGTGTCAAGATGCTGCAGAGGAAGTACAAAAGAGACTTGAATTTGAATATAAGTATAAAGAATTGGGGGAAATGCCCATCAAACTGTCGGTCAGCGAGGTAAAGCGGATGCAGACGGATGACGGTGAATTTGTACCATTGCTTGAGGAACTCAAGATATCTGATATGATAGGTTTGGATGAGGTAAAGGGTGCTGAAAGAGGTACTGTGGTGCATTTTGTCATGCAGATGGCAGACCCCAGGAAGATAAACACAGCAGATGATGTTGAGGCCTTTGTGGAGAAAATGGTTGAGAAGAAAATCATCAGTAGGCTACAGGGTGATGCTGTTGATTGCAAAAAAGTGGCAGAATTCTTTGCAGGGCCTATGGGACAACGCTTGAAGGAAGCTGTGCGGAGAGAAAATGAGTTCAGTTTCTACACTCAGGCAAGTGCTGACGAGATTTATGAAAATGGGTCCTTGGAAACAATTCTTTTGCAGGGAACCATGGACTGTTTCTTTGTCGAGAGTGATGGAACGGTGGTGCTTTTGGATTTCAAGACAGACAGAGTGAGCAAAGAGGGTGCGGCTTTGGTTGCCAAGAAGAGATACGCAACACAGATGAAGTATTATAAGAAGGCGCTGGGTGAGATATTGAAAAAACCGGTGGACGAATGCTATCTTTATTTTTTGGAATGTGGAGAACTGGTTTCTATGTAGACAAGGAGGATTAGATTATGCGTGCTTTGATTTTTACAGTAACTGCAGGTCAGGGACATAATCAGGTTGCAAGTGTTTTGTGCCAGCATCTCAAAGAGGCTGACATTGAAACGTTGAGTATAGATGCGCTTGAATATATTACACCTGTGCTTAAGGAGACAATTTCACAAGGATATCTTGTGTCTACTAAGAGAATCCCCAAGGTTTATGGCAAGGTTTACAGACTTTGCGAAAAACGTGAGCCAGAAAATGGAGAAAGCAGGTTTATAAAGATTACAAACAGTATTCTGGCAAAGAAACTTATAAAATTTGTTGAGGAATATAAGCCAGATATTATTATATGCACACATGTTTTTGCGGCAATTCTGGTCAGTTATGTTGCAAACAAGATTGACGGAAACATAAAAACTGTAGGAATTGTGACAGACTTTACAATTCATCCCTATTGGGAAGATACGTCAATGGATTATTATGTTGCCGCTACGGAACTTCTTGCCAACCAGGCCGAAAAAAAGGGGATTGTCAGGGACGAGCTTGTGCCAATTGGAATCCCCATAAATCCCAAGTTTGCAAAAAGGGTTGACAAAACTGAGGCCAGAGCAATTCTTGGGCTTGAGGATACGAGGACCATTCTTGTTATGAGTGGCAGCATGGGTTATGGCAAAATAGGATCCATGCTGAAAAAACTTGATATGTCGGATTTGGATTTTCAGATTGTGTCAGTCTGTGGATATAATGAAAGGCTTAAGAGAAAGATTGCAAACATGAATTTCCATCACAAAGTCTACAACTTTGGTTTCAGTGACCAGGTAGATTTGTTTATGGATGCGGCCGATTGTATTATAACAAAGCCGGGGGGACTTACTACAAGTGAGGCTTTGGCAAAGGGACTGCCAATAATTATGGCAAACCCCATACCTGGTCAGGAAGACAGAAATGTTGAGTTTTTGCTTAACAATGGTGCGGCGTTTAAGGTCAGCAGTACCTTCCCTGTGGACGAGGCGGTTTATCAGATGTTCAGCAATACTGCAAGACTCAGGAACATGAAAGAAATTGTATCAGAGCTTGGCAAACCCAATTCCACAAGGGATTTTGTGGAGTTTGTAAAGAAAATAGGAAACTGTGGTGAGGCTACAAAAAATGAGAATTAGTGATTGTGTAGTGGGGAAGACCTACGTTGTAAAAGAAATAGGGTTGGGACTTGAAGTAAAGAGAAGACTGGAAATATTGGGTATGACCATAAATTCCAGTGTAGAGATTGTCAATTCAAAGAGGTCAGGGACCAAGATTATAAAGGTTAGGGGCACCAGATTTGCTATTGGCAAGAAGTTTGCCGAGGGTATTGAAGTTGTAGAGAAAGATTGCGTTCTGCAGGATGAAACGGCAAAGAAAGAGGAGTGTGTTTTATGAGCGGGGTAGTTAATATTGTTTTTGCAGGAAACCCCAACTGTGGAAAAACAACCCTTTTTAATGCGTATACTGGGGCAAACCTCAAGGTTGCCAACTGGCCAGGGGTCACTGTGGAGAAGAAAGAAGCATCAATGATTTATCACAACAAGAGATATGGCCTTGTGGATTTGCCGGGAACTTACTCCCTCACTTCATACACCATGGAGGAAAAGCTGTCAAGAAGTTACATATTGAGTGATGATGTGGATGTGATCGTGAATGTTGCTGACGCATCGTCTCTGGAGAGAAATTTGTATCTTACTCTTCAGTTGATTGAACTGGGGAAACCTGTGGTGTTGGCACTTAACATGATGGACATTGTGGCGGCAAGGGGTATGGAAATTGACCTGCACAGACTGCCCGAAATGTTGGGAATACCAGTCGTACCAGTGTGTGCAAGGAAAAAGACAGGACTGAATATCCTTATGCATGCGGCAGCGCATCATGCGGAAAGGTCAGATGACAGACTTGAACACCACCATGGTGCAGGCGGCCATCAGCATTCCCACCATGATGAGTATGCCATGGTGTATAGTGATGAGATTGAGGACAAGATTGACAAAATCAGTGAATTGTTGTGCGTCAAGTATCCTGCAATAGAGAATCTGAGATGGCATGCAATCAAGATGCTTGAGGCGGATGAGGAAATCCTGGCAAAATATCCAATCAACCTTCAGGGGATTGCTGAAAAAAGTTATGAAGAAGAGATTATAAATCAAAGATATGACTTCATTGAGGAGATTATATCCGAGGTTTTGGTGAATAAAAACGAAAGACAAGCGGCAACTGATAAAATCGACAGAGTTCTTACCCACAGAATATGGGGACTGCCGGTTTTTATCGGTATTATGGCGTTGGTGTTTTTCTTCACTTTTGCGGTTGGGGATTGGCTGAAAGGCTATCTGGAGAACGGGCTTGAATGGTTTTCGGGTATGGTTTTTGGTTTCCTTACCGGAATTGGTGCAAGTGAATTGATGATATCTTTGATTGTTGACGGAATTATTGCAGGAGTAGGTGGAATACTCACATTTTTGCCAAATATCTGCATTCTGTTTTTAGCACTTGGATTCCTTGAAGATAGTGGATATATGGCTCGTGTTGCCTATGTTATGGACGGAATTATGGAAAAAATTGGACTTTCGGGAAGAGCTTTTATACCAATGCTTTTGGGGTTTGGCTGTACGGTGCCTGCCATTATGGCATCACGTGCTTTGGAGAGTGGCAGGGACAGGCTCAAAACTATTATAGTGACACCCTTTATGTCTTGCAGTGCAAGGCTGCCTGTTTATGTGCTGCTGTCCCAGATGTTCTTTGGAAAATTTGCAATGCTTGCGGCATATTCTATGTACATAATTGGTGTTGCGGTTGCGATTGTGGTTGCTAAAATTTTCTCGGTATTTTCAAAGGCTGAAAAGGACAATACACTGCTGATTGAACTGCCTGAATATAAAATACCCAGTGGAAGAACGGTTATGATTTATGTCTGGGGAAAGGTGAAAGATTATCTTGTAAAGGCAGGAACGGTTATATTCATGGCGTCAATCGTTTTGTGGGCATTGCTTAATTTTGGGGTTTCGGGCATGGTTGATGAAATGTCCCAGAGCTTTGCGGCAGGATTGGGTAGATTGTTGGTGCCTGTTATGACACCTGCAGGACTGGGATACTGGCAGATTATTGTGGCACTTATTTCAGGCATTGCGGCAAAGGAAGTGGTTGTTTCCAGTTTGAGTGTTCTTTATGGAGTGGGAAACATTGCCTCGGCAGAGGGTATGGCAACGTTGGCTGCTATCCTTGGCGGTGGTGGTTTCAACGCAATAAACGGGTATTCTATGATGATTTTCTGTCTGCTTTATATTCCCTGTGCCGCAACTATTGGTACAATCCACAGAGAAACAGGCTCGGTCAAGTGGACTTTTGCAGCAGTAGCCATTCAGCTTGGTACAGCATGGGTATGTTCCGCGCTGGTTTATAATTTGGGTTGTATGATTTTTTAATTGAGTGGAGGATGTTTTGATATGCTGGGTACATGGGTGAATTGTGCTGCTGTCATCTTGGGCAGTGGTGTGGGATTGATTGTGAAAAAGGGAATATCAGAAAAGATAAGCTCGGGGATAATGGGAGCATTGGCACTTTGCGTGTTTTATATAGGCATAAGCGGTGCTTTTGAGTGCCAGAATGTGCTGGTGGTCATATTGTCAATGGCGATTGGTGCCTTTGTGGGTGAGGGTCTGGACCTTGATGCAAGGCTGGGTAGACTGGGAGACAGACTTGAGGATGCAGTGGGAAAATCAGGAGAAAAAGGGTCTGTATCGAAGGGGTTTGTCACGGCTAGTCTGCTGTTTTGTGTGGGTGCTATGACCATTGTAGGGTCGCTGCAAAGCGGTATTTCGGGAAACCACGATACATTGTTTGCAAAATCCCTTATTGACGGAATTGCCTCCATGGTCCTTGCGTCCACAATGGGAATCGGTGTTATGTTGTCTGCGGTATTTGTTCTTGTTTATCAGGGTGCAATAACCCTGTGTGCAGGGGTTTTGGAGCCTATACTTACCGAAACGATTATTGCAGAAATGACGTGTGTGGGGTCACTTTTGATTGTGGGGTTGGCGTTTAATATGCTGAAGATAACAAAGCTTAAAGTAATGAATTATATTCTGGCGATTTTTGTGCCCATTGCAATATATTGGATTTTGGAATTGTTTTAGAGAGTTGACTTTTAGAGGAAGTTATATTAAAATATTAAAAAAAAGTTGAAGAGGCGTGTTTGAGATGAAGAAAATCGCAAAGTTTGAAACCGTCAGCCGTGAACAATTTACTCTGGGATGGATGGATTGTTTTGATACGGGAACAGGTATTTATGATGCATATAAGGCAATCAAATTGCCCAAACGTGCAACCAAAGGCTCTGCCGGGTATGATTTTTGTGCAGTAAAAGATATTGAGCTGGCTCCGGGAGAGTCGGCAAAGATGCCCACAGGCATAAGGGTAAAGATTGACGAGGGTTGGGTGCTGAAAGTTTATCCCCGCAGCGGTCTGGGATTTAAATTCAGACTTCAACTTAATAATACAGTTGGGATTATCGACAGTGATTATTATTATTCGGACAATGAGGGACATATTTTCATTAAGATAACAAATGATTCCAAAGAGGGTAAGGTAGTAAAACTAAACCGTGGGGACGCATTTGCTCAGGGGATTTTTGTGGAGTATGGCATCACTGTTGATGATGATACACAGGATATAAGAAATGGTGGATTTGGAAGCACATCAAAATAAAATAAAACACCCGCAAATGCGGGTGTTTTTGTATGTAAATTAGTCTGCGTGATTGAGAACGAAGTCGATAATGGGAGTTGTATCATCAAGTCCGTGGGGATGATGACCGCAATTATCTTTGCCGATGGCAACGATTGTACCGCCATGGTCCTCATAGTATTTTTTGAGGATGGCGCCATTCTCACAGAATGGAACAACAACGTCGTCTTTGCCGTAAACAAGGATTACGGGAATATTGTTTTTAATCAGGTCGGGGAGCTTGTCGATAGGATGTTCGCGATAACATATAAGCTGAGATTTAGTCACACCTGTTGCGTTTGTAAACTCTTCAAAAAGACCGCTTTCCCCAACACCCATGTCAGCAGGACAGGACAGAAGATTGATTACCGGTGCGTCAAGATAGAGTGCGGAAACTCTTTCGGGATACTTTGCAGCAAATTTTGTTCCTATAAGACCGCCGCAGCTCATACCAACGGGCACGCATTTTTCGTACAAATCAAATTCTTTTATGATAAAGTCAGAAAACCGTTTTTTCAGGTCAATATCTTCGTCCAGACACCAACGGGTAACATTTTTGATAAAAGCAAGACACCAACCCCGCTTTACCATATCAATTTCAAAACCGGGAAATGCGTCAAAGTACTCTGTTTTGAACAGCCATTTTCCGCATTTTTTGTCTTCCTCGGGAAGAATCATTATTGAGGGACGGCCCTCGAATTCAAAATCAATTCGTGTAAAACCGTTCCATGTTGATATTGTTTTTTCCATAGAAAATCATCCTTTCCGTTTGTTAATTTAATCTGAAAACATAGGTGTTGACATATAACGTTCGCCTGTGTCAGGCAACAGAACAACGATGGTTTTGTCTTGGCAGTCAGGGTGTTTTGCAATTTCTGTAGCGGCAAAAAGTGCCGCACCGGAGGAAATGCCAACCAAAATACCCTCTCTCCTTGCAACAGATTTGCTGGCATGGTATGCGTCCTCTTCTGTTACAGTGATTATTTCGTCAATTATGTCAACATCAAGTGCTTTGGGAACAAAGCCTGCCCCAATACCTTGCAATCCGTGGGGACCTGAAGTTCCTTGTGAAAGAACAGGTGAATTTTTGGGTTCAACTGCAACAATTTTTATGTTGGGGTTTTGTTCCTTGAGGTATTTGCCCGTGCCCGAAATCGTTCCGCCGGTACCCACCCCGGCAACAAAGATGTCTACCTTGCCGTCAGTATCCGACCAGATTTCAGGACCGGTGGTAAGATAGTGTGCCTTGGGGTTTGCAGGATTTTCAAATTGAGATGGAATAAAGCTGTCAGGGATTTCCTTTGCCAGCTCCTCTGCTTTTTTTATTGCACCGTTCATGCCAAGTTTTCCGTCGGTGAGGACAATTTCCGCACCATAGGCACAGAGAAGATTGCGGCGTTCAATGCTCATTGTTTCAGGCATGGTGAATATGGTACGAAGACCTTTTGACGCTGCAACAGCAGCAAGTCCTATGCCTGTGTTGCCGCTGGTAGGCTCAATAATCACAGAACTTGGATTGATAAGACCTGAGATTTCGGCGTCTTCAAGCATTGATTTTGCAATTCTGTCCTTGGCGCTTCCTGCTGGATTGAAGTATTCAAGCTTGGCAAGGATTGTAGCCTTTAATTTGTTGTCCTGATTGTAGTTTTTAAGTTCAATAAGTGGGGTTGAACCGATAAGTTCTGTAACCGATTTATAAACTTTCATAAAGAAAGCCCCTTTCTTTTATATTATGTAAAACTACTTCTTTGCAAGGACTTCCTTTGCTTTTTCTACAATGGTTTTTGTATCAAGACCGTAAATTTCAAAAAGTTTTGCAGGAACACCGGAACGACCAAATACGTCTTGTGTACCCACTCTTGCCATAGGAACGGGGCAGTTCTCGCTGAGAACCTCTGCAACAGCACTGCCGAGACCACCAATGATATTGTGTTCTTCTGCTGTAACAATTGCACCGGTTTCCCTTGCTGCTTTTATTATAAGGTCTGCGTCAATGGGCTTTATGGTATGGATGTTGATAACCCTTGCGTCAATACCCATTTCGGCAAGGACTGTTTTTGCCTCCAGTGCGTAAGGAACCATAAGACCTGTTGCAATGATTGTAAGGTCTTTGCCCTCTGCAAGTGTAACGCCTTTGCCGATTTCAAACTTATAATTTTTGTCAAAGATTGTAGGAACTGCAAGGCGACCGAAACGGAGGTATACAGGACCTTTGTGGTCTATTGCAGCCTTTACTGCAAGACGAGCCTCGGTGGCATCGGCAGGGTTGATGATTGTCATGTTGGGTATTGTACGCATTATGCCAATATCCTCGAGACACTGGTGGGTTGCACCATCTTCGCCGACAGAAATGCCTGCGTGGGTTGCACCGATTTTTACGTTGAGGTTGGGGTAACCGATGGAGTTTCTTATTTGTTCAAAGGCACGGCCTGCGGCGAACATTGCAAAGGAACTTGCAAAAACCACCTTGCCACAGGTTGAGAGGCCTGCTGCTACAGAGAGCATATTACCCTCGGCTATACCTGCGTTGATAAATCTTTCGGGGTAGAGCTTTTTGAAACAGTCGGTTTTGGTTGACTTTGACAGGTCGGCATCAAGAACAACCAGCCTTTCATCGTTCCCGAATTCTGCCAAAGCTGCACCATATGCTTCGCGGGTTGCTTTCTTTTCACCTACTGTATACATTAGCATTCACCTCCAAGATTTTTTATGTATTCATTAAGTTCTGAAATTGCCATATCATACTGTTCATCAGATGGAGCATTTCCGTGCCAGCCGGCTTGATTCTCCATAAATGATACGCCTTTGCCCTTAATTGTGTTTGCAATGATGATTGTGGGTTTGCCTTTGCAAGCCTTTGCTGCATCAATGGATTTTTCTATCTGGTCAAAGTCATGTCCGTCAATGGTGATTACGTTCCAGTTGAATGCCTCAAATTTTTTGTCAAAGGGTGTGGGATTCATAACGTCACGGATATCGCCGTCAATCTGGAGACCGTTGAAGTCAAGGAAAACGGTGAGGTTGTCAAGCTTGTAGTGAGCCGCAAACATTGCAGCCTCCCATACCTGACCTTCTTCACATTCGCCGTCGCCTAAAATTGAATAAACACGATAGTTTTTGTTGTCAAGCTTTCCTGCCAGAGCCATTCCGCATGCAGCGCTGATACCCTGACCAAGAGAACCTGTGGACATATCTACGCCGGGAACGCCCTTTGCATCAGGATGTCCCTGAAGATAGCTTTCGGCATTACGAAAGGTAGAAATGTCGGATTTAGGGATGAAACCACATTCCGCCAATGTGCCGTAAAGTGCTGGTGATGCATGGCCTTTTGAAAGGACAAACCTATCACGGTCAGGGTCTGTTGGGTTTTGGGGGTCAATATTCATTTCGGACATATAAAGATATGTCAGGATATCTGCTGCAGACAATGAACCGCCGGGGTGACCTGATTTGGCACTGTTTACCGCTTCGAGAATCAATTTGCGGATATTGGCTGCGGAAAGTTTTAATTCTGTTGTTTTGTTGTTCATTTGATTAAAGCCTCCGTTTTTAAATTTGTATTTGTAAAACTTCTAAGACAATCAATGGTTTCTGAAACCGTTGCCCAAAACCTCTCTGGTATCAGACAGGATAACGAAAGCATTCTTGTCAACGAGTTTGATTATTTTCTTAAGTTTTGTTATTTCATATTTTTTTACCACGCACATAATAACTGTTTTGTTTGCCCCGCTGTAGTGGGAAGATGCATGGAGTGCTGTTGTGCCACGCTCCAGAGTTTCGGATATATGAGCAGAAATCTCTTCAGGGGTATCCGAGATTATATATGCAACCTTTGCAAAATCAATTCCCTCCACAAGCAAATCGATAATATATGAGCAGATATAGAGGGCTGCTGCTGAGTAGAGAATGACTTCCCAACGACCAAAGACAAGCCCTGCCAGCAGAACGATGAAAGCATCTATTATCAGCACAAAACGTCCTACTGATACGGAAGGGAAGTGCTTTTTGAGAATCTGTGCGGCAATGTCGGTGCCACCCGTTGTAGAACCTGCCTGAAAAACCAGTCCCAGACCCAATCCCATAAGTGCTCCTCCATAAATGGCAGACAGCAGTATATCGGATGTGACGGGCTTTAAAAAAGCAAAAGCATCGGTGAATGCGGACAAGGCAAACATTCCTAAAAGAGATGAAAGCATAAACGACAGACTGAAATTTCGTAGCCCCCACAAAAAAATTGGTATATTAAGCACCAGTATGGAAATACCCACAGGGATATTTGTCAGATGATGAAGGATTATTGAAACGCCGCTCAGACCACCGGGGGCAATATCCGCAGGCACAAGAAACAAATCCAGGGACATTGCAACAATAAACGTGCCCAACAAAATTGTAAAGTATTTTTTTAATTTTTCAAGCATTTTTACTCATCTCCTCAAATTCTAAAGAAAATATGTAAAAATGCCGCTGAAACTATTCGGTCAAAGGTTTTAAAAGCTCGGTAATTCTGGCGCTTTGACCAGTGAGATAAAGGTAGCCTATGAGTGCTTCAACACCTGTGGCGGACTTGTAGTCCACAAGATTTGCGTTCTTTGGGGGGTGGGAGTTGGTGTTCCTGCCCCTTTTATACACTTGCATTTCTTCCTCTGTCAGCTTGTCCTTTATCTTTTGATACAAATCTGACTGTGCCTTTGCGTTTACAAAGGAAATTGCCTCTTTATGCAGACGGTTTACAGGGAGGTTTGTATCACGTAGCAGATATGTCCTGACAAAGAGCTCATATACGCAGTCGCCGATGTACGCCAAAGTCAGAGGTGAATATTGTTTGGGAGAAAAGTTTTCTCCCAGATGAAATTCTTTGGTAAATGAATCAAGCATGGAAAAAGTACCTTTCAGCGAAGATTTTAGGCTTTTGTGATTTGCTGACCCTGGGGTGTATCTTTTACTATTATGCCCATTTCACGGAGTTTGTCGCGGAGTTCGTCGGATTTTGCCCAGTTCTTTTCGGCACGTGCTGCTGCGCGCTCATCAAGAATTGCAGCAACTTCTGAGTCGATGCTGTCTTCCTTGGAATTTTGGAGCAAACCTAAAACACCGCCTAATTCAAGAAGCAAATCAATGGTAAATGTAATTATTTCTTTTGAGAAACCGCTGGTTGATGTGATGTTTTTGTTTGCCTCGGATACAATCTCAAACAAAACGGAAATTGCATCTGCGGTATTGAGGTCATCATCCATAGCTGCGATATATTTTTCTTTGAGTGAAACAAGGGTTTCTTTGAAAGAGGTCTCATTAGGGGTTAAATCTGTGCGTGAGTCAGCGTTCTTTGCAAAGAATTTCAGGTCATCAAGGCAGTTGTAAATTCTGTCAAGGGCAGATTTTGAGGATTCCATCAAAGTTTTGCTGAAGTTGATGGGACTTCTGTAATGAGCAGACAGCATGAAGAAACGGATAACCTCATAATCAAACTCTTCTGCTATTTCACGAACAGTGAAGAAGTTGCCCAGGGATTTTGACATCTTTTTGTTGTCGATGTTGATGTAGCCGTTGTGCATCCAGTAGTTTGCAAAGGTTACACCATGAGCACATTCGCTCTGTGCAATTTCGTTTTCGTGGTGGGGGAAGATAAGGTCCTGTCCACCACTGTGAATATCAATTGTTTTTGCCAAAAATTTGTTTGCCATGGCACTGCATTCAATATGCCAGCCGGGACGGCCCATGCCCCAGGGGCTCTCCCATGCGGGTTCGCCTGGTTTCTGTTTCTTCCATAGAGCGAAGTCCATAGGGTCGTTTTTGTCTTCGTTTATATTGATTCGTGCACCGCTTTCCAAATCCTCAAGAGGCTGGTGTGAAAGCTTGCCGTATTCTTTGAATTTTTTAGCCGCAAAATATACGTCGCCATCTACGTTGTATGCATAGCCCTTGTCTTCAAGGTCTTTCACTATTTCGATGATGGCGTCTATGTTGTCGGTTGCCCTTGGATGAACGGTTGCACGCTTGATACCAAGACCGTCGGCATCCTTGAAATATTCTGCGATGTACTGGTCTGCAAGTTCCTTGACTGTTATGCCAAGCTCGTTTGCTTTGTTTATCATTTTGTCATCTATGTCGGTGAAGTTCTGCACAAAATATACAGTGTTGCCGCTGTATTCAAGATATCTCCTAAGGGTATCAAAAATGATGAAAGGGCGGGCGTTGCCTATGTGGAAATAGTTGTATACAGTAGGGCCGCAGGAATACATCCTTACAACACCCTTTTCAACGGGAACAAACTCCTCTTTTTTTCGGTTTAATGTGTTAAAAACTTTCATTTATGTGTCGTCCTTTCTATGGGGGTGTGTTTAGTCATTTGGTTCTGCCAATTTCTTTAACTTTTCAATATCAACACGCAATTTGCAAAGCTCCATGGAAACCGGGTCCGGAATATGAATCTGGTCCAAATCTATCTTTGCAGGAGCAACTTTGACATTGTCACGTTTTACTATGTGTGCAGGAACACCAACGCAAGTGCTGTTGGGCGGGATTTCGTTGAGAACAACTGCGTTGGCTGCAATCTTGCTGTTGTCACCTACGGTAAATGGTCCTAAAACCTTGGCTCCGCTGCCGATTGTGACATTGTTGCCTATGGTTGGGTGACGTTTGCCTTTGTCTTTGCCTGTACCTCCAAGAGTCACACCCTGATATATGGTGCAGTTGTCACCTATAATAGTGGTCTCACCTATAACAACACCCATGCCATGGTCAATGAACAGACCCTTGCCAATCTGTGCGGCAGGATGAATCTCGATTCCTGTTTTGTGGCGGGCACGTTTGGAAATCCAGTCTGCAAGAAAATAATGACCTTTGTTGTGTAATTTATGAGCCAGTCTGTAACTCAGGATTGCCTTCACGCCTGGGTAAAGGAGAAGAACCTGTACTCTGCTTCTTGCGGCAGGGTCACGTTCAAACACCAGAGTTATTTCTTCACTTAAAGTTTTAAAAAATCCCATATATAAAACCTCACAATTTTTCTTTATACATTATACACCAAAGTTCCCCAGTAGTAAAGCAATTTCTTCAAAATATTGAAATTTTCTTAAATGAAAACAACAGGAACTCAGGTTCTAATAATTAATATATGAGAAATAAAAGACAGGGGTGTTTGTCATACTGCGGATTGGAAACAAAAACTTTGTAAAATCTATTGAAATTATTTGTCACATAATGTATAATATACGAAGAATGTTACAATAAGTATATTATGCGCTCAGGTGAATAATTATATTAGTACATCAATATATACATGAATTTTGGAAGGTGGAACCTTAATTGTTCTTAAAAATATTGATTGACATACTTCAGTCAGGGTTGTTTCTTATAGGATGCTATTATTTCAGCATTGCGTTGTTTTCCCTGACTGTATCAGGCAAAGAACGAAAAGAAAATAAAGAGCATACCTTTGCGTTGTTGGTGGCAGCCCACAATGAGAAAAGTGTTGTGGGAGAATTGGTGAAGAATCTCAAAGGTCTTGATTATCCCCGGGATAAATTTCAGGTTTTTGTGGTTGCTGACAACTGTGATGACAATACTGCAGAAATTGCACGGGATATGGGTGCTGTGGTGTTTGAACGGTTTGACAGGTCAAAGCGTGGCAAGGGGTTTGCTATGGAGTTTGCCTTTGAACGTATCTTTGCCATGGAGGAGAACTTTGAATATATATGTGTGTTTGATGCTGACAATTTGGTAGGGCAAGATTTTCTCATCCATATGAACAACAAGATAAATGAGGGCTACAGAGCGGTTCAGGGATATCTGGACAGCAAAAATCCAACAGATTCATGGCTTACATTTTCATATTCTCTGTGGTATTGGCTGAACAACAGATTGTCTCAGCTCTCAAGAGGAAATCTTGATTTGGGTTGCCGTCTGGGCGGAACGGGATTTGCTGTTGAGACAGAACTAATCAAAGAATATGGTTGGGGGGCGACCTGCCTTGCGGAGGACACGGAGTTCACCCTTAAACTTGCACTTAATGACATAAAGGTTGGCTGGGCACACAAGGCTGTGGTTTATGACGAAAAACCAAAGCATCTTATGACATCAGTACGACAGAGAAAACGTTGGATGCAGGGACTTGCCGATGTGGCATCCAATTATGTTAAACCGCTTGTTAAAAAAGGTATTGGTCAAAAGTCGGCTACGGCATTTCATATGCTGATGAATTTCTGGAGTGACACATTATATCCGTTTACACTTGTGTTCTTTGGCGGTGTATATCTGATGCTGCTCTTTGCAGATAGTTCATCATTGTGGTATCAGCTCTTTTGTGAAATCTGGATGCAACCATGGAAGATGTTGTTGATTACGATTTTTGTATGGGGAAATGCCTTTGTGATGTTGGCGGCTCTGTACAATGATAAAAAGTTGGATAGAAATATTGTTAAAAATGCATGGGGATTTATTGTATATCTGGTGACGTGGATACCTATAGGGATTGCAGGCATACTTGCAAAGGATGACAAGGAATGGTTCCATACTCCCCACTCAGGGAAGAAAGAATGATTTGTGTTTGTGACACATATCATGGAGGAAAGATGAAATGGATATTTTTGTTGAGGAAATTGTAAGAAAAAGAAAGACTTTTTCGGATATTATCAAGGTTTTAGGCTTGGTTTTGGCTGCAACTGTTATTGCTGCGATTGTTCTTGGGGTTGTTTTGCCAATGGCACCACAGTTTGGCTCAGGTTTGTTTTTATTGGTTATTTTGGGATATTACGGGGCGTATTGGATGGCAACATCCCTAAATTTGGAGTATGAGTACTCTCTGGTTAGCCATGAAATTGATGTGGACAAAATCATCAACCGCAAAAAGAGAAAGAGGCTGACAACAGTTGATATAAAAAGAATAGAAGCCTTCGGGTACAAGGGTTTTAACGGCCATGAATATCAAAAGTTCTTGACAGATGTTTCTGTAAAAAAGATTTATGCATGTGAGGATAAGGCTGCAGAAGATTGTTTCTTTGCGGTATATTTTGAAAACAGCGTAAAAAAGATGCTTATTTTCAGCCCCACCCAAAAGATTGTTGAGCTGATTGAAAAGATGGCTCCTAAAAAAATAGTATAGTCATGATGGCGTGCGGTATTGATATAATTGAAATTTCCCGAATACAGAAAGCTGTAGAAAAAAACAAGAAGTTTTTGAACAGAGTTTTTTCGGAGAGTGAAATTGAATATTTCAAGAAAAACGGTGAAAGATTTGAGATTTTGGCAGGGTTTTATGCTGCCAAGGAGGCCTTTGCGAAGTATAAAAAAACAGGTATAAGAGGTCTTGAACTTTCTCGGATTTCGGTTGAACATGAAGACAAAGGGGCGCCGTTTATTGTTTCTGACAACAAGCCTCAGGGTGTGACGTTGAGCATATCCCATGACAAAACCCATGCTGTGGCTGTTGTTTGCGGAATACAGCAGTGTGCAGATGCGGGACAGAACGAGGAAATGGAAAAACTTATTCCCAAGCGAAGAGATGATGCCCATAAGGGTAGCTGCGGTAGAGTGTTTATTGTGGCGGGCAGTCGCGGAATGACAGGTGCTGCAGTGCTTGCGGCTAAGGGTGCACTCCGGTGCGGCAGCGGACTGGTGACAGTTGGAACTCCCGAGTCGGAACGGCATATTGTTGCGGGACATCTTGTGGAGGCAATGACTCTTGGGCTGGAAGAAAAGGATGGAATTGTATCAAGCAGGGCGATGAAAAAAATACTGAACTCTGCATATGAGGCAGATGCCATTGTTTTTGGACCAGGATTAGGAAAGAATGCTGACATACATGAAATTTTGACAGAACTGATACGTAGTTATCGCGGTGTTTTGGTAATTGATGCGGATGGACTTAATGCCCTAAGCAAAAATTGCGATATGCTCAAATGTGCAGCAGGCAAAATTATAATTACGCCTCATCCCGGGGAGATGTGCCGGCTTACAAAGAGGGCTGTTGAGAATATACAGAAGAACCGTGAGGCTGTAGCGGTGGAATTTGCCAAAAGATATGGTATTACTGTTGTTCTCAAGGGCAAGGATACAGTGATTGCAGACAGCACAGGTGAAGTCAGGGTTAACCCCACCGGCAACTGTGGAATGGCAACAGGCGGCATGGGCGATGTGCTTGCGGGGGTGATTGCCTCTTTTGCGGGGCAGGGACTTTGTGCCTTTGATGCTGCGGTGCTTGGTGCTTATATCCACGGAAAAGCAGGGGATATTGCAAGGGATGAAAAAGGCATTCACGGAATGATTGCCACGGATGTGGTGGAGATGCTCCCGTTGGCTATTAAAACAGAGATAGAATAATGTAAATTTTAATATATGAAAAGAGGCGGATTGATGAAAAAGTTCGTGGCGGCAGTTGCGGCTTTTGTACTGATGATTAGCCTTGGTGCCTGTGATTCTGACGGGCATGATGTTTATAAGGAAATTTACAAAAGATACAATAATATGGAGACTTTTCGTGCGGTAGCGGAAGTTACTGTGGTCAACGAGAGAACAGAAAATGTATATCTGGTCAAACAATTTTTTTCGGCACCTGATGAGTTTTTGCTGGAAGTTATGGAACCTGTGGAAATTGCAGGGAGCGGTTATGTCTGTAAAAACGGAGAATTTGTAATAAAATCAGGGTTTGGGCATAATGAAGAAATAATGGGTTGGTCAGGGCTTGCACACGGGACTTTGTTTGTCAATGACTTTTTTGAGGAGTATTTTAAGAGTGAAGAAACAGCAGTGAATGTTTCAAAAAATTCAGATGGCGGAATGACTGTGTTGGAGTGTTACTTAAGTGGCAAGAATGAAAAGCAGTTTATGGAGAAGTTATGGGTTGACAACAAGACATTTTTGCCTGTCAGGATGGAGACATATGATATAAACAAAGAGCTTGTGACAAAGGTGGAATTTAAGGAGTTTTCAAGAGACTGCCAGATTGATGAGAGTGAATTCAGATGATTGGGAGATTGGTGAAATGAGTGGAAAAAACAGGACATGGGTGGAAATTGACCTTGATGCTGTTGGACAGAACGTCAGGGAAATAAAAAAGCACCTTAAACCAGGTGTGCATCTCATGGGTATTGTAAAAGCAAATGCTTATGGACATGGTGTTGTGGAAATTGCACAGACTGTTTTGGAAAATGGGGCGGATTGCCTTGGGGTTGCACTGGTTGACGAGGCTGAGGAACTGAGAGAAGCAGGATTTTGCGTTCCCATTCTCTTGTTGGGGAACTCCTTCGAAGAAGATATTGAGAATATTATTGAATTAGATATTATGCCTGCGGTTTCAGATGTGGTATTTGCAGAAAAGTTTTCCGCAACTGCTGTCAGAATGGGAAAGACCGCAAATGTGCATATAAAGATTGATACAGGAATGTCACGAATTGGCTTTTTGGTAGATAACCAGGAGAATCTGGAAAAAACATGCCATGATATTGCGGAAATTTCAAGGTTGCCTGGGATTAAAATTGATGGAATATTTACACATTTTGCAACGGCGGATTCTGAAAATGAAGAGTATACGGTTATGCAATACAACAGGTTTGTAAAATGTATAGAAGAATTGAAGAAAAAAGGGATTGAAATTCCGGTTAAGCATGCCTGCAACAGTGCTGCGATGGTGAAATTCCCTCATATGCAGCTTGATATGGTCAGGACGGGAATTATGATTTATGGAATGTATCCGTCAAAGGAATTTGACCGACAGTGTATAAGACTCGCACCCGCTATGACTTTTAAATCCCGTATAAGCCATATGAAAAGAGTAAATTCGGGCACAGCCTTTAGTTATGGCGGAACATATACATCGGACAGGCCGTTGACTGTTGCTACGGTGTCTGTGGGATATGCAGACGGGTATTCACGGAATTTGTCCAATAATACTGAAATGCTTATTTGCGGAGAAAAAGTCAGTCAAATAGGAAGAATTTGCATGGACCAATGTATGATTGATGTTACAAAGGTTAATAATATAAATGTCGGTGACGAAGTTACCTTGTTCGGCGGTGAAGGAGACCAATGCGTTACGGTGGATGACATTGCTGAAAAGCTGGGTACAATCAACTATGAAGTTACATGTGCTGTAGGAAGACGAGTCCCCCGCGTTTATATTAAAAACGGCAAAATCATAAAAAATAATGGTATCTGTGGGTAAAACGATTGAATACTCTACATAGGTTTTGCATGAGGTATTTACGGATTATCCCAGACAGGTTATGCTGCGTATAATGTAAGTGAAGTTGATAGGGGGATTGCTGAGATGGACGGAAATTGCAAAGCCAAAGAAGATATTTTTGTATTGTCAGGTCCGGACAGCGAGGTATATAACAGTTTGATTGACGGCTACAAGGAAATGTCCCGTATCAATTTGAGTTTGGCGGAGGAGTCGGTGACATCTGACAATGATGCACTCTGTCTTGCCGAACAAAATCTTGCGGAGCGTGAATAATTGTGATAATTAAAAGAGGCGATATTTATTATGCTGATTTAAGCCCTGTGGTTGGTTCTGAACAGGGCGGGGTGAGACCGGTGCTTATTATCCAGAACGATATAGGCAACAAGTACAGTCCCACAGTGATTGCAACGGCCATTACTTCACAGATTAACAAGGCAAAAATGCCCACACATATTGAGCTTGATGCCAATGAGTATGGGTTGTCCAAGGATTCTGTTGTGCTGGCAGAGCAAATCAGGACCATAGATAAAAGAAGACTTAAAGAAAAAATAGGACATCTGGATGATGAACTTATGACAAGGGTCAACGAGGCACTGGAGATAAGTTTTGGACTGGTATAGAAATTTTGGAACATTGGTTTGGAGGGAACAAAAATGAAAAAGAACAGATTTAAAATCAAAGCGGTGGCGGCACTTTTGGGGGTTTGCCTTATGTTTACTGTTGTGTTGGCAGACCCGGGGACAGAGGGAGACCCGCTTATTTCCAAGTCATATATTGATGATGTGCTGATGCCCAAGATAGAGCAGTATGTGGAAAGCCGTATTGCAGGATTGGGAAACAGTGGCGGTGGAAATGGTGAAGCCGCAAGTTTTGCTGTTGTGGAGGCTTCTGTTGGCGACGAAATAATCTGTTCAGCCGGAACGGAGCTTATACTCAGAATGGGTTCTGCTACAGTAATTGCCACAGAGAAAGGCGGCATAGCAGACACAACTGCGGGGTATGACCTTGCTCACGGAACACCCATGCCCTCCAATCATTTGCTTATTGTTCCGGTAAGTGATGGCAGAGGAATAAAAGCAAATAATGACATAATTGTTATGATAAAAGGTGGATATACAAAGAAGTAGCTGTATCTATATGTATAAAGAAGGACTGTATCCGAGGATACAGTCCTTCTTGTTTTTTAAACTATATATGCTGTAGGGGTGATTAAAAGAAATTTTCGTAGTGCTTTTTCTGCTGAAAGCTTATCCTTAAAAACCCCAAAAACCGATGAACCGCTGCCACTCATAAGGGAATAGGCAGCACCCAAATTCTTCATGATGGATTTATATTCTTGTATTAAAGGGTGTTCTTTCAAAACCACAGATTCCAGGACATTGCCTGCCACCGATGCCAACTTGTCCACGTCTTGTTGGTAAAGTGCGTCCATTGCTGATTTTATGTCAGGGTGACAAATTGAATCGTCCAGGACAAGAGATTTATAAACGTGAGCAGTTGAGATACTTATGTCGGGTTTTGCCAGAACAATAAAGATGTTTTCAAGAGGGGGTAATGGCGAGAGCTTCTCTCCGATTCCCTCTGCCAGCATACAACCGCCGTTTAGGAAGAACGGAACGTCTGCGCCCAAAGATTTTGCCATATCGGCAAGACATTCTTTTGACAAAGGGTTGTCAAAAAGGGTGTTGAGGGCGGTGAGAGTTCCTGCGGCATCTGATGAGCCGCCGCCCAGACCTGCACCTATGGGAATGTTTTTCTCCAGGTTTATTTCCACTGCGGCAGAAATGCCGCTTTTTTCCAAGAACAACTTTGCTGCCTTGACAATCAGATTGCTGTCATCTGTGGGGACGTTCTTGTTTTCGCAAGTCAAATTGATACAGGGACTGTGGGATTCACTGACTGATATTTTAATTATATCAAACAGGTTTATTGTCTGCATAATCATGGACAGATTATGATAACCGTCGCTGCGGCGACATACCACATCAAGTGTCAGATTGATTTTTGCAGGGCATTTGATTTGTAGTTCCTTGTTCATATCTATCATTCCTTTGTGGGGGAAGAGGTTTCGTTCTTTCCCAAATTTTTGAGGGATATGCCAACCCAGATAACTGAGGTAGTTGCTGCCAGGAAGTCGGATACCGGTTGTGCATAGAAAACGCCGTCAAGATGAAAAATTGATGAAAGAATAAACAGGGACGGTATCAGAAACAGGCATTGACGTGACAGACTTAAGAATGTGGATGCCTTTGGCTTATTTATATACTGAAAGTAGTTTGAAAATATGATTTGCACACCAACCACGGGAAATGCCAGTGTGTTGGTGCGGAGTGCCTGAGTTCCAAGACGTATGAGGTCGGGAGAGGAGTTAAAGGCACGAACAATTTGTTCGGGAAATGACTGAATCAATATAAAACAAAAAGTTACAAAGGTAGTGGCAGCAATGACGCCATATTTCATAGTTTTGCGGACACGGTCATATTTTCTTGCACCGTAATTGTAGCCAACAATGGGTTGGACACCTTGGTTTATGCCGAAAATGGGCATAAATGCAATGGTCATTGCACTGTTGTATACCGAGAATGCGGAAACAGATATATCCCCGCCGTATTTCATAAGCAGATTGTTGTATATGATATTCACTGTTGCCATGGCAAGCTGTACAAGGGCAGGTGAAAGGCCGATGAACATGATTTTTGACACCAGAGAAAAGTCAGGCTTGTAATTTTTGAGATTAAGCTTGATGGAACTTTTTTTGGTGAAGTAGAGTAATACGGTAATCATTGTGGCAAATTGCCCCATAACAGTAGCAATTGCTGCACCAGCAACACCAAGGCGTATCACCATGGTAAATACCCAGTCGAAGATGATGTTGGTTATTGCACCGGCAAGCATGGTTACCATTGCCATTTTTGGGTTGCCTTCTGAACGGATGATAGCGTTGAGAGAAAAGCCTATGCCCTGAAAGATAGAGCCTGCCAGCACGATGTTCATATATTCTGTGGCATAGTCCATGATTGCACCATCAGGTGTACCGAACATACGGAGCAGGGGTTTCAGGAATATGTAGCCGCAAACCGAGACAACAAATTCAAGGCCAATGGCAAAGAAGAATACATTGTTCAAGATGTTTGACGCTTTTTCGCGATTGCCCTCGCCAAGGCTGATAGCAACCAAAGATGTGCCGCCAAGACCTACCAGCATAGCCGCTGCCATGATGGCAGTCATAAAGGGAAATGAAAATGAGAGGGCTGCTAATGCTTTATCTCCCACAGCTTGTCCTACAAAAATACGGTCTACTATGTTATAAATGGCGTTTACTATCATTCCTACGATTGCAGGTGAAGAAAACTTCCAGAGCAATTTGATTATGGAGTCCTCGCCCAATTGTTTTGCGTTGTTGTTTGACATTGAAAAAACCTCTCTTTAGATGACAGATTAAACGAGAAATCCGTATATAACACAGATTTCTCGTTTTGATTCTTGAATTATTGTTCGTTGGGTTGGGTATCTGCAGCTACTTGATTTTCCTCTGATACTTTTGGGACATCGCCGAAAAGTGCCTCAAATTCATCAGCGTCTACCTTTTCTTTTTCAAGAAGAAGTTCTGCGGTTGCTTTTACCTTGCTTGAGTGCTCGGACAAAATGTCAGAACACCGTGCATAACATTCGTCGATGATGCGTTTGATTTCGGCGTCGATTTTTGATGCAACGTCCTCACTGTAATCCTTGGTGTGACCAAAGTCACGGCCGATGAAAACTTCATCATTGCTGCTGCCGAAACTGCGTGTGCCAAGGGTGTCGCTCATGCCGTATTTTATAATCATATTTTTTGCGATGGCGGTAGCTCTTTCAATGTCATTTGATGCGCCTGTGCTTATATCACCAAGGAACAATTTCTCAGCTACACGTCCACCTAAAAGCGAAACTATTTCTTCAAGCATTTCTGTCTTTGATGTATAGGAAACATCTTCCTTGGGGAGAGACAAGGTGTAACCACCTGCTCTGCCTCTGGGAATAATTGAAATCTGGTGGACTCTGTCCTGAGTTGGGAGCAGCTTGGAAACAACTGCGTGACCCGCCTCGTGATATGCGGTGAGGTTGCGTTCCTTCTCGGTTACGATACGTGTTTTCTTTTCCGGACCTGCAATGACCTTCATTATAGATTCTTCAAGGTCAAACATGTTTATCTGCTTTGCACCGTTCTTTGCGGCACGAAGAGCGGCCTCGTTCATAAGGTTTTCAAGGTCGGCACCGGTAAAGCCCACAGTGGTCTTTGCAAGGACGTCAAGACGTACATCGTCGGCAAGGGGCTTGCCTTTTGCGTGGACTTTGAGAATCTCTTCTCTGCCCTTTACATCGGGTGTATCAACAAGTACCTGACGATCAAAACGGCCAGGTCTGAGAAGAGCACTGTCCAAAATATCAGGGCGGTTTGTTGCTGCAATCACGATTACGCCCTCATTAACGCCAAAACCGTCCATCTCAACAAGGAGCTGGTTGAGCGTTTGTTCTCTTTCGTCGTGACCGCCACCGAGACCTGCACCTCTCTGTCGGCCTACAGCATCAATTTCGTCAATAAAGACTATACATGGTGCGGATTTTTTTGCGTGTTCAAACAAATCACGGACACGCGATGCACCCACACCCACAAACATTTCAACAAAGTCAGAACCGGAAATGGAGAAGAAGGGAACACCCGCTTCCCCTGCCACAGCTTTTGCAAGGAGGGTCTTGCCTGTTCCGGGAGGGCCAACCAAAAGCACGCCTTTGGGGATTCTGGCACCCATTTCACGGAATTTTTGGGGGTCTTTCAAAAAGTCAACAATTTCTTTGAGTTCTTCTTTTTCTTCGTCTTCGCCGGCTACGTCGTCAAAGGTTTTTTTGTTTTTGTCGTCGACAGTTACTTTAGCACGGCTTTTGCCAAATGACATAACGCCGCCTTTGCCGCCGCCCTGAGATTGTCGCATAAATACTATCCAGAACACAACCATAATAACAATCAGTCCCAAAGATGGGAGGAAACTGAGCCACCACGGTGGTGCCACGGGTTCCGGAGTATCTACTCGCAATGTTCCTGCTGCTACCTGACGCTCAATTTCGTCGCCTACACTGGCGTAGAGTGCACCGTAACCGGGAGTTGCTACCTCGATTTTAGTGCCGTCCGTCAAAACGGCTGTTACGTTGGTTTCTACAATCTGGAGCTCTTTTACCTGACCTGATTCAATAAGGGAGATAAGGTCTGAATAAATGTAGGTTGTAGCAGTCTCCGGCATTGATGTCATCACAAATATTGTAAGTATGATTAGAAATAAAATTACATAAAAACTAAGTCCTCGTAAGTACTTTTTCAAGTTACCGCCTCCTGTTTTGAGATATATATTTGCTGTTTCGGTCGCACGAAGAAACGCGGACAGAAAATAGGCATATTTTGATAAATAATATATTACCATATTTTGTATTCAAAAACAATAGTTAAAGTGAAAAATTCAAAATTTTGTAACATTCTTAGTATTGACAAAATAATCAACAACAATTACAATTAAAAACAGAGTTTATCAAATATTCGGCTTTGCTCTGACAAAGGAGAAAATCTTATGAAAAATAATAAAAAATCAAATAAAAAAGACACAAAAAAACTTTCTAAAAAGTCTGTAGTAGAAGTTGTTGTGGCGGCAGTTGTTGTTTTGCTGGCTGCTGTGTTGATTGCAGTGGCGTTTATGGGCGGAACAAGTGATGGTGAGTTTACCTTATCCCACACCACATCGGACAATCAGGCGTCAAAAAACAATGTGACAGCGGATAATGAAAGTGATGAGGAGGACAAAATTATGACAGAAGATAGCGTAAAGGTTTTGGTTGAGATGGAAAGTGGCGATGAGTTTGTTCTGGAATTATATCCTGAATATGCTCCGCAGACTGTTCAGAACTTTGTTGATTTGGTAAATGATGAGTTTTATGACGGGGTGGGATTCCACAGGATAGTTGATGGATTTATGGCTCAGGGCGGTGACCCTGAGGGCACAGGCATGGGTGGCAGCGGTGTTGAAATACCAGGTGAATTTTCCGCAAACGGATTTACACAAAACACCCTTAGTCACACAAGAGGCGTGATTTCGATGGCGCGTTCACAAAATTATGACAGTGCAAGCAGTCAGTTCTTTATTTGCTATGATGATGCAAGTTTCCTTGACGGCCAGTATGCTGCATTTGGCAAGGTTGTTGAAGGTATGGAAGTTGTGGACAGCTTTTTGGATGTTGAAAGAACAGCAAATTCAATGGGAGAGATAGCAAGTCCTGTTGAGCCTGTTGTTATGAAAAAGCTTACTGTAATAGAATAGGAGCAAACCATGGAACTAAAAGGAAAAACAATTAATTTTTTAGGGGACAGTATTACCGAAGGTGTCGGTGCATCATGTGAAAGTACCAGATATACTGATGTTTTTGTCAAAGAAACTGAAGTTGGTATAATGAGAAATTACGGAATCAGTGCAACCAGAATTGCAAATCAGCAAAAGGTGGAAAAAGACATTGATGAACTTTCTTTTTGTCAGAGATTTGACCAGATGGATGATGATGCAGATATAGTGGTGGTATTTGGCGGCACCAATGACTATGAACATGGGGATGCACCATTTGGAACTTTTGAAGACAGAACTCCCGAGACGTTTTGCGGAGCATGTCATTATCTGATGAAAGGACTCATAGAAAAATATCCCGACAAGATAATTGTGTTTATGGCACCGCTTCACAGGGAATTTGAATTTGAGGACAGACCTCTCAAAGAATATGTGGACATGATTAAGAAGACGGCAGAATATTATTCTATTCCTGTTTTGGATTTATTTGCTACAGCGGGGATTTATCCTGCACTTGAAATCCACAAGAAAACATATTGCCCTGATGGATTGCATCCCAATGATGCAGGACACAAAAGGATTGCCATGCGGCTTAAAGCGTTTTTGGAGACGTTGTGATTTTTGGGCAAAGGTGTCTGTTTTATGAGGTGAAAATATGAAGAAAATAGTTTCTTTGATAATTGTAATAACCATGCTTTGCGGCATGGTTGTGTTTGCCCATTCGTTTTCGGATGTTTCGGGACATTGGGCAGAGGAAGAAATAGAAAAAGCGTATTCGAGCGGTTCTGTAAATGGTGACCCTGACGGCAGATTCCGTCCTGATGACAATATTTCAAGAGCGGAGTTCTTGAAAATGGTGGTTGCGGAAGTTTGCTCCAAAATGGAGACATATGTACCTGAGAGTTATGAGGACAAGAGTCACTGGGCGGCAAAATACTATAAATTTGCTACAGAATATCTTTACAACCCTCTTGATGAGGCATCAACCATTGCGGGTGTTGTGCCGGGGCTTATGAGTACGGTTGATTTTGATATTCCTATTGAAAGATGGGAAATGTCATTTATACTAAGCGAGACAATAACAAACGTATGCGGTCTTTCCAGTGCCAACACGGAGGTAAACTTTGAGGACGCTGAGGAGATTGCAAAGAACTATCCGGTTACACTTTTTGCTGCAATGGCGAATACAGCGAACATGGGGATTATGACCGGTGATGAAAATGGTTTTTTGAACCCTGGGGACAATGGAACACGTGCAGAGGCGGTTGTGGTTGTAAATCGTATGGCTGATATTATGCAACAGTTTATGGAAATTTACAAAGAAACCATAAAACAACAGGAGGAATATGACAAGCAGGTTGAAGAAAAAATCAAAACCTATACGGAAATTCCTCAGGGACATCCTATTGTTACCATTGTGATGAACAACGGTAAAAAAATTATGATAGAGCTTTATCCTGAATATGCTCCTCAGACTGTTGCCAATTTTGTAGAGCTTGTGAAATCAGGATTCTATAATGGAGTGGGATTTCACAGAATCATTGACGGATTTATGGCACAGGGAGGAGACCCAGAAGGGACTGGTGCCGGCGGCAGTGAAAATACTATTGTAGGTGAATTTGCCGCAAATGGATTCGCCCAGAACACTCTCAGTCACACACGAGGCGTAATATCCATGGCAAGGACACAGAACTACAACAGTGCAAGCAGTCAGTTCTTTATTTGCTATGATGATGCCAGTTTTCTTGACGGCCAGTATGCCGCTTTTGGAAAGGTTATACATGGTATGAATGTGGTTGATGACTTTTTGAGAACAGAAAGAACGTATAATTCATCAGGTGAGCTTGCACAACCGGTGAAACCTATTGTAATGAGACAAGTTGTTGTAAGCAAATAATAAGTTAAAGTAAATGCAGAAAATGCGGTGGGGTTATCCCATCGCATTTTTATTTTCTTTTTGTATAATATCAAGAATTGATTTAAAAGTTTCTTCAGTTGGTTTGTGGTACAGGAGCTTGTCAGACATGCTGCAAACAAGGATATTTTCGGTATCTGAGGTTTTGAAAATCTGTTTTATGAGATTGACATATTCAGAGGTGGATGATGTGGATATGATGTCTGGCCAAATTTGTGCTGGTTCTTGAACCTCGCCTATGCTGAGGATATCTGTACATGAAACCCTTAGGGCGTTGGCGAGCCGTTGGATTTTGTCACGACGCATATTTTTTATGTTTCCGTTTTCCCATTTTTTTACGGTGCTCTTGCTTACACCAACCATATTACCCACTTCTTCCAATGTAAGTCCCAATTCTTTTCTTCTTTTTTGTATGTTAAATAACATGTGCTTTATCCTTTCTGTTTGCAAGATGAAAAAGTGGAAGTGCAGTTCCACTTTACATAACCTAAGTATAACACAATAATTTGCTAAATGCAACTTCTTTTTACAAAAAAGTAAAAAATTTCTAGTTAAGTATTGACAAAAAAGACAAAAAATGGTAACATTGCAAAAGCATAAGGTTTATTTGGAGGTGAGATTGATGAATTATGAATTATTGAGGAGGGTTATGGGAAAAAGAGGGGTTTCCAAAAAAGAAATGGCGCTTTATTTGAAAATTGGGGTTGGGACACTGAAAAAGAAGATGAGGGGTGAGACGGAGTTCACTCTTTCGGAAATAAACCGAATTTCAGAACGTCTTTATCTTGAAAAATGTGAAGTTGAGCTTATTTTTTTTACTTAAAAAGTTTCCTATAGGAAACAAAGAGGTTGGGAGGAATAGATTTTGACACATCCAAAAATTCTGAAAGTAGAGAGATTTGGGTGCAGTGAGAGAAGCTTGGAAGATGGTTTGACTTGTTTGGGGTGTGAATGCCGGATAGATTTGGAGAGAGAAGAATACGTGTTTGATAGATTTGGGCGGATTTTTTGTTCAGAGGGATGTTTGATTGAATATTTTTGCAGAGAACGGGAGAAATTTTGATGACAAAGAAAGAACTTATGCAGCTTTATTATTTGAATCGTGAAATTATGAATGATACCGAGGAGCTTGTGGAGCTTAAAATAAAACAGCGAAGTGGGAAACCATGGAATGCAGACAGTGAAAAGTTGATAAAGGAAAGAGAGAGGGAGTTGGTTTCAAAAATAAGAAATTGTACCCAGCTTAAAGACAGGATTGACAAGTTTATAAACAATATAGAGGACAGTCTTACCAGACAAATTTTTTATTATCGGTATGTGAAGTGTATGCCATGGAGGCAGGTTGCATATATGACTGGTGCATATTGTTCTGAGGATTGTGTGAGGAAAATTGCGGATCGGTATCTTAGGAAATGTGAGAAAAATTAATACTACAAAACGGACAAATTTCCCAAAATGGAAAAATGTCCGTTTTTTCCGTTTTGTCCGGTTAAAATAAAAAACATAGATGAGATATACAGTAACCAATCGAAGGGAGGTTGAGGGGTGTGTCAGGAAGAGAGACGGAAAGTAATTTTGAAGATGACAGTCTGATATCAGAGTATATCCGTGCAAGAAAAAAAGACGCATGCCGTCTGATTGATTCTATCATGAGGGAATTGGGGAATCCGGAAAGAATCACAAGCGCACCCCTTAATCAGCTCTCCTCGGTGATGGGTACGATAATAGATAAATTCGGCGCTGATGAAAAGGACAAAAGCAAAGAGGGGACATTGAGTACGTTGTTTGATGATTTTGAAGATATAAGCTGAGGGGTTGATGAAGGATGAGACGATACAAAAACCTTACCGAAAAACAGAACCGGCTGATTGAAATCGCAAAGGGCGGACTGAAGCGAATCAATATTCTCCATGGCAGTGTCAGGTCGGGAAAGACATGGATAAGTCTTGTGCTGTGGTGCATATGGATAAGAAACATGCCGGCAGACAAGGCATACTTAATGACTGCGAAGACATTGACAACGCTTAAAAGAAACTGTCTTGATTTGCTTGAAACATTGGCGGGGCAGAACAATTTCAAATATTCAATTTCAAAGAAAGAGGGGACGCTTTATGGAAGAAAAATTTATCTTGAGGGAGTAAATGATGCAGGAGCAGAAAGTAAAATCCGTGGTATGACGCTGCAAGGGGCGTATTGTGATGAGATAACATTGTTTACCGAGGAGTTTTTCAGCATGTTGTTGTCCAGACTTTCGGAGCCTAAGGCAAAGCTGTTTGGTACAACCAATCCCGACAACCCAAATCACTGGTTCAAGGTTAAGTATATTGACAGACGGGAAGAACTGGATTTCTTTTTGATGGAGTTTTTGATTGATGACAACACCTTTTTGGACCCCCAATATGTGGAAGAATTGAAAAAGGAATATACCGGAGTTTTCTACCGACGGTTTATATTGGGGGAGTGGTGCAGTGCAGAGGGACTCGTCTATCCCATGTTTGACAAAGAGATTCATACAGTTGAAGAATTGCCGCCCCCAAAGGGCGTGGTGGAATATTACATATCCGTTGACTATGGAACGCTTAATCCTTGCAGCATGGGTCTTTGGCGACTTGATGATGATTGTGCTGTCAGGTTGAAAGAAAGCTATTATTCAGGAAAGCAGCAGAAAAAACTGCTTACTGATGAGGAATATTATGAGCGGTTGAGGACTTTGGCAAAAGGTTTTGATGTGAAATGTATTGTAATTGACCCGTCGGCAGCCAGCTTTATTGCCACAATAAGGAGACATGGTGAGTTCAACGTCAGAAAGGCGGATAACAGCGTTCTGGATGGTATAAGGGTTACGGGAACTTTGTTGCAAAGTGGAAGGCTGCTGATGCATAAGTCGTGTCAGGATGCCATACGTGAATTTGGGGTTTATTCGTGGGATGAGGAGTCTCAGGAAGACAGAGTTGTCAAGGAATTTGACCATGCCATGGATGATATAAGGTATTTTTGTGCCACTGTTGCAAAAAAGAGACTTTTGTAATTATAAGACAGGGAGTGAAAAAAGTGTTTGAAAACATAAGAGAAATTTTGGAAAGGGTGAAAAAGAGTATGTTTGATAAGACGGTGATTAAATCCGCGGTTTTTTCGGATATTGCGGTGTCGGACGAGATGAGCGGAGCGGTCAGATTGTGGAAGGCGATGTATGAAGAACAGAGTGGTTTGCATTTGCCTGCTGCCATTGCTTTTGAAATGGCAAGAATGATAACCATTGAATTGAATTCATCTGTCACAGGAAGCCGCAGGGCAGATTTTATCAATGAAAGTTATAAAAAAGTGATTGAGAATATAAGGATTCCCATTGAGTATGGTTGTGCAAAGGGTGGACTTGTGATGAAACCGTATGTTGCAGACGGGAAAATAGAGGTTGACTTTATTCACGCGGATAAATTTTTCCCTACGGCATTTGACGAAACGGGGAAAATCCGAGGTGCAGTATTTGTGCAGAGTCTTACAAAAGACGGCAAATACTTCACAAGGCTGGAGAGCCACAGATTTGTAGGAAAGGAATATGTAATTTCCAACAAGGCGTTTTGCAGCAGAACAAGGGGCAGCCTTGGGAACCCTGTTGAACTCAGCGAGGTGGACGAGTGGCGGAATCTTGCCAAGGATATAACCATAGAAAATGTAGAAAAACCTTTGTTTGGATACTTCAAACCGGCAATCGCTAACACAGTTGACCCTGCATCGCCAATGGGTGTGTCGGTATTTGCCAATGCAGTAAACCTGATTGAGGATGCAGACAGACAGTATGAGAGATTCTTGTGGGAGTTTGAAAGCGGTGAGCGTGCCTTGATTGCCAATGCCATGGCATTTAAGCGGAACAAGGATGGCAAACCTATTCTTCCTGATAAAAAGCTGTACCGAACATTGGATGTGGAGGATATGGACTTTTTTAAGGAGTGGTCACCAAAGATTCGTGAAAACGAGATTTCCAAAGGTCTTGACAAAATTTTCAGGCAGATTGAGTTCAACTGCGGTCTTGCTTACGGAACGCTTTCTGACCTCAATGATTCGGACAGAACGGCAGAGGAAATCCGAACATCGAAGCAAAGGAGTTATTCCACGGTGACGGACAATCAAAAGGCACTTAAAAATGCACTTGTGGAATTGGTTTATGCCATGGATGTGTGGTGTACTCTTTATAATTTGACGCCAATGGGTGAATATTCGGTTTCTTTTGATTTTGATGACAGCATTGCGGCAGACCGAAAGACCGAGTTTGAAGAAAAACAGGCCTTGGTTGCCAATGGAATTATGAAACCATGGGAATTCAGAATGTGGTATTTTGGCGAGGACGAAGAAACGGCAAGAAATAAGCTGGAAAAATAAAAAATGTTTGTCCGCAATGACGATAAACTACGGATTTCTGTGCAGAAAGAAACTGCGATAACAAACTGAAACAGAAAAAGCTCTGATGGAAGATGTATCACAGAATACATTTTGGCAGGGGGCAAGAGAGGAGTTATAACGTTATGACAAGGGATGATTTGAGAGGAATTGTAATGGGAATAACAGATGAACAACTGAAAAAAATTCTTGATATCAATTCCGCAGACATCGGCAGAGCAAAGCTGGATGCTGACGGGCTGAAGGCGGAGGTTGAGGAAGCAAACAAAAAGGTTCTGGATATGGAAACGGAGCTTGGTGCTCTGAGGGAGAGTCAGTGCGAGGCAGAAAAAATGAGAGAAAAAATTGACGAGCTGCAAAAAGTCATTGACGACAGAAAAGTCCAGGATGAAAAACAGTTGCATGATGCGGCGGTTAAAAGTCGGTTCGACGCTGTTGTGGGTGAGGCAAAGTTTCTTAATGATTTCACCAAAGACGGGGTTTTTGCACAGTTCCAGACGGCTATTGCCAAGGAAGAAAACTGTGGCAGAGACGACAAAGAGTTGTTTGGTGAAATTGTAGGAGGGGGAGAAAACCTGTTTGCACAGAAAAAAGAAGTCCCCTCAGTGGTGGCATCTACAACGGGATTTGGCGGAGAATTTGAAAACGGTGAAATCCGTGAAATTATGGGGCTTCCTGTACAATAAAAGATTTAATTTGGAGGAAAAAGTTTATGGCAAATGCTATTGAAAAGTTTAAAAAGTATATTGATACACTTGATGAAGTGTACAAAATTTCGTCTGTTACATCTGTTCTTGACGGAAACAGCAGACTTGTGAGAATGGGTGCGAACGCAAACGAAATTATTATTCCCAAAATGAGTATGGATGGTCTTGCCGATTACAGCCGTGAAAACGGTTATATTGGCGGCGATGTAACCCTGACAAACGAAACAGTTGCGTTCAATTATGAAAGAGGACGTTCTTTCACTATTGATGCAATGGATAATGAAGAAACAGCGGGAGTGGCCTTTGGTCAGCTTTCAGGTGAATTCATCAGAACAAAGGCAGCGCCTGAAATTGATGCATTCCGTTTTGCTCAGTATGCCAGCGTTGAGGGTATTGGCGGCAGTCAGGGCAATCTTGATGACCCTCAGGATACACTTGCGGCACTTATTGCGGCACAGAATGCAATGGATGAAGCGGAAGTTCCTACAGAGAGCAGAGTTTTGTTTATTACGCCTGTACTTTACAATGGTGTTATGAATATTGACACAACAAAGTCAAAGGCTGTACTTGATTCTTTCTCACACATTGTAAAGGT
>JAZSFF010000020.1:0-8784 GCA_045532055.1 Clostridia bacterium
TGCAATCAGGGCACTGTCATCTCCACCGCAGCTTCCTGCTGCAGCATTGCCGTCACAGGTAATGTTACCTTTGCAGTTGTGGCAACTCATCTTGCCATCCTTGTTGTTGGGACAAAGATTTGCGGGATGCTTTCCGGGAAGTCCCATATTTCTTCTGATTTCATAAAGTTTTTCAATCTGTTCCTTTGAGAACTCCTGAGGAGTACCAATCTGAGTTGAAAGGAACAACAATTCTGCATAGAATTCAAGTGATTCCATCTTGTGATAAGCCGCAAGAAGTGAATCAGAATAAGCAAGTGCACCGTGATTTTCAAGAAGAACCGCATCAAAGTAGGGAAGATATTTCTCTACTGCATCCGGGATTTCTCTTGTTGAAGGTGTGCCGTATTCAGCAACCGGAACACAACCAAGAGCGATAACAGCCTCAGGCATGATTGGCTGTGTCAAAGGCTTACCTGCAATAGCAAAGCTTGTTGCATAGATAGGGTGAGCATGAACAACCGCCTTAACATCAGGACGATGCTTGTAAACTCTCAAGTGCATCTTAATTTCTGAAGAAGGTTTGAAGCCTTTGTTTGCCTGAAGAATGTTTCCATCTCCGTCAATCTTACAGATGTATTCAGGTGTCATAAATCCCTTACTTACACCTGTTGGCGTACAAAGGAATTCATTGTCTGAAATTTTAACTGAAATGTTACCGTCGTTTGCAGCAACCATTCTTCTGTCATAAATTCTCTTACCAATGTCGCAAATCTGTTTTTTAATCTCGTATTCTGACATCATAACAAATTTCTCCTTTTATATATAACTTTTAATTATACTTCATTTTTATCTACCTATATAATATCACTATTATATGCAGGTGTCAATAGATTTTTGTGATTTTTTCTGTGTTTTTGTTGTTTTTATCTAAATTTTTGTGGTTTTCTGTCTTCTGCCAGATAATCCAGCAGTTCTTGGATGCCATCGCCCGTTGTTGATGCAACAAAGAAAATTTTTTCACACCCTGCAAGCTCCAGCCATGCAGCCGCTTGTTTGGGGTTTGCGTCGGGCTGGTCAATCTGGGTTACTATCCCTATTACTTCACGATTCACCTGCGCTGTACAGCACGGGGGATACAGAGAATATTGTTCCCTTGCACTGAGAAGCAATCCCACCACATCTGCCTCATATGAATAAAGTGCCAAGGCTCTGCCTAAAATTTTATTCTCGGCATATTCACCGGGAGTATCGATGAGAATATCGTGATAGTTTATATACTGAGTTTTGTGATAACCAATCTTTTCACCTTTAAGAGCCTGGGTAAGTGTTGTTTTGCCACACTCGCTCCTGCCCACAAGTATCATCTTCTTCATATTATGTTCTTGTAATTGGGCATACGGTAAATCCCAACGTCTCCTGACTGTATTCACAAAGTGCTTTAAGGGACGCCTCAACTTCAGACACGGTACCTGTAACAATCAGTGTTCCGCTGAAACGGTCAACAAACCCGATTTCAGCACCTGATGCCTTGATTGCAATGTCTGCCGCAATAATGGCAGTTTCTGCGGGGGACATAGTCACAATCCCAATCGCTGCCTTTGAGTAATCAATAGCGGGGTCAAGACCCAGTTTTTTGTAGAGAATTCTGTCTGGGTTGGCAATTATGTGAGCAAGCGTAATCTGTTTGCCGGGCACCAGTTCCTGAATAATTCTCATTCTGTCTGAAAAATCCATAATGTCCGCCATGGTCTTTATCCTCCTATCTGACAATTAAGTCCTTGTTCTTCTACTACTTTTTTAAGTCTTTCAATGTGGCTTTCAGGAATCAAATTTATTCCGTGGAGTTCATATGTTCTGCCAAGGCCCTTATACTTATCCTCTCCAAGACGATGATACGGCAACAGGTGAAGTTCATCAACATTGGGAAGACTCTTTGCAAATCTTGCTATATCACTTATCTCGTCCTCGGTATCGTTGAAGGTAGGAATAACAGGAACTCTTATGATAAGTTTTTTAGCCTCTGCCGCAATTTTTCTTGCATTTTCAAGAATAAGCTCATTTGGTTGGCTTGTGAATTTTTTGTGTTTTTCACTGTTTGTATGCTTTATATCCATAAGATAAAGGTCAAGATACGGAAGCAGTTTTTGTATTTTGTCAAACCCTGCACAGCCCGTTGATTCAACAGCTGTATTTATTCCCTTTTCCTTACAAGCTCTGAGAAGCGCTGATGCAAATTCCGGTTGTCTCAAAGACTCACCACCGGAAAGGGTCACCCCACCGCCGCTGCGACGATAATAAATTCTGTCCTTCTCAATCTCTTCCATAACCTCTGCCACAGTTACGTCACGCCCGATAATCTTTTCTTTGCCGTCAACGACCATGGTTTCGATATCGAAGTTCTGGGATTCGGGATTGCAACACCATTTGCACCTAAGGAAACATCCCTTGAGGAACACAATGGTTCTAACACCGGGACCGTCATGGACCGAGAAACGCTGGATATCAAATATCCTGCCCTTTGTATTTAAGTAATCGTTGTTCATCAATATAAATCCTTTCACAACCTAAATAGTGTTGGAAAATATCCGTCTTAGAATCCTTTTTGTTCAGTTCTGTTTATGATATCGTCTTGAAGTGATTTGGAGAGTGTTGTAAATAATGCACTGTATCCGGCAACTCTTACAACAAGGCCTTTGTACTTTTCAGGGTTCTTCTGTGCTTCCTGCAAAGTCTCACGGCTTACGACATTGAACTGTACATGGCTACCCTTCTGGTCAAAGTAACCTCTTACAAGTGCAACAAAGCTTTCAAGTCCTGATGCACCTTTCAGTGCTGACGGATGGAACTTCATGTTGAACAAAGTACCATTTGACGCAATGTAATGGTCAAGCTTTGCAACAGAGTTTGCCGCAGCTGTTGGTCCGTTTATATCTCTGCCTGCTGCAGGTGATACACCGTCAGCGATAGGTGTTTTTGCAAGACGACCATCCGGGGTTGCACCTGTCTGTGCACCAAGAGGAACATTTGCAGAAACAGGATAAAGTCCTGCATGATAAATTCCGCCACGGGGGTTCTTGTATTTTTCAATAGGCTTGGTATATGTATAAGCAACATCTCTTGCAAAAGCATCAATCTCGCAGTTATCATTGCCGAACTTTGGAACTTCATTAATCATTGCAAGGATATTCTGATACTTGTTACCGCCACTTACAACACTATTGCCCGCAACATTTTTATAGATTTCTGCAATCTGTTCTTCAGATACATTCACTCCTTGCTCAATCAGTCCTTTTACAACACCAACAGTAATTGCCTGTGCATCAACCGAGCCGCTTTCAACCCCAAAGTTGTTCGCCAAAGCTTCTTTGAGTTCCTGAAGGCTGAACTTTCTCTCTTCAAACACCAGCTTCTTAATTGCGTACAAAGCATCTGCCATGTTGGCAACACCAAATCCCTGAGGCCCTGTGAAGTTGTAAATTGCACCGCCCTCCTGAACGCTCTTTCCTCTGCCGATACAATCTTCAATCATGCTGGAAAGGAAAGGCAATGGGGCACGTTCCATATGAGCAAGGTCAATAGCGTTGTCCGCATCAACCATAAGCTCAATCATATATTCAGACTGCGCCTTGTATGCATCATAGAATTCACAGAAAGTATTCATTTCGTTGATATCACCGGTTTTGATACTTATCTGCTTACCGTTGTCTTCACCATTTGAGAACACCAGTTCCATAGGACGGCACATATTGAAAAATGCCGCATCGTGCCAACCGTCTGTTTTACCCATTTTCTGGGGTTCAACACAACCAATGATGTTGTACTGTCTTGCATCCTCAAGGGTAAGTCCACGGCTTACAAGTGCCGGGATAATAACTTCGTCGTTGTAATATGCAGGGAGACCAATACCTGTTCTGGTAAGTTCGCCTGCTCTGAGCAGGAACTCATGAGGAGTTTTGTTCCATACGCGGATTGACAATGACGGTTGTGGAAGCATTATATGCATGGAAGCATTGAGACACATGAATGACAAATCATTTGTTGTATCAACACCATCCTTGTCCTGACCGCCTGCAATCAAATTCTGGAAAAGGCTGTAGCCTGCAAAGCCCTCAGCCGACAAGGCATCTCTAACCTTTGTAAAGCTGTTGAGTTTAATCCATACACAGTCCATAAGTTCCTGTGCAAACTCACGGGTAATCTTGCCATTCTTTAAATCCTTCTTATAATAAGGATACATATAAATATCAAAACGTCCTGGCGAAATCGAATGTCCGTTTGACTCGGTCTGTATAAGCATCTGAACAAACCAGAAGCTCTGGCACGCTTCATGGAAGCTTTCTGCCCCAAACTGAGGAACACGGCTACAGTTTTTGCCGATTGTTTTGAGTTCTTCACGTCTTACGGGGTCTGCGCACTTTTCTGCCATTTCATATGCAAGACGGGAATACCTCTGAGCAAATGTGATTGCTGCCTCACAGCTTTCAATAACTGCCTCCAGGAAAATACGTCTCTTGTTGGCATCTCCCTGTCTTGGGTCTATTGCATCAAGAGCAGCCTTTGCCTTTTTTATAATACCGTCATATCCTACTCTCAAAACCAGATCATAATCAGCGGTAACGTGTCCGATACCATTGTAAAAATAGTTACCAGGTGTGAATATGTTATGATTGATTGCATCAATGGTTTCAGGACGCATATATGATGTGGCAAGTTCACTTGTTGTCTTGCCTTTCCAATATGCAAAAACCTCTTTCAATGCTTTCTTTGACTCATCAGAAAGAACAAAAGGATCTGCATTTCTTGTCTGGATTGTATCAAATTCGTCCTCTATCCACTGGAAAGAAAACTCAGGGAAAATCTGACAACTCCTTGGCGACTTGGTAGCACTTCCTACAACCAATTCATCCTCGTTGATTATAATAGGAAGATTCTCCAATATATGTCTGAAGGCCTTTGCGCGGCGCGCAATGGTTGGCAACCCTTCTGTATTTTTATAGGATTCGGTAAGAAGAACCGCACGTTCAACCTCAATTTCAGGAGCCTTTGCAAACAAAGCATCCTTCAATCTGTCAATACGAGGGCTCTTGGCTATATCTTCAGTATAAAACTTTGCCATTTTTACTCCTCCCCTTTCAAAAAACAATTATACTTTTTCACTATTATTAATTTAATACTACACCAAAAACAAAAAAATGTCAATACATTCTCACAATAAATTTGTTATTTTTTCTGTGTTTTTCTTTTTTTATTCTGTTTTTTCCTTTTTTTCACAGAAATAGAAATAGTGGCAAATTCTTGAATAGAACTTGCCACTATGGTTTGTTTTGATTACTTTTTCCATGTATTTCTTGAGAACAATACCAAAATGGGGAATATCTCCAGTCTGCCTATTATCATAACAAAGGTGAGAACCATCTTGGAAAGAGGCGAATATATAGAGAAGTTCCTAATCGGTCCCACCATAGAAAGTCCGGGCCCTATATTACTGAGCGTAGCCACAACTGCCGTAAAGTTGGTGGTGAAATCAAAATTATCAATACTAATAATCAACAGTGCCAACACAAATATAAATGCATATGCCACAAAAAATACATTGACTCCCCTCAAGGTTTCATGTTCCAGGGGTCTGCCGTTCATTTTTACCTTTATTGTGCTTTTGGGATGTGCCAGCACCTTTATTTCCTTGACTATACTCTTAAAAAGTATCATTATCCTTGACACTTTCATCCCGCCACCTGTACTTCCGGCACAAGCGCCACAGAACATCAGGCACACAATCACCGTTTTGGATAGCTGTGGCCACAAATCAAAGTCCACTGTAGAATATCCGGTTGTAGTTATTATTGAAGACACTTGAAAAGCTGCATGCTTAAGTGCATCACCTGTCCCCATGAACATATGCCTTATATTAAAGAAAATAATTGCAACAGATAACACAATGATACCCAGATATGTCCATACTTCTTCCATTTTAAAGGCGTTTTTCACTCTACGCATAAGCATAAGATAATAGAAAGAAAAATCTATTCCAAATATAACCATAAATACAGTTATTACCACCTGTATATATGAGGAATAATCTGCAATGCCCGAATTTCTGATACCAAAACCGCCTGTACCTGCAGTGCCAAAGCTGAGTGTAGCCGCCTCAAACCAGTCAAGTCCACCTAACATAAGGAATACTATTTCAAGAACAGTAAATGATATATAAATTCCGTAAAGTATTTTTGCGGTTGTACTGACTCTGGGAACCAGTTTGCCCACAGATGGTCCGGGGCTTTCCGCCCTGATAAGGTGCAAATTATTCCCTCCGGACAGCGGCAGGAGTGCAACAAGGAATACCAGAACCCCCATGCCGCCAATCCAGTGTGTAAAGCTGCGCCAAAAAATCATTGATTTTGGCAAAGCTTCCACATCCGAGAGAATGGATGCACCTGTTGTGGTGAATCCTGATGCTGTCTCAAAAAGTGCATCAATAAAATTGGGTATGCTGCCTGACAAAACAAAAGGAAGTGCACCAAAAACACTCATAACAATCCAGCTTAGTGCAACGGCAACAAACCCTTCTTTAGCGAACATGGATTTATGCTTTGTCTTTATTGATATCAGCGGCAATCCTGCCACCAAACAAAGAATGGTACATATTGCAAAAACCCATTTGCTTGGTTCGTCATAAATCAATGCACATATAAATGGCAGAACCATTGCCGCAGCCTCAATATTTAGAACACAGCCAAGTACATGGCAAATAACTCTGTAGTTCATATCTTACCTCTAATCAAGTATATCACTTATATCCTTAAATCCTTTGTTTGTGGTCACCACAATAACCGTATCCCCGGGCAGTATCATATCCTTACCTCTGGGAGTAATAATCACGCCATTTCTGTTTATGCAGGCAATAATTATACCGGATTTAAGGGAGAGACTTTCAATGGTTTTGCCTGATACCGGTGAATTCTCAATTATTCTGAATTCCAAAGCCTCCGCCTTTCCGTCAAGTACATAATGCATAGTTTCAATATTACAGCCTATTGTATTATTCATCGCACGGACAAATCTCACAATATACTCTGCGGTTATGTTCTTGGGATATATTATGGTGTCAAGTCCCAGATTTCTTATAACCTCTTCATAGGCAATTCTGTTTATCTTGGTGATTACCTTGCCGCTTGTTTTAGACTTTGCATAAAGGGACAACATAACATTTTCTTCATCAATGTTGGTAAGGGAAACGAAGGACTCTGCCTGTTCAATCCCCTCTTCAAGAAGAAGTCTGTTTTCAGTTCCGTCACCATTTATAATGGTAGCCTTTGGCACAAGGTTGCAAAGTTCTTCGCATCTTACAGGATTTTGTTCTATAATCTTTACGTCAATCCCTGACTTTATCAGATTATGTGCAAGATAAACCGCAGTGGTTCCACCGCCCACAATGGTTGTATCTTTTACCTTATTGGTTTTGATTCCTATCTTTTTAATAAAATACGCAGCATCCTTAATGGTTGCAACGATACTTATAAAGTCACCTGTCTTCAACACAAAATCGCCGCCAGGGATAAATACTTCTTCTCCCCGCTCAACACCGCACACCAGAATGTCACAGTTGAGCTTGTTGCTTATATCAACCACTTTCAGGTCGCTCAAGGGTGAACCCTCGTTAATCTTGAACTTGAGAATTTCAACTCTACCCTTTGCAAATGTGTCAATCTGTATTGCTGACGGAAATCTGAGTGCTCTTGCCATTTCAACTGCAGCGGTAAACTCAGGATTTATAATCATAGCAAGACCCAAATCCTCTTTGAACAGGTGCAATTCCTTTGCATATCCTGGGTTTCTCACCCTTGCGATAGTTTTGCAGCCACTGAGTTTTCTCGCAATAAGACAGGTAAGCAGGTTAACCTCGTCCGAGCCAGTAACCGCAATAAGGATATCTGTCTCTCTGATACCCGCCTCCTCAAGAACATCAATATTAGCACCACTGCCAAAAACACCCATTACATCATAAGTGTTTACCACATCCTGCAAAATATTGTGTCTGATATCCACAACAGTAATATTATGATTTTCTTCTCGGCTGAGACGTTCCACCAGCTTTTCGCCGACTTTTCCCACGCCTACAACAACAATATTCATAATTTATCCCCTATCAAAAAATAAATATAGCCTTTAATCATCATTATAAAACAGCTACATTATACCAATTTTCTTTTATAAAGTCAAGATTGATAATGCGGCAATATACCATTACCGCATAATTAACCATTTCTCTCAATTTTATTGATTTCCTTACTTGCTCTCACAATCATATAAACAGCCACCGCCAAGACAAAAATACATACCGATGCACCCGTTGACACCGTCATTGTTTGCCGAAAGGTCTCTGTAGTATCCTCACCGAACGCCGCCACCATTGCAGCCTCAAGCGATAGAAGAGACACCACCGCAGAAGACATACTTATTGCCTTTGCGGCAGACATTATAGGGCTGTCAAACCGTCTGTATCTGACTACATTTATCATTGCCACTGTCATTGCTGTAAAAGTGTATGCCGCCATAGCTATAACGGGAATGTAGCTGTGTTTTATCAGCACACCTCTGCGTACTATATAAAAAACAATTACTGCAAGTGCCTGGTTCATTATAAGGAGAAGTATTCCACAAAATCGATATCTTTGAAATTCTTTCAGCTTATCCCTGCCTACTTCGTCACTGGAGGTGTTTCTTATCAAAAATATCCTCATCATTATAAGCAAAAAGTAATAAATCGCCAAAGCATAAAACCACGCCGCCCTGTAGACTATA
>JAZSFF010000055.1:0-28261 GCA_045532055.1 Clostridia bacterium
TGTCCTCTGAAAAATGCAGGGCATTCCAGCCGATATGGGGAACTTTTAAGTCCTTTGGTATAACCTCATCAATGGGCCTTACTTCACCGGGGATAAGCCCCAATCCCTCATACTCGCCATATTCGAAGCTCTTTTCAAGGAGCATCTGCATACCAAGGCATATACCCATAAGAGGTTTGCCTGATTTTGCCTCGTCTTTTATAACCTTGTCAAGTCCCGTCTTCTTAAGTTTTCCTATAGCATCCTCAAACGCCCCTACACCGGGGAGTACGATTTTGTCAGCTTTTCTCAAAACCGACCCATCACTGGTAACAATGGTGTCTGCACCAATTGTCTCCATGGAGCTTTTAAGTGAGAAAAGGTTTCCCACGCCGTAATCTACTATTGCAATCATTACAGTACCCCTTTCGTCGAGGGGATTTCATTTTCAAAACCTTTTTCCAAAGAAACCGCCTGTTTCATGCTGCGACCCACAGATTTGAATGCACACTCAATTATGTGGTGTGAATTTGTTCCGGACATTTGTACAAAATGAAGTGTACACTGTGCCTCCCTGACAAACGCAAGCCAGAATTCCTCCACAAGTTCTGTATCAAATGTTCCCACTTTCTCTGTGGGTATTTCAAGTTTATAAGAAAGCCCTGAACGTCCCGACAAATCAACAGCAGAAAGCACCAACGCCTCGTCCATGGGGAGTATCATATTTCCATAACGCACTATACCCATTTTGTCTCCCAATGCCTTCGCAAAAGCCTGACCCAGACATATACCTACATCCTCTACTGTATGGTGGTCATCAACATTGGTATCGCCTTTGCACTTTACATCAAGGTCAAAACGACCGTGTTTTGCAAAAAGTGTCAGCATATGGTCAAGAAAACCGCATCCTGTATCAATCTCGCTCTTGCCTGTTCCATCAATATTCAGGGAAAGCTGAATTGCTGTTTCCTTTGTTTCTCGTTTTATCTCACTTGTTCTCATTTATTATCCCTCCAGAATTTCGCTTACTGCTTCTAAACACGCCTGCATCTGTTCTTTTGTTCCTACTGTTATGCGATTGTATTCCTTAATCCTTTCGCTGTCAAAATGACGCACCAGAATTCCCTTTTCGCGAAGTTTGGTATAAATCTCTTTGCCTGACACCGATTGATGCTTTGCAAAAATAAAGTTTGCTGTTGAATTTGTCATTTCAAAACCCATTTTTTTCAGTTCATCCATTGTGTATTTTCTGTTTTTACAAATTGTCTCACAGTTTTTGAGTGTATACTCCTCATCTTCCAAAGAGCCTATCCCCGCCGCCATGGTCATCTTGTTTACATTGTAGGGATTAGTTGAATATTTGAGGGTATTGAGGTCCTGTATAAGCTCTTTTGCCCCAACACCAAAACCCAACCTTGCCCCCGCCATCGACCTGGACTTTGAGAATGTTCCTGTTACCAGAACATTTTTATACTTATGAATCAACCCCACCGCACTTTGGTTTCCAAAATCCACATAAGCCTCATCAACGACCACAACATTGTCAGGATTGGTCCTTACTATTTCCTCAATTTTGTCAAGTCCCAGATAAATCCCCGTAGGTGCATTGGGATTGGCAATAAAAATTGTCTTGCCTCCACCCATATAATCCTGAATTTTTATGTTAAAATTCTCATCAAGGGGGATTTCCTCATAAGGAACACCGCAAAGCTGTGCAAAAACCTTATAAAATCCATAGGTTATATCGGGAAATATTGCCGGCGTACTTTCATCACAAAAAGCCATAAAAGCAAAGTTCAAAATCTCATCAGAGCCGTTTGTCATAAGAACTTCTTCAGGCTTTACCCCTAATTTTTCCGCCATCATTTCAGTCAGCTGACTGCAAGTGGGGTCAGAATATAGTTGAAGATTCTTCGCCGCATCATTTGCACATTTTATAGCTTTGTCCGACGGTGGGAAGGGTGATTCGTTGGTATTCAGCTTGATAAGATTGTTTATCTTTGGCTGTTCACCGGGAGTATATGGTACTAAATTTTTATACTTTTTACTGAAAAATCTGCTCATTTGCCCATCACTCCTCAACTCTGATTGTGGCACTTTTTGCATGGGCTGTCAAGCCCTCTTTTTCCGCAAAAAACGCAACGTCATCAGCAACCCTTTTCAACGCATCGTAGGTGTAATAAGTATACTGGGTCTTCTTCACAAAATCATCCACAGACAAGGGGCTTGAGAATTTTGCTGTGCCACTGGTGGGAAGAGTGTGGTTTGCCCCTGCCAGATAGTCGCCCAGGGCCTCCGGACAGTTCCTGCCCATAAAAATTGAGCCGGCATGACGTATTCCGTCAAGATAATCAAAAGGATTGTCCACACAAAGCTCCAGATGTTCAGGTGCAATTTCGTTTGCAATTTCTATTGCTGTATCCAGATTTTCCGCAACAATAATCTTGCCGTTGTCATCAATGGACTTTCTTGCAATTTCTGCCCTCTCAAGCTGAGGAATCTGAATTTCAAGCTCCGCACTTACCGCCTCCGCCAATTCAACGGAATCTGTAACCAAAACAGCACTTGCCAAAACGTCGTGCTCCGCCTGAGACAACAGGTCTGCCGCCACAAATCTTGGGTTACTCTTGCCGTCTGCCACAACCAATATTTCGCTTGGCCCTGCAATCATATCAATGGAAACCTGACCAAAAACCTGTTTCTTTGCCTCTGCAACAAAAGCATTTCCCGGTCCCACTATTTTATCAACTTTAGGAACACTCTCTGTTCCGTAAGCATGCGCCGCAACAGCCTGGGCCCCACCTACTTTGAATATTCTGTCCACGCCTGCAACCTTTGCCGCCGCCAATATAACTGGGTTCACCTTTCCCTGACGATTGGGAGGTGTAACAATTACCACTTCTCTTACTCCTGCAATCTTGGCAGGAATAGCGTCCATAAGCACCGTTGACGGATATGTAGCAGTACCGCCCGGAACATAAAGTCCTGCACGGTCTACTGGTATAACTTTTTGCCCTGTCACAATACCATTTTCATCATTTATAATGAATCCGTTGCGAACCTGTTTTTCGTGAAATTTGCGAATGTTTGCCGCTGCTTTTTCAAGGACTTTAATAAATCTTGGCTCTACCTTTCTTACCGCCTCTTCCATTTCTTCCTTTGAAACTTCAAGATTTGAAAGAGATACTTTGTCAAATTTCTCTGCATATTCAAAGAGTGCCTTGTCGCCTGTTTTCTTTACATTTTCAATTATTTCACTTACAATTGATTCAACATCTACTTTAGGTGTAACTCTTGCAAAGATGTCTTTGTTTTCAACCTCGCCGTATTTTAAAATCTTAATCATTTTTTGCCTCCGTTTGTTCTGCCAGGCTTCTTTGAATATCCTGAATCTGATGTGTTTTAAATTTGAAGCTTGCTTTGTTTGCAATAAGCCTTGCACTGATTGGAACGATTGTTTCAAGAACCTCAAGATGATTTTCTTTTAATGTAGTCCCGGTCTCGACAATATCCACGATAACGTCAGAGAGTCCTAATATAGGTGCAAGTTCAATCGAGCCATTGAGATGAATAATATCAATCTCTCTGCCAATGGATGCATAGTAATTTTTTGCAATATTGGTGAATTTGGTGGCAACCCTCAGTGTTTTTTGCTTGGCATCACGAAAATCCGCCTTGCCAGCCACCGCCATTCTGCATTTTCCAATATCAAGGTCAAGGAGTTCATACACATCAGGCTCATACTCAAGAAGAATATCTTTGCCTGCAACACCAATATCCGCCGCACCATGCTCAACATATATGGCAACATCCGATGGCTTTACCCAGAAATATCTTATGCCCAGTTCTTCGTTTTCAAATATCAATTTGCGGTTGTTCTCCTTGATTGACGGGCACTCAAATCCCGCTTTTTCAAACATTCCGTAAACCTTTTCTCCCAATCTACCTTTGGGGAGGGCAACATTAAGCATTGTTTTCAAGGGTTTCCACCTCCGTTCCGTTTAATTTAAGTAATTTTTTATATCTCAGTTTTTCAGGTTTTACCTTTTGCGCAAGGACACTTTTTCCTGTTTTTGAGATTTCTCTTATGAAACTGTTAAGAGCCGCGATATCCGCTTTTTCATCATATATAACCACTGTATCCACATCAAAATCCCAAGTATCTTCCCATAATCTTTCCAATACATCAAGGTATACTGCAAATCCAATAGCCCCCGATGTACGATGCATCTTTTTCATCAGATTGTCATACTGACCCCCTGATAACACGCTGCCTGGCACTCCATTAACAAACCCCTTAAATACAACTCCGCTATAATAACCCATATCATTGATAACAGAAAAGTCAATTCTCACCTTTTCCTCAATACCATTTTCTTTCAGCACTTCTGCAATGGTTTCAAGCTGTTCAACTGCCACGTAGAATCCTTGGGTTTTGGCAAGACTCTTAAGTTTTGGTATAACCTCTTGAGGTTTACCGTATGTATCAACCAATTTCTTGAGCATCTGTGTGCTTTCAGCATCCACACCCTCTCTCTCGCATATTGCAACAATTTCCTGTGCATTTTTTTCGCCAAGGCTTTTGAGAATAGCTTTTCTGCCCTTTTGCGAAATGTTAAGGCCATCTATCACTTCCGATACAATGCCCATATGTGATATGTCAAGGATATAATCCTGGTCTATACATTCAAGGCTTTTTGCTGCAAGGAGCATAACTTCACAAATTGAATAATCATCAATATCCCCTATGCATTCAAGACCTGTTTGCATAATCTCCTTGAACGCACGTGTGTCGGATGATGCACGATATACATTTTCGTTGTAATACATCTTTTGCACCGCACCCTCTACATCACGGCTGTTTTTGATTATAGACAAGGTAACGTCAGGCTTTAATGCCATAAGCTTGCCGTCAACGTCTGTGAATGTAATTATATTTTCAGAAACCAGAAAATCCTTGTTTCTTACATATAAATCATATTCCTCAAACTTGCTCATACGGTATTTCTGGTATCCGTATTTTGCATATAATTCACGCAATTTGAAGATAATCTTCTCGTCATTTCCCAAAACAGAATTCATTTATTTTTCCTCCCCGTCTGTCATCTTTTCAAGAGCCTTTTTATATCCGTCACGTCCATAAAGCAGACATTTGTTGACACGGCTGATTGTAGCGGTGCTGGCACCGGTCGCCTTCGAAATCTCGGCATAACTTTTGTTCTGATTCAGCATTCCGGCAACCTGAAGTCTCTGAGACATATCCTGAATTTCCTTTATTGTACAAATATCCTCAAAAAAATTGTAACAATCATCCTTTGACTCCAACTTTAAAATTGTATCAAACAATCTGTCAACCTCGGGTGTATATATTTTTTCCATAAAAACTCACATCCTTATTTTTCATACTTTAGTATTTTACCATAGTAAAGCGATAAAGTCAATACATAATTTATATTTTTTTGTACGGGCTTTTTAATTTAAACATATTAACAAGGCATGTCGCATACACATTGTATCAAGATAATAAAATCGGGTGAAAAATCCAAGGAGGAATTTAAAAATGCTTGAATATAACATCTACAACGATATTGCCCAACGTTCAGGCGGCGATGTATATCTGGGTGTTGTGGGTCCCGTAAGAACAGGTAAGTCCACTTTTATCAAAAACTTTATGAACCTTATGGTGATTCCCAATATCGAAAACCAGCATAAACGCGAAAGAGCCATGGACGAACTTCCCCAAAGTGCGGGGGGCAAGATGATTATGACCACTGAACCCAAATTTATCCCAAATGAGGCTGTAGAAGTGCGTCTGGAGGATAACACCTCTTTCAGAATACGCCTTATTGATTGCGTAGGTTATATCGTAGACAGTGCATTGGGATATATTGAAAATGACAACCCGAGAATGGTGATGACACCATGGTCGGAATCACCTATGGCATTTGCCGATGCGGCTGAAATGGGAACAAAAAAGGTAATTGATGAACATTCAACAGTAGGCATCGTTGTCACATGTGACGGCAGTATAACCGATATTGACAGAGAAGATTATATTCCCGCCGAGGAACGTGTTATTGATGAATTAAAGGCTCTTGGCAAGCCATTTATCGTTATTCTCAACACCCTCAATCCACATTCTGAGAACACTCTTGAAGAAAAGGCGTTTTTGGAAGAAAAATATGGTGCCTGTGTTTTGCCTCTTAATTGTATGGAGCTTTGTATAGATGACATCAACAAAATTATGGAAAGTCTTTTGCTTTCTTTCCCAGTGACCGAGATAGGTATATCCCTTCCCAAGTGGGCAGATGCCCTTGAAAATTCACACTGGCTGAAGTCAGAAATGCAAAAGTTCATCATAGACACAGTAGAAGATTCATTGAAACTTTCCGATGCAAAAAATCTTTCCAGGCTCCTTTTGGAAAATGAGTTTGTTGAAAATGCAAAGATTTCAGACATAAATATGGTCAACGGCACACTTTCCATTGACCTGACTTTCCCAGATTCATTATATTTTAAAATTATTCAAGAAATGACCGGTTTTGAAATAGACAACGAAGAAAGTCTTATGCACCTTTTGCGTGACCTGTCAGAAATCAAAGAAAAGTATGACAAAGTGGCTATTGCCCTTGACGAAGTAAACAGAAAGGGTTACGGAATCGTCTCACCATCCATTGACGAACTCACCCTGGAAGAGCCTGAAATTGTGAAACAAGGCAGTCGTTTCGGTGTGCGTCTTAAGGCATCAGCACCATCAATACATATGATTCGTGCAGACATTGAAACCGAGGTTTCGCCAATAGTTGGAACCGAAAAACAATCAGAGGAACTTGTGCACTACCTCCTTAACGAATTTGAGGTTGACCCCAAAAAGATTTGGGAATCAAATATTTTTGGCAAGTCTCTCCACGAACTGGTAAACGAGGGACTCCACAACAAGCTTTATCGTATGCCCGATGATGCACAGATGAAATTGCAGGAAACTTTGCAGAAAATCATCAACGAGGGCAGCGGCGGACTGATTTGTATAATTCTTTAAAACGCAAAAATACCATCGGAATACCGATGGTATTTTAATTTTACTTTATATAATCAAATTCCACACCGTACATATGCACAGTGTCGCCCTCTTTGATACCCTTTTCTTCAAGCATATCGATTATCCCTGACTTGCGGAGAGCACGCTGGAAGTACTGAAGAGATTCGTAATCGTCAAAGTTGGTGGAGCCAACTATCTTTCTCACATACATTCCCTCCACTACATACACGCCGTCTTCAATGGTGATTTCTATGCTGTCGGTCTTTCTTTCCTCATCAAGGTCAAGATAATCATAGTCATCCTCGTCCTCATCAGGAAGTTGGTCAAGCATGCGACTGGTATAGTTTATCACATCGTCAATGCCCTTGCGTGTTGCCGCAGAAATGGCAAAGACTGTATAGCCCTCTTCTTCCATCTGGGCTTTGAACTTTTCAAAATTCTCATCAAATGACGGGATGTCCATCTTATTCGCAACAATAACCTGGGGCTTGTCCGCCAATTTTTCGCTGTACTTCACAAGCTCCTCATTTATTATATGCACATCCTCAATAGGGTCTCTGCCCTCACAGCCTGAAACATCTACCAGATGGAGTAATATCCTTGTTCTTTCAACATGTCTCAAGAAGGCATGTCCAAGTCCAACACCTTCATGTGCACCCTCGATAATACCGGGAATGTCTGCAACAACAAAACTTTTGCCCTCTCCCACACGCACAACACCAAGATTTGGGATAAGCGTGGTGAAATGATAGTTTGCGATTTTGGGTCTTGCCTCACTTACAATAGACAAAAATGTGGACTTTCCTACATTGGGGAACCCCAATAATCCCACATCCGCAATAAGTTTGAGTTCCAATGTTATCTCACGTTCATCACCAGGAAGTCCCGCTTTTGCAAATTTTGGGGTCTGTCTGGTTGCGGTGGCAAACCTTGCGTTACCCCATCCGCCACTGCCGCCTTTGGCAATGATAAACCGTTCTCCGTCGGCTTTCAGGTCGCAAATAACCTTGCCTGACTCGGTATCACGGATTATAGTTCCGCAGGGAACTTTGATGATTAAATCTTCACCATTTTTGCCGCTGCGTCTGCCGTCACGACCGTTGCCGCCACTTTCTGCAGCATATTTTTTCTTATATCTGAAATCAAGCAGTGTGCTGATGTCTTTGTCAGCCTGTGCCACAATGTTGCCGCCATTGCCGCCGTCACCACCATCAGGGCCCCCTGCCGCAACATACTTTTCGCGATGGAATGTAACAGCACCATCACCGCCCTTGCCTGCCTGAATAAATATTCGGGATGTATCAATAAACACAAGTTTTCCCCCTTTCAATAAAAATCACTGATAGAAATAAAGTGCACGCAAAGCGTGCACTTTATGTTTTATTTGGCATAAATTACTGAACGATTTCATAAACAGAAACCTGTTTCTTATCTTTACCCTTACGTTCAAACTTAACCTGACCGTTAACCAAAGCAAACAAAGTATCATCACTGCCCTTGCCTACATTGATTCCGGGATATATTTTTGTACCACGCTGTCTAACCAGGATGTTGCCTGCCAAAACGTGCTGACCGTCACCCTTCTTAGCACCTAAGCGTTTGGACTCAGAATCTCTGCCGTCCTTAGTACTACCGACACCTTTCTTATGAGCCATTATGTTCACCTCTCTTAATCAAAATCAATTATAGAAAATAATTAGCCGTTAATCTTTGTGATTTCAAGCTTTGTATAAGGCTGTCTGTGGCCCTGCTTTTTGTGATAGCCCTTTTTAGCCTTGTACTTGTAAACAATGATTTTCTTTTCTTTGCCGTTTTTAACAGCTGTAGCTGCAACTGTTGCACCCTCAACATAAGGAGCACCAACCTTTACATCTGCACCGTCAGCAACAACAAGAACCTTATCAATTGTAACTGTGCTGCCAGCTTCAACATCAAGTTTTTCAACGAAAACTGTGTCGCCTTCGGAAACCTTGTACTGTTTGCCGCCTGTTTCGATAATTGCGTACATATTCGTAATCCCTCCTATTACCCAAGACTCGCCAATTCAGGTGCTGCCAAAGAGCAGACTTAACAAACCTCTCTTGAGCGGTTACCGTAATATTCTATCACACAATTCTTCGCTTGTCAATAGAAATTTTTTATTTCTTTTCCTGAATTATAAAATATTTCTGTGCGGTGTATATTATAGCTCTCAAACTCACTAAATCCCAGATATTCGCACAATCTTGAAATCATAATATCCGGTTTTATATTTGCCGAACCTCCAGCTGAAAGGACAACATCAAGCTTTATACTGTCATCATTGGCTTCTGCTATGTTCCATTCCAGAATAAACTCACACAGGTTTATCTCTTTCTCACCTTTTTTTGTCTTTTTTAATGCAGGGATTTCCGTTCGTTCAAAGAACTCTTTTACCTTGTCTGCATCAATATCGCAATGGGTTATATCTATTACATATCGTGCTGAAACAATATCATTTGCCTTACACTCAGGGATTGTAACTTTGAGAATTTTTATATCCGGTGGCAAATTTTTGTTAAGTGCAGTCATAATATCATCAGAGTTTGTTCCATCTTCAAAGTCAATATCCACAAATTCGGTCTCGCTGGTAACACCCAGAGCCAATGGCAAAGAAAAAGTTATGAGCTGATGGGGATTGAACCCCTGACTGTAACGCACAGGAAGATTGGCCCTGTGAATCGCACGGGTAAAGGTTCTCAACAGGTCAAGATGGGATATATATTTGCCCATTCCCATTTTTGAGAATTTAAGTCGCCACTTACTCAAAGCAAACACCTCCTCCAAAACCTGTTGCACCACAACCTGCACACTTTTCACGGCAGGAGAGTGTGGTCTTTTCTTCATATGCCCTGTCATGCTCTTTCATAAGAAATGCCTTTGTCACACCCACATCAATGTGGTCCCATGGAAGAACTTCGCTGTGGTCAATGTGTCTGTATGCGTAAAATTCAGGGTCAACATTGCAATCATGAAATGCCTCCATCCACTTTTCATAATCAAAATGCTCGTCCCAGCCATCAAAACGACAACCCTTCCGCTGTGCCGCAATCAATACATCCGCAAGGCGTCTGTCCCCCTTGGCAAACACCGCCTCCAAGAAACTCACCTGACTCTGATGCCAGTTGTATGATATACTTCTTGTCTTTATCTTGTCCTTGAGCATCTTCTGTTTTGCCACCAATGTCTCCATTCTGTCCTGCGGTTCCCATTGGAACGGAGTAAAGGGTTTGGGCACAAAAGATGAGGTGCTTACTGTTACAGTAACAGACCTGCCTTTTCTTATATCCTTTGGTATCTGATAAAACACATCTATAACCTTTTCCGCAAGTTCTGCGATGCCCAAAACATCTTCCTCGGTCTCTGTGGGAAGTCCAATCATAAAGTAAAGTTTTATTCTGTTGTATCCGCCCTCAAATGCAATCCCTGCTGTACGCAACAAGTCTTCCTCCAAAACATTTTTGTTTATTACGTCACGGAGTCTTTGAGTCCCTGCCTCTGGTGCAAAAGTCAAACCGCTTTTCTTTACGGTCTGCACCTTTTCCATTAATTCCATAGAAAAATTGTCAACACGGAGTGACGGCAAGGATAAATTTATTCTCTTGTCAACCGTTATTTCAAGAAGACGGTCAATGAGTTCCTGCAAACAGGTATAGTCACTTGTGCTCAATGAAGAAAGCGACATTTCTTCATACCCTGTGTTGTCTATCAATTTTTGTGCCGTATTAACAAGCGTCTCAACAGAGTGCTCCCTGACAGGTCTGTAAAGATACCCCGCCTGACAAAATCTGCAGCCACGGATACAGCCACGGAACACCTCAAGAGTAATCCTGTCATGAACAATATCCATAAACGGAACAATCATTTTATCAAGAATATAACTGTTGTCAAGTTCTTTTACAATCCTCTTTTTTATGGAATCAGGGACACCTTCACGGTTCGGTTTTATGCTCTTGATTGTATTGTTATCATTATATTCCACATCATAGAACGCGGGGACATATACTCCCTCTATTTTTGAAATTTTGTCCAAAAAGTCAATTCTTTTGCCATTTGATTTTTTCCATTCTTTATATGCATCAAGGATTTCATTATTGACCTCTTCGCCCTCACCGAGAATGAAAAAGTCAATAATTTCCGCCAAAGGCTCACCATTGTACGCACAAGGTCCCCCTGCACAGACAAAAGGTACTCCCTCGCCTCTGTCCTTTGATTTGAGAGGAATTGTTGCCAAATCAAGCATGTTGATAATATTGGAAAAGCTCATCTCGTATTGGAGAGTAAAGCCCACAATATCAAACTTACAAACGGGCACATGACTTTCAAGTGTAAGAAGCGGAATTTGATTTTTTCTCAATTCCTCTTCCATATCGACCCATGGCGCAAACACTCTCTCGCAGACCGTATCATCACGGTCGTTCATCATATGATACAAAATCTTCATTCCCAGATGGGACATACCCACCTCATAAACATCAGGGAAACAAAATGCAAACTTTATAAGTTCCCCAAAGTTGTCTTTGTGAACACTGTTAAACTCATTGCCTATATAACGTGCAGGCTTTTGGACTTTTTTAAGACTCGCTTCAAATTTCGTTTTATATGAATTCATAGATATATAACCTCAATAAAAATTTTATATAGTTTATAATACAACAATTCGTCATTTTTTTCAAGCATAAACCCAAATTTCGCTGAATAGAATTAATAAAAACAAATCTATTGAAAGGACAAACACCCAAATGGCTGAAGAATACCGCGAATACAGACGTTCACGCAACTCAAAAATAACAAAAGAGAAAAATAAAACAACATTCTCAAAAAAATTTATCAGACAATTTTTGTTGTCCCTGATAATTTTTGCCGCAGTCTGTGGATTTCACTTTTGGAGTTCCGAAAATTCTCACGGGATTAACACCTTCCTCAAAAACGCATTTACATACAAGGTTGACACGTCAGGAATAACTAAACTTCTTGGCGATATTATTGATACAGCTACAAAAAATTCAAATACAGAGGTTACAACAAATGAAAACGCCAATAATTCAGAAATTACACAAGATATATGAAATAAAGCTTTGCAAATATTTGTATGTCAATATATGGTTTTTACCCGTTGTATGCTGTGCATTCTTTGGCGGATACGGACAGCTTTTCTCTATGACTTTTGCTATGGCATTTATTCACGAAATGGCACACATTCTATGTGCCCTGTGCCTCAAAGTTCCTGTATCACGAATTGTCATATTTCCTTTTGGCATAACAGCACGTCTTGCATCGGGATATATAAAAAGATCCGAAAAGGAGTTCTTGATTGCCTTTGCCGGACCTTTTTCAAGTCTTATTTTGTTTTGGCTATGTATGTGTCTTGCCAATTTTCTGCCATATTCACTTATTTTTTACTGTGCTGATGTGAACCTTATCATCTGCCTTGTGAACCTGATTCCTTGCCTTCCTCTGGATGGTGGCAGAATGTTCAAATCCATTCTTACATCACGTTGTGGAATCCTGCGTTCCTACAACTTTATGATTCGTTTGAGTCGTATACTTGTTGTGGCACTTTCCATATTGGCTATAGGTATTTTTTTTGTGTCACAGTTCAACTTTTCCTTAATCCTCATCACTGCATTCCTTTTTCAAAACCTGAGTTGTGAACAAATTTGCCTGTCTCATATAGCAGTAAAGGAGATTTTGGAAAACCCCCGCAAACTTAAGTGTTGCAACAAAATTCCTGTTAAAACATTTTGTGTAACCCAAGACTGTCCTGCATCAACAATCCTTAAGCATCTTGGCTATGATTATTACTGCATCATTCATGTGGCAGACAGCAATTCCCACATTACGAAAACCCTCACCGAAACACAAGTGCTTTCCGCACTTACACAACATGGTGTCCGGATAAAGTATGGAGAACTCTGACTTATTTACTCAAAAGTCTGAAATACTTCTCTGCCTCATCACCATAAAGCATAAGGCATCTGAGCAGCTTTGTCAATTTGGGGTCGTTGTTTTTTTCAATCTGGTTTGCCGCATAATCCTTTACGCTGTACCGGTCAATATCACTATACTTGTATACATTGCCGGTTCTGGTATATATTCTTGCATATATTGTGTCAAACATCTGCTTTGAAACAATGTTGTCATAAGAAAAAATTTTGTAATCACCATTTACCGAATACGCCTTGACCTGCCTTGACTGAGTTCCTAAAACATGGCTTTTTGTACTGTCAAACTTGGATTTTGTCCAGAACAAAATTCCTATCTCATCAACTTTTTCATTTGAAGAAACATAGTAGTTTATGGAAATATCTCCATCAAGGAGCAATGTTTTACCCAGAATTTTTGATTTGCAGTTGCCATATTTTGTGCTTTCTTTTATTGTTTCTGCCTGACTGCGATACAGTTTGCTAAAATCAACAACACGTTCTACATCTGTTAATATTTCATTTGCAGGTCGCCTTTTTGATCCAAAGTATTCCTGTGCTGCAGTGCCATAATTCAGCATTTTTACGAGCAGGGGTTTGAGTTTGGCGTTGGTCATCATATTCTGTGCATAACTCACAACACTATAACCAATACGCGGTATGGAACTGTATACGGTATTTCCAAAAAGATCCTTTGCAACAAGTCTTGCATATACCTTTTTGCTCATATCTGTTGAGGAAATATTTTTATACACAAATCTGTAGCCATTGGCGTCTTTTCCGCTGTGTTTCACCTTTCGTTGTGCTGTAGCTTCTGTATATTCATTTTGAGGTTTGTCCCAGAACAACATTCGTACGCTACTCATGTCAACACCCTCAAAAGATGCATAAAAAACCATAGAAATAGTTCCCTGAAGATCCAATGTTCTTCCCGTAATCATAACCACCGTACCCTGTGACACAAGAAGTTGCTCACTGTTTTTCACACGACACACAAGCCCATTCTCATCAAGTGTTGTGTTTTTTGCGACAACTGTTTGTTCCTTAATGAGATATGCCTGGAAACCAGTCTTTGCATTGACTGTAGTATATGGCACTTCAACTGTCATCTGCAGTTCCGGAGCCAACAATTTGCCACTATCATCTGTAAAAGACACATTTACAATAAACTTTGCCCCGGCAACTTTTTCTAGAATTTTTCCGTCAATATCACTGTCCTTTTTAATTGTCAAATATACCTTTTTATCCTTGGTTTTTCCCGCAAATTGCCACAAATCATCATTGGTAATTTTTATATTTACTATATTTGTCAAAAAACTTATTCCAGGTGTATATCTAGCATTGTATGACATAGCTGTTGTCAGCAAATCAGTTACATCCAATTTAATATACCCATAATTACCCGTTTTGGAAAACGCCTCTACCTTATATCCCGCAAACTGTCCGGATGTTTCATCATATTCTATCTCTGCTTTGATTGAAGAAGCTCTTTTCTCTGATACATTCAGGACTTCAGGAATCACTATTTCTTCTACTGGTTCCTCCTGCTGTTCTTCTGTAACTGTTTCTTCCTCATGCTCTTTTTCTTCTACGGCATTTTCTGTCAATTCATCCTGCTGTTCTTCGACAGTATCCTCGACTTCATCACGTTCTTCACTTTCCAACGTTTGATCCTCTGGAAAAGATTCGTTTTCTTCAAAAACAACCTCTTCGGCTTTTTCAGCATCATTTACCAAACTTTCATCTGCAAACGTTGAACAAGTAAAGCAAAAAATCAAAACAAAACTAATAATACCACAAAACAATCTTTTCATAAACACAATTCCTCACTCATTAGTCATTAGAACGGACAACCAGCAAATACCCTGATGAAAAGCTGATTGTTCCGGGATTATCACCATTAAAACAATTACTGCTTGCCTGAACGCTGTCGCATTTCAAATGCATATTTTCAGTCTCATAGCATAGGCCTTTCACAGAAAAATCCTTCACATCCCCGCCAAAGGGAAAAAATGATATATACTTTTTATTGTTTGGGTAAACTGTGAAATCAGTTTTTTCCATGGTTATCTCATTTTTTTCGTCCAAAAGCACGCCTTTTCCACCGGCATTCAATATTTTCTTCAGCAAACAAAAATGTGAGAACTCATGATCCAACCGACCGCCAAGAGCCCCCAACATAACTATATCACTATAACCTCGTTCAAGTGCTTCCATAACTGCAAGGTCGGTATCAGTATAATCCTTTTTGGTTGGAAATGTGATTTTTTCCTTTGCTGTCACCTTACGTTCAAGCAAAGAATCACCATCGCCCAGCCATAAGTCCGGAACAATTCCTAAAGCTTCAGCGTGAACATATCCCCCATCTGCACAAATCACAAACCCGTCAGAAAACTCTATTCTTTTCATGAAATCATACGACTTCACTGGTGCAGAACAAAAAATATAACACATCATTCTATACTTGACCTCATTTCACAAATAACTGTTTTTACATCAGGCGCCTTGAACACAGCAGACCCTGCAACTATTACATTTGCACCGCATGAAACAGGCACCGTGATATTTTTCGGGGTCACCCCTCCGTCAACTTCCAGTTCAATTTCTTTGCCAACTTTTTCAATCATAGCCTTTGCTTTTGATATTTTGTCGTTCATTTCATCAATATATGCTTGTCCACCAAATCCCGGTTCCACAGTCATAATCAAAACCAGGTCATACTTGTCAATGCTTCCCTCAAGCATGCTGATATCTGTCCCTGGCTTTACAGATATTCCGGCTTTTACTCCAAAGCTATGAATAAAATCCGCCATATCCCTCAAATCACCGGCTACTTCACTGTGTACAGTTATAATGTCCGCACCTGCTTTGACAAATGCTTCTATGTATTTTCTTGGTTCTGAAATCATGAGATGTACATCAAAAGTAAGATTGCATATCCCCCGAAGACCTTCCACAATTCCAGGGGAAAACGCCAGATTGGGAACAAAATGTCCATCCATTACATCTATATGGACATAGTCAGCTCCTGCTTCTTCAATCTTTTTCAGCTCATTCCCCAAATTAGCAGGGTCTGCAGCTAAAATTGATGGTGCAATTTTAATATTATTCATACTTTTCACATACCTTTCTTATGATGTCTCTTGATTCTATCTTTGTTTAAGGTTTTTTATTTCACGATACAGTTGCCTATAACTTTCATGCCGACTTGCGGCAATCTTACCAGACTGTACCGCTCCAATCACTCCGCAATCCGGCTCTACGGTATGACTGCAGTCAGGAAAACGGCAACAATCAGTATAGGCACCAAATTCCCTGAACATCCCTGCAAGTTCTGACAAAGGAATTGTGTTGACGTCAAAGGAACTGAATCCCGGTGTATCAATTATATAACCACCAAATGGAAGTTCTGCAAGTTCTGAATGTCTGGTTGTGTGTCTGCCACGTTCAAGCTTTTCACTGACTTTACCTGTTTCAAATTTTTCACTGTTTACAAGCTCATTCAAAAGACTGGATTTACCCACACCTGAATTCCCTGCAAAAACTGTTATTTCACCTTTCAAAAAATCTCTTAGAACCTCAACACCTGTTTTCTCAAGAGCACTGGTAATGATTGTTTCAAAGCCCGCCTTAACATATGCATCAACAAAGTCTTCGTCTCCGCCCAAATCACTTTTGTTAAAGCATACCGCCACTTTAAGTCCGGCAAATTCTGCCGAAGCAATAAGCTTGTCAAGGACATACGTGTTTGGTCTGGGACTGCTTTGGGCTACAACCGCCACCATCTGGGTTACATTGGCAACAGCCGGACGGATAAGAACACTTTTTCGTTCATGTATACAACTTACCACTCCGGTTTTTCCGTCCTGATTGATTTCAATTTCCACTTTATCACCCACAAGGGGGGTGAATCCCTTTTTTCTGAATATCCCCCTTGCACGGCATTCTATAATACTATCTCCGGTATCAACATAGTAAAAACCACCGATACCCTTAATTATAACTCCGTCGACTGTGTTCATTCTTCACCTCTTAGTGGAGTCTTACATTGCTCTTTTGCTGTGATACACCATCATGGAGTATTTCAACCTCAACCGAACTGGACGTCCCCTCAAGCTTTACAACATCACTCTGACCTTTGTTCAGCTTTTTGCTGTAAACAGTGTTGCCGTTTACATTTACCTGCACCAAAGCACTGTCCTTGTTCTTTGGTCCATAGAGTGTGAGCATAGTGCTTTTCTTTGGCACATCCGGTTTAACCTGGTTGTCACCTGTTTGAGTGTTTCCTGATGTTTGTGGATTTTCATCAGGTTCTTTTTCATCTTCCGTTTTTTCTGGACCTTTGCTTACATAAAAAGTAATTGTGTCACCTTTTTTCACAAATGTGCCATAATCCGGTTCCTGTCTTATTATAGAACCCGTAGGAATATCATCACTGAACTCCTCAATGAATTCCGGCTCAAGTCCAAGATTCTTCACTTCTATTTCAACTTCTCGTGAATCCTGATACTTGGTGTAATTCTTAAGTCTTATATCGTTGTTTCCCTCACTTATTTCAACAGTAATTATTATAACTTCCTGTTTTTTTACCTTGCTGCCAGCTGCGGGGTCCTGTGCAAGAATGGTTCCTTCTTCTTCATCACTCTCAACAAATTTGCCTTTTACAATATTGAACTTATATTCTGCATTATCGTCTGCTGAATCCACGTATTTTTTAACAGCATCATCATAGAGCATTCCCTCGATTTCAGGAATCTCCACATTTCCACCTGATGCAAACAAACCACCCATACCAGTTATAGACATAAACGCCATAGAAATTAGCAAAATCACTGCAACTGCACTGATAATAGCAAAGGTTATAACCTTTCTTTCTTTTTTCTTATCAATTCCTTCTGTGCTCTTTGATTTGACTTTTTCCTTTACCACAGGCTCCGTCTCCTCATTTTTTGTGATTTCTTCCTTGTGTTCAGCAACGACCTCCGCTTTGACTGCAGGCATCTTGATTGTCTGTCCCAAAGCGTCTGCTTTCTCCTCTGGTTTTTCTTCAACTATTTCACGGCTTGGGTCATTCAAAACACCCAGTAGGTCTCCAATCATTTCTGAAACATTTCGATACCTCATAGAAACCTCTTTTGACATTGCTTTGAGAACAATTCTCTCAAGCGGGAGCGGAATGCTTATATTAAGTTCCCTTGGCATAACCGGTTTTTCCTGAAGATGCATAATCGCAACAGTTACCGGTCTTTCGCTGTCAAATGGTACTTTGCCTGTTATCATTTCATAAAGAACAACACCCAAAGAGTAGATGTCTGAACGTTCATCAGTATAGCCGCCCCTTGCCTGCTCGGGTGAAATATAATGAACCGAACCGATTGCACTGTCTTCACAAGTAACTGTTGACTGAACATTGGCACGGGCAATACCAAAATCTGTAACCTTCATCACTCCGTCTGCAGTCATAATGATGTTGTGAGGTTTTATGTCCCTGTGGATAATGGAGTTGCGATGTGCCTGTTCAAGACCCTTTGCAATTTGTACAGCATAATCCACAGCCTCACGCCAAGGTAGGATGTGTCTTGCTTCAATATATTCTTTCAATGTCTTGCCCTCAATATATTCCATAACAATATAATGAAGTCCCTCATCGTTGCCTACATCATAAATTGACACAATATTAGGATGTGTAAGACTTGCCGCCGCCTGTGCCTCCACATTGAATCTGCGGACAAACTCTGCATCATTCTGAAGGTCAGGTCTCAAAACCTTTACCGCAACAAATCTGTTGAGGAGCTGACACTTTGCCTTGTATACCACAGCCATGCCGCCGCTGCCTATTTCCTCCAATATTTCATATCTTCCTGCAAGAACTTTACCAATCAATGTCATATGTTCTCCTCCTTTTCAAAGTGAAGGGCAACAACTGTTATATTATCAACTCCGCCGTTTCTGTTTGCCTCATCAACCAAAGCCTTAACCGCTTCATCTGTATTTTCTGATTTATTAACTATATCCTTTATTTCCTCATCTGTGACCATTTCCCAAAGCCCGTCGCTGCAAAGTATAATTGTCTCACCAGGGGAAACTGTATAATCAAAAAAGTCTGCATCCACATATTCTTCGGTACCTACGGCACGGGTTATAATGTTTTTGTCGGGATGGCATCTTGCTTCTTCACGGGTTATTGTACCCCGTCTTACCAATTCCTCAACCACGGAATGGTCAATGGTTATTTTGCAAATTTCTTTATCAGAGATAACATAGGCACAACTGTCACCAATGTTGGCAACTCTGAGTTGTGAACCCCTGACATATGCAACCACTGCTGTAGTACCCATCCCTGCTTGTTCACTGTTTTTAAGAGCCCTTTCATATATGTGGGCATTGGCAAAGTCAATAGCCCCTGCAATATTCAGGGTAATCTTTTTGTCGTCCTCCTCGTCAAGACACGTTTTCAGCTCATTGGTTATAATATCCACAGCAGCACCACTGGCAATCTCACCCGCATTGTGTCCACCCATTCCGTCGGCAAGAACACACACACCCAGTGGCTTTCCGTCTTCAAAACCGCAGATTTTGAAGCTGTCTTCGTTGAGTTCACGACGTTTGCCTATATCGGTTAAGCCGCATACTTTTACAAACATACTACCATAGCCTTTCTTCACTCAAATTAGAGAATTTTTATTATATCAATCAACCGCTTTAGCTTTTCTGTTCCTAAGCTGTCCGCAAGCTGCATTTATATCACTGCCCATTTCACGTCGTATTGTAGCCGCAACACCATGTTTTTCAAGACGTTTTTTAAATTCTTCTACCCTTTTTCTGTCACTTTTATCAAAACCTGTCTCGTCAACTTTGTTTACCGGAATCAGGTTCACATGACACAGCTTGCCCCTAACCAATGCCGCAAGTCTGTCCGCCTCCTGCATGTTGTCATTAACCCCGGCAATAAGGGTATATTCAAATGATATCCTCCGCCCCGTTGCCTTAATATAAAAATCACATGCATCCATAAGCTCAGCAATACGAAATTTGTTGTTGACAGGCATAATCTGTGAACGCCTTTCATCATCAGGTGCATGGAGGGATATCAGCAATGTTATCTGCAGCCTTTTTTCTGCCAGAGTCCGTATTTTGTCTGCCAGACCGCAAGTTGAAATGGAAATATGGCGTTGACCTATGTTCAGTCCTTCCGGCGAATTGACAATATCGATGAACTTGAGAACATTTTCAAAATTGTCAAGGGGTTCACCGATGCCCATCATAACAATGTTGGATATACGCTGTCCCAAATCTTTTTGTACACATAGCACCTGAGCCACGATTTCGCCGGGAGTCAGGTTGCGGTTCCAACCATTCAATGTGGAAGCACAGAACTTGCAACCCATCTTGCAACCCACCTGAGAGGATACACAGATGGTATATCCATATTCATATTTCATAAGTACAGATTCGACAAAATTCCCATCACTTAATTCTAACAGATACTTGCGTGTTTCGTCAATCTTTGAAACATATTTTTCGCAGATTTTCACATTTCCCACATCTGCCGTTTCACAAAGTTTTTCTCTGAAGCCTTTGGGCAAATTTGTCATGTCATCAAAACTCTCCGCACCGCGATATATCCACTCAAAAATCTGTTTGCCCCGAAACTGTGGCTCACCCATCTGCACCGCCAAACTTTTTAACTCGTCACAGGTCAAATCCATCAGATTTATTTTCATAAAAACTATCCCTTCACCATTTTACAGATATAAAATCCGCTCTCACCCAAATTCGTTGTAAGAATCTGTTCTTCATGAACCTTGCTGAACTCGGCATGACAGCCCAAAAACTCATCAACCCTGAGACAATTTTCCTCTGGCAGTATTGTACAAGTGCTGTAGACCAGTGTTCCGCCTTTTTTTACATAAGACGCTGCTGTCTCGAGAATACCCTTTTGCAGTTTGCAAAGTTCTTCTATATCTGTTTCTTTTCTTTTCCATTTTATATCGGGCTTTTTATGTACAACCCCAAGTCCAGAGCAAGGAACATCTGCAAGAACTTTGTCTGCACTTTCTTCAAGTCCCTGAATTTTTACGCTTGCATCATGAACTCTGGCATCAATTATCCCAATACCCAGCCTCTCCGCTGATTTGTTTATCAGTTCAACCTTATGCTCAAAAACATCAAAGGAAAAAATCTTTCCCTCATTTTTCATCATTTCCGCTATAGCACAGCTTTTGCCCCCAGGGGCAGCACACATATCAATCACTGTTTCACCAGCCATTGGGCCAAGTGCCGCAACTGCCCTCTGCGATGAAATATTCTGTAGTGAGTAAAGACCCCGCTTATATGCATCAGAACCTTCAACATTGATACGGCCTGTAACCTTTAAGCAGTTTTCCACCTCGGTTTGTTCACATGAAACACCCTCGTTTTTGAGTATAGCAATCAGTTCATCATCTGTTGTTCTTAAGGAATTTACCCTTATAAAAACCCCATGGGGTTTCACATTTTCTTTAAAAAGTTCTTCACAGAGTTCCTCTCCGTATTCCTTTATCAGACCATCCGTCACCCAAAGGGGATAGGAATACTTAAGAGACAATTCCTCTGCAACATTATTCATTTTGGGAAATTGGAAAGTTTCCTTTCCCCGTGAAACTGCACGCAAAACGCCGTTGACAAAACCTGAACCTGCTCTGTGGGAATACTTGTTTGCCAGCTTTACCGCCTCGTTGCAGGCAGCACTGTGGGGAATCTTATCCATATAGTGTATCTGGAAAACACCCATTCTTAAAATATTAAGAACCCATGGTGTCATCTTTTTAATCTTCACCTTTGAATACTGAGATATGATAAAGTCCAAAGCTGTTTTGTTTGTGACAACGCCATAAATCAGTTCAGTAACAAGTCCCCTGTCATTTGAAGAAAGTTCTTTCCCTGACAACGCAGTTTTTAATGCGGCGTTTATATATGTTTCATTTACATCTATATCATACAGTGCCCTGAGGGCAATCTCTCTTGCGGTCATAATCCACAATCTCCGTTTTTTTAGTCTCTGTTTCTTCCTATGCCAACAATTGACAAAAGCCTCAAAAGATTGGCAATGGCCACAACTGCCGACGCAACATAGGTCATGGCAGCAGCAGAAAGCACACTTTTTGACGCTGCCAGTTCTTCGCCGTCCAAAATATTGTGGTTGCCAAGGGTTTTAAGTGCCCTTGATGATGCATTAAACTCAACCGGCAGAGTAATCAATTGAAAAAGCACAACCGCTCCAAACAACAAAACGCCAAAGGTTGCAAGTTTTGAAAAGCTGAGCAGAATTCCAAAAATCGCAAGGGGCCATGCCGCATATGATGCAATCTGCACCACCGGAACAATGGCATTGCGTACCTTTATGGGTGTATACCCCTCTGCGTGCTGAACAGCGTGCCCTACTTCGTGGGCAGCCACCCCAATAGCCGCAACCGATGTACTTGAATATGTTGCGTCCGAAAGTCTGACCACATTGGATTTTGGGTCAAAATGGTCAGTAAGATTGCCTGCAACCCTTTCAATCACAACATTGTGCAATCCGTTCATATCAAGGATTTTTCTGGCAACATCTGCCCCTGTATAACCTCTGTGGTTTGATACCGTTCTGTATTTATTGAAGGTGGTATTTACCTTTGACTGTGCATACATGGCAAAAATCAACGCAGGCATAACCAAAACAATATATGTCATATCTATTCCGTAAAAATATCCAAGTCCCATCATCGCAATAAATGCCTCTCTCTCATTAAATAATTACATATCAAGGGATATGTACTAGCCCAACACCGAATCCTTTTCTAGTCTATGTCCGTTGAGATAGTCACGCACCATCATCCGCTTTGAGCCTTTAATCTGTATTTCCTTTATACAAATACTCCTTTCGTCTCCGCAAAGGACCTCTATTCCATTTTCGTCTGCCGCAAGTATCTGTCCCGGCTTGCCCTTTGCAGCCTTTCCCAGAACAGCTTTATATATTTTCATGCTTTCGCCCATATACAATGTATGTGCAACCGGCCATGAGTTCATTCCGCAAATAAGATGAATAATCTCCCATGCCGTCCTATTCCAATCAATAAGAGCTGTATCCTTTGAAATCATTGGTGCATATGTTGACTCTTCGTCATTCTGCTTTTGAGGTTTGAGTGTACCCTCTTCAAGACATTTTATTGTTTCAATCATCAATTCTGCACCCATCTTTTTCAGTCTGTCGTGGAGCTCATCTGCTGTTTCATATTCGTCGATTTTGGTTTCGCATTTAAGGAGCATATCACCTGTGTCAAGGCCCTTTTCCATAAGCATTGAGGTTATGCCCGTCTTCTCTTCGCCATTGATAACCGCCCATTGGATAGGTCCTGCACCTCGATATTTGGGAAGAAGTGATGCATGCATATTTATGCAACCGTACTTGGGGAAATTGAGTATATACTCAGGGAGAATTTTGCCGTATGCAACAACAATTATCAAATCAGGATTAAGCTTTGAAAGTTCTCCCTCAAATGCAAAATCCTTTAATGTCTCCGGCTGAAAAACCTCAATATCATTTGCCAAAGCTGTTACCTTCACTGGTGGCGGTGTCAGCTTGTGTCCTCTGCCCGCTGGCTTGTCCGGCTGTGTAACCACACCGCAAACCCTATGCTCTGAATCTATAAGTGCCTCAAGGCACGGAACTGCAAAATCAGGAGTTCCCATAAAAAGAATATTCATATCAGGTAATTCCTCCAAACAAAACTAGTATTCCTCTACCTCAATCCACTGGGTAACATGTTCCATAAACATTCTGCCGTCAAGATGTTCGGTCTCATGACAAAATGCTCTGGCAAGCAGATCTTCCCCGGTATATTCATGCCACTCACCAAATCTGTCCTGTGCCTTGACTGTTACTTTTTGGGGACGTGTCACTATACCAAACTTTCCAGGGTTGCTGAGGCATCCCTCGCTTCCCGTTTGGCTGCCCTCGGTATAGATTATTTCAGGGTTTACCAATTCAATAGGGTCATCCTCCAAATCAATAACAGCCACACGTCTCAAAATTCCCACCTGGGGTGCAGCAAGACCCACTCCCCCCGATGCATAGAGTGTATCAAACAAATCTTCTATCAATTCTTTCAGTCTATCATCAAACTTTTCCACCGGTCTGCATTTTTTAGTCAAAACGTCATCGCCCAGTGTAACTATATTTCTTATTGCCATATTCTTTTCCTCTCTTTGATTCGTTAGTACATATTTATGGGATTCACATCAATGCTCAAGAACACCTCTGACCCCGACTCCTCATGTTCTTCATAAATCTGACGCAATATATCTTGCGCTTTTTCTTCATCCTTACATTTGAGAAGCATCCTGTATCTGTAATTGTTCTTTATTTTTGCAATGGGAGCAGGTGCAGGACCGACTCTTGAAAAGATGTTGTCATGGGTTTTGCAATGCTTGTCGATTTTTCTGCTCACTTCTTCCATGCACGCCTTTACCGCATTCTCGTCTTCTCCTGTTGCCATTATATATATTATGTCACAAAACGGCGGATAATTCAACCTTTTTCTCTGCATTATCTCATTTTCATAAAAGGCAATATAATCGTGTTCTTTTGCAAATTTTATGGTTGAGTTAAATGGCTGATAAGTCTGAATAACTGCTCTGCCCGAAGTCTCGCCTCTGCCTGCTCTTCCGCAGACCTGAGTGAACAGCGAAAATCCTCTCTCGTTGGCTCTGAAATCATCAACCGCCAATGATGTATCTGCTGCCAGAACTCCTACCAGTGTCACATCATGGAAGTCAAGGCCTTTTGTGACCATTTGTGTCCCCAGAAGTATATCCGCTCCATCTTTTGCAAATTCATCCAGTATTTTCTCATGACCGCCCTTTTTTGAGGTGGTGTCCGTATCCATTCTCAATACTCTTGCCTCTGGAAACAGTCTGTTTAACTCCTCCTCAATCTTTTGCGTGCCTGTTCCAAAATACTTTACATATGATGACCCGCAAGAGGGGCACTCTGTCACATTGCGTCTTGTATATCCGCAATAATGGCACGAAAGCGAATCTTTGCCTTTGTGATATGTCAATGCGATGCTGCATTCAGGACAGTTGATTACCTCACCGCATTCACGACAGGAAACAAATGTGGAATATCCACGTCTGTTTAAAAACAATATTGTTTTCTCTTTGTTCTCAATATTCTTCTTAATCTCTGCCTGCAGTCTCAAACTTATGGGTGAACGGTTTTTGTTTTCGAAAAGTTCCCCACGCATATCCACAATATCTACAAAGGGCATTACACCCTCGTTATAGCGTTTGGTCATCTCAAAGAGCTTATATTCGCCCTGTTTCGCCTTATAGAACTCATTAACTGATGGTGTAGCCGACGCAAGCAAAAGCACAGCGTTTTCCATCTCGGCACGTTTTTCCGCTACTTCTATTGCATGATATCTAGGGGATGTCTCTGACTTATAGCTATTTTCATGCTCCTCATCAAGAATTATTATACCGATATTCTTAAATGGTGCAAAAATTGCTGACCTTGCACCTACAACCACCTTGACTTCGCCATTTTTTATTTTATTCCACTGGTCAAATCTTTCTCCGCTTGAAAGTCCGCTGTGAATAACAGCCACCATGTTGCCAAATCTGGAAACAAATCTTTGCACCATCTGAGGGGTAAGAGATATTTCCGGCACAAGCATAATTGCATTTTTGCCCATCTTTATAACCTTTTCAATGGCTTGAAGAAAAACCTCCGTCTTGCCGCTGCCGGTAACACCACGCAATAGAATTTTTTCAAGTTTCGCCTCATCTATTGCATTATACAAATAATCAATGACTGTTTTTTGTTCTGGCGTTGGCTTGTACGCAACGGTTTTCACATATTTATTCTCATCATATGCCTTTCTTTCAATCTGACGATTTTCTAATGCAATAAAACCTTTCTTTTCAAGACTTTTGATTGCGTCATAGTTTCCACCTTTTTCACGCACCAGTTTTGCCGTAGGTAAAGAATCCGACATGATAAGTGCCTCTATAATCTTCGCCTGGGCCGTTGCACCCTTTTGCCTAAGTTCCTCCGCAACCCCAAAGGCATCATCTCGTGATATCAGCAATTTTGCAGACTTTATACTCTTTTCATGCATTCCAGACATGGTTCCCGGAGGCATGGCAAGGCGTATAGCCTGATAAAGAGAGCAAAAATATTTCCTGCTTATCCAGAGGCAAAGTTCCAAAATCCATGTTGAACATACTGGCTCTTTACCTATAATACCGCTAATTTCCTTAAGTTTTGCATATTGGCTCTTTTCAGAAATTCCTACAACAACCCCGTCAACCTTGCGATTTGAACGTCCAAAGGGTATAAAAACGCGCATACCAACACAAAGCCTCTTCTCAAGGCTTTGCGGTATAGCATAATCAAAGATTTTATCAATATTTTGTTCTTTGTTGTTTAAAATAACCTTTGCTATCATATCTTTTCCCTTGTCCAAAAAATGGCAAAGGACTACTTCACAAAAGGAGCAGTCCCAAATAATCCCAAATTAAATATTCATTGTATCATCAGTTGCAGAAACCTCTGTTTCTTGGTTCTCCGCAGTATTCACTACTTCAATCTTGCCCTCATAAATCTCGTTTACTGCAACGGTAACATCTTTAGATGTGTCAACATCAGAGAGCTTGGGGGCACCATTGACAAGCTGTCTCGTCCTCTTGGCTGTTTCTATAACCAATGCGTATCTGCTTCCTGTCTTTTTTACCAGCTCTGTAATTGGGGGATAAATCATCATTTTAAATCATTCTCCTTTTGATTTTTCATTATATTTTCTATCTGGCAAACAGCGGTTTCCAACACGTCATTTACCACAATGTAGTCATATTTTTGCTTCTGCTCAAGTTCCGCCTTAGCAGCGTTCACACGCCTTTCGATTTCTTCCTCAGCCTCTGTGCCACGACCTCTCAATCTTGTGTACAGGGTTTCTTCATCCGGCGGTGCTATAAAGATAGAAACTGCATCTTTACACTTTTCCATCACCTTTAATGCGCCCTGAACTTCAATTTCCAGAATAACATCTTCACCTTTTTCAAGTTTCCCATTTACCGCATCAACAGGCGTGCCGTAATAGTTGCGATTGTAAACCGCCCATTCAAGGAACTTATCCTGTTCTATCATTTGTTTGAATTGCTCCTCGGTTTTGAAAAAGTATGTCACTCCTTCTTTATCTTCGGTTCTGGGTTTGCGTGTTGTGGCTGAAACTGACACCGAAAGGTCATCCCTTTTTTCAACAAGCTGGCGGCAAATAGTACCTTTGCCCACACCCGACGGACCCGAAATTACATAAAGGGTACCTCTATTCTTCACCATCAATCTCTCCCAGTCTTTCATCATCTTTTGTCTCAACAATATCCTCTTTCACCGATGCACGTCCCGCAATGGTTTCTGTCTGGATTGCTGAAAGAATTATATGATCGCTGTCGGTAATTATAACCGCACGGGTACGACGTCCACATGATGCGTCAATAAGCAATCCCTTGTCCCTTGCATCCTGAACAATTCTCTTTATGGGTGCAGACTCAGGGCTGACAATGGCCACCACTCTGTCCCCTGATACGATATTTCCAAATCCTATGTTTATAAGTTTCATAATTCCATGACCTTTCTGCTCGCAGCATCACACTATTTTGCCAAGTGCCTGCCGAGAGAATTAAAATAAAAGTTTTATCTTATTCAATGTTCTGAATTTGTTCTCTTATTTTCTCAATCTCGGACTTCATGTCAACAATCAGCTTTGAAATTTCAACATCATTCGCCTTTGAACCCATGGTGTTGGTTTCACGATTCATCTCTTGAATCATAAAGTCAAGTTTCTTACCGATTGGCTTGTCTGTTTTTATTGCTTTTCTGAACTCATTTATATGGCTCTGAAGTCTTACCGTTTCCTCGCCAATATCGGTTCTCTCCGCAAAAATTGCCGCCTCTGTTATTATCCTTGTTTCATCAACATTAACATCTGAAAGGACTTCTGCTATTTTCTTTTCAAGACGTGCTTTGTATTCTGCCACAATTTCAGGATACCGTTTTTCAACGGCTCTGAGATTTTCTTCAAGGTTGTCAAGGTGCTGGCATATATCTTTTTCCATATTGATGCCCTCGTTTATACGAGTTTTCACAAAGTCTTCAGCAGCCTCTTCAAAAACCTGAGTGATGATTGAAGTGATATATTCCTCATCGTCCTCATCGCTTTCTATCTTAAAAATATCATGATACTGAGAAATGGTTGAAATTTTCACATCATCCTCAAGA
>JAZSFF010000059.1:0-5070 GCA_045532055.1 Clostridia bacterium
GAGATTTCAACAGCCAAAAATCCAAAAGAATATTCAAGACAGTACGTTGATGAGGAATTTGAACAGACCGATGTTGTTGGTTATACACCATCAATAAGCTTTGGCTTTGACAGATTCAAGGATGATCAGGTTCACAATGATATAATTGGAATATTTGACAATGAAAAGGTGGGTGCTGACGCAGTAAGACCTATCATTATGGTGGACCTTACAAGTGATGAAAAGGCGGCAATCAAGCGTGATTTCTCGGTGATTGCAGAAAACGAAGGCAATGGTCTTGATACATACAAATACAACGGAAGTTTCAGAGTCAAGGGCGAAAAGGTTTGCGGAACGGCGGCATCTGACGATGATTGGCAGACCTGTACATTTGCGGAGGCGTAAAAAATGATACAGGCAGGGTCAAATGTCATGAAAAAGGATATTTTAATTAGGGTGTGTGAAAAAAGTTTTGAGATCGGGGAACGTCATCAAGTATTGGCTGTATGTGAAGAAATTCGCAAAGAAGCTAAAACCCGGCTTGCAGAGATGGTCTCAGATGGTGGAGAAAATCAGGAAATTGAAAAAACAGTATGCGATTTTTTGAAAACGAGTATTGAAAGAATACTGGGTTTGGGTGCGGTATCAAGAATTTTTGGCGAGAAAGATTGTCAGATACCCGAACTTACAGAAGTCTTATGCCAAGTGATTTCTCAGGTGGGTTACAGTCTTGCGCAGATTTCAGAGGAGGCAGAGGATGAGACCTGATTTTTTGAAGGCAGTAGAGACGGTGGAGGTTGATGGCAGGGAATATGCCATAAACACGGATTTCCTTATCTGGATTGAGATTGAACAGTTGTTTCTTGACAGCGAGACCACAGAAAGTGAAAGATTTGCAAGGATTTTGGCCCTTGCATACCCGATTTTGCCGGAAAATCCAGTAGGAGCCATTGAAAAGGTGCTTTGGTTTTATGCCGGCGGAGATGTTGAGAGAAAAGACAAATCGTCGGCATTATCCGCACCAGCATATGATTTAAGTCGGGACATTGAATACATATGGGCAGGATTCTTAGGTGAGTTTGGGTTGGATATAGCAAAGACACACATGCATTGGTGGAGATTTAAGACGCTGCTTTCGTGTTTGAGTGAAAACTCCAAGTTTTTCAAGATTGTTTCTTATAGGAGCATGGACACATCTTCAATAAAAAACAAAGAACTCAGACGGTTTTATGAAAGAATGAAAAAACAATTCAAACTGCCTGATGTAAGGACTTCTGATGAAAGGGAAAAAGAGACGGTTTATAAATTGGAAGGCTTTTTTTAGGACGATTGACCCTGCTCTGCAAATTCTTTGTAGTATAAGGGAAGGATTAATATGTCATTTGATTTTGAAAAGTATATAGAAAATATGGAAGCAAAGGCGGCAAAAAATGATATAGGCAAGATGATTGCCTCAGGGATTGGCGTTGGAATTGATGAAAACTCCTATCTTGCCATAACGGCCATGGAAAATGTCTATGTTGAGCTTGAAACACTCACCAAAAATGCCGCCAAAAATGCAGAAAAGTTAGCAAAAAAAACTCAGGAGCGAGAACTTAAAAACCTCAAGAATGCCCTTGAGCTGGAGTTTATTTCGGAACAGGAATACTACGAAAAACTGAAGAAATACCGTGACGAAAACTTAAGAGAGGGTTCTGACAGTTGGTACAAATATACCGAGGAAATTATAAAGTATAACAAGCGTCTGGCGGAAGAAGCGGCAGAAGAACAACTTCGTATGATGGAGACTGTGAAAAAACTGCAGACAGACCTTGAAAACAATCTCAAAAGTGATGACGGACCATGGTTTTCGTCATTAAGGGTTATCCTTAGGGGTGCAGGCTTAGGCGGTGGAGACGAGGCTTTCACGTGGAATAAGCTGGAAGATTTTCAAACAGAGATTGATGAACTTCAAAGGTACCGTCAGGCAATTTTGAGTCTTAGAGACCTAGGGAATATACCCGATGGTGTCTTTTCGGATATTGCACAGATGGATGTGTCTGAGGGGCTTTTGGCTGCTAACACTATTCTTTCGGCAAGTGGTGAGATGCGGGAGAGCTTTATAAAGGGGTATAATGCCAGAAATTCTTTGGCAGGCAGCATCGCAGGGGAGCTTAACGGTATCCTTAACAAAGAGGCTATGGCTGAGGCAGGAATATACTCTGCCGAAGTCTTTAACAGTGGATATTTTAAAACCGACAGCACAGAAAAAACAGCGTTCATAAAAGAATTGGAGAAAAGTTTTGAGGAAATTCCCCAAAGTTATTATGATCTTGGCATCAGCTCGGGAGAGGCTTTTGGTCAGGGATTTGAAAGTCAGCTTGCTGTGGTGATGGCAGAGGCAAGGGAATATATGCTGAACGAAATGAGTAAGTTGGTCGCGGAAGTGACGGCAAAGGTAAGTAGTGAGGGCACGGCTTTCAAGAGTGGTGCGTCAAACACCTACAACACCAGCTATACATTCAATTCGTCCAGGGATACAACAACCGTTCAGCTGAAAACGGCAAGAGATGCGGCGACGCTAGAAAGACTCAGGGGAGGTAATTAAAATGGCACTTACACTTACGTACAAAAACAATCTTGGGACAGTCATGATGCATGGCGGGGGACAAGAAACCCCTCTGAGAATAACGGGGATAGAAGGCATAGGACTTGTGACAAGAGAATACAATACGGCGGTATACCCAGGATATGATGGACAGGAGACGCTGGATTCACGGGCTTTGGCACGATGCATAACCGTTGCGGTGGAGGTGGTGGACAAAGATGCGGCTCAGGTGGTACGTCATACTTTAGATGTGCTGAGTCAAGGCGGAATGCTTTATATAAACCATGGGGGGTTGGACAGATGTATCATGTGCAACCAAGTACATATATCGGAAGCTAATCGTGTGCTTCGGGGACAAATTTTGACATTTGCGGTCCAGTTCATATGTGATAATCCTTTTTTTGAGGATGCATATGATACAGTTGTGCCTCTTTACAAGAGAATAAAACGTCTTGAAACACCATTTGTATTACCTGGAATGTTTGGCGAAATTATTTTGGGCGGGAGCATTGAAATCAAGGGTGCCCTTTCGGTTGAACCCGTTATTACCATACATTATCCCACAGAACTTGAGGGGGCAGAAAGTATCATTCTCACCAATGAGACAACAGGAAAGTCCGTGCGACTTGATTATGCTCCTGGTGCGGATGAAACAATAACCATCAACATAAAAGACCGAAAGGTTACCAGCAGTGTCAGAGGGAATATTATAAATTACATTTCCAAGGATACTTTTTTAGGGGATTTTGTTTTTGTCAGGGGTCAGAATATAATTTCGGTCAATGTGGGGGACGTTACGCCTGAGTTTACCATTGAGTGCAGATACAACAATCTTTACAATGAGGCGGTGATAGTATGACGGATGTTTTATTCTACGACTTTGATTTTAATCTTCTTGCGGATTTTCCAAGGGCTATATCCATCAACCTTACACAAAACTATTGTGGATATGGCACCGCAGAACTACATTTTTCTCTGGCAGAGACGGAGTTGATAAATTTACTCGAGGAAAATCCCTATGTTTTTTTTAGAGTAGGCGAAAGTTCAGCTATAATTACGGGTTGGAAAATAGGCGAGGATGTTGCAGTGTTTGGAAGAACCCCTGAATGGTTGCTTACCAAAAGAGGGGTCGCCGAGCTTTCGAAAAAGAATATGACACCGGAAAAAATCGTAAGGACTGCGGTAAGCTCTTCTGCAGGTGATTTCGTGACTTTGGGAGAGCTTGAGGAAATTGGAACACCGCAGGACTATTCAACAGATAAAGTAAGGGTTCTTTATGATGTTGTATGTGAAGTCTTGGGTGCTCAGGGCTTAGGGTTCAGACTGACACCGGATATTAATGCAAAACAGTTTGTTTTTTCGGTTTATTCGGGACAGGAGTCTTTGTGTATGATTTCACCCTCAAACAGAACAGCCTATGATATGACATATACTGTGGAGAAACAGGATATGGTGACAAGTTCTGGTTGGTATGAACAGAAGTATACATATATGGGTAAATGGGACGCACAGAACAACTCTCCGTCATTGTCAGACAATCAGACATCTAATGCCTATACCTTTTATGAAATATCATCCGCGTCTTATGATTCCAAAGGAAACCGGATTGAGTGTTTCGAATTGTGGTGCCAAAATGGGTGGTTTCTCTATTCTGATTCAAAAACAGGCAAGTGGAAGGTAACCAATATAAAACCTGATACCATATGGATATATCTTAACAATTCTGCAGAAAAAGGTGCGAGAAAATGGGATGCGGTGCTTTCTGGAACAAAGACAGAAGATGAGGCTTGGGCTGAAATATCACAGCATAAAAGAGAGGAAAGAACCGAAAGTGAAACAAAAAGTATTGTATTTGGCCATGATTATCGGCTTGGTGATATTGTGAGAGTGCAGACTGAATTCGGAGACTTTAAAAAAGTAGAGAAAAAAAGGGTAACATCCGTCAATATTTATTATGATATTGATAAATCGGGTGTTACACCTGTGCTTAGTAGTTTGGAGGAATGAAAATATGGGGATAAAATATAGCTTTATTGACAATACAGTATATGGAACAGATGATATAAACGATATCACAAGGTGTTTAACTGGAGCAGGAGTGGCACCTTTTATTTCAAAGGATAGTTATGGTGTAACGGATTTAAATGTCTTGACGTCAGCTTTGGTGGGCAGAGGTGTTCAGCTTGGTGGATGCCTTTGTAGTGTATTCGATGCGGGAACGGCAGAAATGCGTGTCAGAGTGGCACAAGGTATAGTGTTTTTTGAAAGTGGTGTAAGGTTGGTAGTTGATGGGAATGGATATGTATTGCCGGTAACACCAAATATGGCAGGATATATCTATGCACATTACAGTCCGTCACTTCAGAAAGCGGACATCATTTTTAGCAGCGGGATACCCACAGACGGGGAACGTGTGCTCCTCGCCGAAGTTTTGGCAAACGGAACCATTTTAGACAAAAGAACTTTTGCACAGTCTAAAATCGCGACATTGGGAAGGAATGTGT
>JAZSFF010000014.1:0-11644 GCA_045532055.1 Clostridia bacterium
GAAAAGAGGTTGATTTTGATATGATGAAGGAAAAAAAAATAAAAAAAAAAACCCAAAGGGCGACTGCCCTTTTGATTTTGTGTTGTTGGAATTAATCAGCAATTACGCCTTTTGCAACACGAACACAACAAGATTTGCCATATGGGAAACCTTCTGCCTGAATAGCAAGCAATGTATTGTTTTGTGTAAAGTTCAACACTTCACCATCGTCCATCCATTCAACAGACTTAATTTTGTCTGCCACATCACCGAAACAGTATGCCCCTGCAAATTTACCTTCAACAGTAACATGTTTAAGTGTGCGTTTGCCAAGGTCGGGGAAGAAGAAGTAAAGAACGCCATCGCCTTTCAGGATAAAGTTTTTTTCATTTATGCCGTAAGAATGATAGGGCTTACCTTCATAAATTGCCTCACCAAAGAGTTTCATCCACTTTCCGATTATTTTAAACAGTTCTTTCTGGAATGGGTCAATGCCACCTTGTGCGGTGGGACCAATGTTAAGGAGATAGTTTGCTCCAACCTTTCTGCAATGACAAAGAGCGTCAATGAGTTCGCCAGGAGATTTATAGTTAAAGTCATTTGCTCCAATACCCCAATGGTCATTTACTGTATAGCACATTTCGGCTGCTAGATATTTGGACATGCCCTCACGATTCATGGGGGTAGGCCTTCCTTGTTCAAAAGTTATTGAGTCAATCTCCGGGTGGCTGACTTCGCCACGGGCAGAAAGACCGGTGTTGTTTATAATCATAGCTTCGGGCTGATGTTTTCTAATAACACCATAAAGTTTGTCGAATTCCCAATCGGCATCCTTTTTATCCCACCAACCATCAAACCAGAGACCGCCAATTTTACCATATTTTGTACAAAGAATTTCAACACTATTTCTCAAATATTCAAGATATGCAGGAAAATTGTCTTGATAATCAGGGTGGTACCAGTCAAGGAGTGTGTGATAAAGAAAAGGAACAATACCATGTTTGTTACACGCATCAACAAACTCGCGTACCAAATCGCGTTTTGCGGGAGAATGAATTGAGTCAAAGTCGCTGAGACCACAAGTGTCAAAAAGTGAAAAGCCCTCGTGGTGTCTGGTTGTAAGAGTGATATATTTGCAACCGGCACTTTTTGCCATAAGGACAATTTCTTCGGCGTCAAAATCTTCTGCTGTAAAAGTGTCCATAAGCTTTTTGTATTCAGACATTGGTTGTTCCTTTAGGTCAAAAACCCACTCGCCGCGTCCGAGCTGTGAATAAAGTCCAAAGTGGATAAACATTCCAAAACCCAATTTTTCAAAATCTGCTATGTACTTTTTTGGTACTGGTATTGCCATGGTAAATTACCTCCGTATAAGGCTTTGTTTAAGCCGAATTTTTCTACGAGGAAAGGATATCATAAACCACCATATAAGTCAATAGATTTAAGGAAAAATTATTATTTTTTTGCCAATTGCTTTTGCGGGTATTCAAGGCAGGAAAACAGGGCAATATCAAAATTAAGAGGGGACATAATTTATTGACAAAACAAAAAAATTATGGTAATATGTAAAATAAGTATAACTATGTGGTTTTGGCATAAAACAACATAAAGGAGAAGACGGATTTATGATGAGCAGAATTTATAACTGGTTTGGAAATGGTTGGATTGGCATAGTAGAACTTTTAATAACTGCTCTGTGTGTTTTTTTCTCACTTTCTATTCACGAATTTGCACACGGATATGCTGCATACAAGATGGGGGATGAAACTGCAAAATATATGGGCAGACTTAACATAAACCCCATGAGTCATCTTGATCCGATTGGTGCGTTATGTCTCTTTTTGTTTGGGTTTGGGTGGGCAAAGCCTGTGCCGGTGAACCCCAGAAATTTCAAAACAGGTAAATTTAAATCAGGAATGGTCTGGACATCTGTGGCAGGACCGCTGAGCAATTTGCTTGTTGCTTTTATTGCGTTGCTTATACTTAATATAATCTACAAAATACCTATCGGGGAAAATCTGGTTATAAACAGGGCGTTCAGCGTTATTGTTATTTTGCTTTATACCCTGATTTCCATGAACATAGGTCTTGCCGTGTTTAACCTGATACCGATACCCCCTCTGGATGGATCCAAAATTCTCAATGCGATTTTGCCGGCAAGAATTTATTTCAGAATAATGCAGTATGAGCAATATGGGTTCATTGTACTGATTCTGTTGATAAATACGCCAATTTTCAGCCGATTGTTAAACGGTCTTGCCAACTTTATACTTGAGGGATTTGATTTTGTTATTGGGCTTATACCATTTCTTTAAAAAAGAACAGGAGCAACACAATGGAACAGCTTTCATTTAAGCTAGATGCATTTGAGGGACCGCTTGACTTACTTCTTATGCTTATAAAAAAGAATAAAGTTAGTATCTATGATATTCCTATTGCAACCATTCTTGATCAATATCTTGAGGTTATGCGACAAATGGAACAAATGGATTTGGAAGTTTCCAGCGAATTTTTGGTGCTTGCGGCAACACTTCTTCAGATAAAGTCCAGAATGCTTCTGCCCAAAGAGGCTGAAGATGAGGAAGAAGATCCAAGGACCGAGTTGGTACGTCGTCTTTTGGAATATCAGCAGATAAAGGAAAGTATAGATTTTTTCAGAGAACATGAGAACGCAGATGCAGGTCTTTTCTTCAAACTGCCGGATGTGATTGAACGGCCGCCGGCACAAATGAATTACTCAAAAATGACTCTCGAAAACCTTTTTGAGGCATACAAAATGTCATTTGTAAAACTGGAACGCAAACTGCCTCCGCCAAAGAGGTCGTTTTCGGGCATTGTGGGACATGAAAAGGTGTCTATCAGGGAAAGAGTGCGTAAAATATGGAATGGTCTTGTAAGTCGTGGCAAAATGTTATTTAAGGATATATTTAAGGGCGTGAAATCAAAGCCGGAAGCCGTTGCATCATTCCTTGCTGTTCTTGAGATGATAAAAATGAACAAGATTATTGTTGAAGATACAGATGTCAAGGGTGAATATTCGGTGACAAAAATCACGGATGATGACAATTTCAATTTTGAAGAATTAGAGGATTAATATCGTTGGTATATTATCCAATTTTGGGGGAAATATGGAATTAAAAGAAGCAGAATCAATTATTGAAGGTGTTTTGTTTGCGGCAGGTGACGCCGTGGATGTGGAGAAAATATCGGATATACTGGATATTGATATCAAAAGCACCAGAGCAATTCTTACCGCTTTGGCGGACAAGTATGATAGAGAAAAAAGAGGCCTTCAGATAATACGTCTTGAGGACTCGTATCAGATGTGCACAAGACGGGATTATCAGGAATATATTTCAAGACTGGCGGAACCAAGACGAAGCCAGAGCTTGTCTGATGCTGCCATGGAGGTGCTGGCGATTGTTGCATATAAACAGCCAGTTACCCGTGCGGTTATTGAGCAAATTCGCGGAGTTTCTTGCGACAGTCTGGTGAATAAACTTTTGGAAAAGAACTTCATCGAGGAAGTGGGTCGGCTTGATACGCCCGGACGGCCTATGCTCTTTGGAACAACAGAAGAGTTTTTGCGTTGTTTTGGCATTGAGAGCATAATGGAATTGCCCGAGTTTGAAGAACGAAGTGCAGATGAGACTGAGCTACAGAAAACTGAGGAAGGCAGCATTGATAGTGACCAAAATGAAAACGAAGAACCGGTGGAATTTGAGCCTGTGGTAGATTAATTTTAGAGAGTGGTTTTTAATGATTTGGTTTGGAATTATAGTTTTTGTTATTCTGGCGCTTTTGTTGTGTCTGTTGTTTCACAAGCTTAACATCATTATTGAATACAGAAACGGGAAACTTAAGATAATTTTCAGAACGTTGTTTTTCAAATATACATTGGATGATGACAGATTAAGAAATTTCAGAAAAAATAAAGACACAAACAAAACATCCCAAAACGGCGAAATGACGGCAGAAACTTTTTGGGGGAAAATCGAAAAGGCAAAACGTCAATACAATGATGTAAAGGATGTCGTTGAGACTGTTCTGGATTATGCAGGAGATAAGGTTGAGTTTTCGGATATTTATATCCGTTCCAGATTTGGTACAGGTGATGCGGCGCATACAGGGATAATTTGCGGTGCAATATGGACACTTATTGGAAATGTGTATGCTTTCTTGTGTAGATTTTTGAATATAGAGTTCCCCGAAGTTGACCTTATCCCTTGTTTCAATGAAAAGGCTTTTGAGATTGAAGCGGAGGGAATAATCAGAATTCGACTGGTGCATATTATAATGTGTGGATTCAAGTTTCTTCATTTACGAAAACGATAACCGCAGTTTAGTGGTTTTTAAACATAAAAAAAGAAAAGGAGCAAATTAAAATGGCAGAACAACATCCAATTCAAGGTTTGATGTACACGGCGATGCAGAGCATCAGAGATATGATTGACGTGAATACAATAGTTGGAGACCCTGTGGAAACCCCTGATGGCACAGTTATCATTCCAATTTCAAAGGTGGGACTGGGGTTTGGCGTAGGAGGCTCGGACCATTCTGCACACAAAACTCCTGTGGACAAGCAGGCAATGTTTGGTGGTGGCGCAGGCGGCGGTGTTTCTATAACACCTGTTGCGTTTATGGTTGTTGGCAAAGGTCAGATAAGGCTTATGCCCGTAAATCCCAACACAACTATATATGACAGAATTCTTGATATGGTTCCAACAGCTATTGATAAGCTTGTTGAAATGAAAGATTCAATCAAGGCGAAAAAAGAAGAGAAAAATGGCATGACAGAGATACCCACATCATCGGTGGATGCTGATATGGGGTCATCCGTTGCTGAATAATTGTATCTGGAGGAATACTTTTGGCAGGCAAGCCGAAAGTATTCTTTAATACCTACATAATTTTCCGGTGTAAAAATATACCCAATGCTTTATTGAAAGGCTATGTGATTCAGATTGAAAAAATTACTTATAATTGACGGAAACAGTATCTTAAACCGTGCATATTACGGAATCCGCATGCTCAATGCCCCTGACGGAACTCCTACAAATGCGGTTTATGGATTTTTGAACATATTATTCAAGAATATTGAAGAGGATGCACCGGACTATCTGTGTGTTGCTTTTGACGTTAAAGAAAAAACATTCAGACACAAAATGTATGACCAGTATAAAGCTCAAAGAAAGCCCGCACCAGAGGATTTTCTCGTTCAATTGCCGCTGGCAAAGCAGGTTCTTGGTGCTATGAACTGTGTATGCCTTGAAAAGCCCGGATATGAGGCGGATGATATCATTGGTACAGTTTCTGCCATTTGTGAAGAAAAAGGGATTGAGTGTTCTGTCCTAACGGGGGACAAGGATGATTTGCAGCTTGCATCGGACCTTGTGAAAATAAAGTTGGTTATATCAAAAATGGGCAGCACCACAACAACGGTGTATGGTGCTGGGGAGGTTTTTGAAAAATATGCAGTAACCCCAAAGGAATTCATTGACGTAAAAGGCCTTATGGGTGATACTTCCGATAACATTCCGGGCGTAAAAGGAATTGGTGAAAAAACAGCATTTTCGCTGATTGAAAAGTATAAAAGCATTGACAATATCTACTCACAACTGGATGAGATAGATGTTACTCCCTCTGTGAAAAAAAAGCTGGAAGAGGGGAAAGATACTGCTTTCTTAAGCCGTAAGCTTGCAGAAATTGATAGAAGTGTCCCCATGGAATTTAATGTTGAGGATTGCAAAATACGTGAATATGATAAAGAGGCTCTGGCTGAAATGTTCACAAGGCTTAACTTTAAATCGTTTCTCTCAAAACTGGATTTGCAGCCTGTGGCACAAAAGGAAGAACTGATTTTTGACGTAAAATGCGAGACAGCGGATATCTCTGCTATAAAAAAGATTGCAACAACCTCGCAGCCTGCGGTATATCGGTTGTATGTAAACGGAAATACCGTCGATATGGCACTGTCTGTTGATGGTCAAAAAAGCTTCTATATAAAGTCTGTTGATGAAGAGACACTTAAAGCGTTTTTTGAGTCAGAGGGTTGCAAAAAAATAGGTTTTGATGTAAAGGAAGATGTTTTATATCTAAAAAAACGTGGAATTGAATACAAAGCCCTTGCTTTTGATGTTGCTGTTGCTGCCTATATACTTGACCCGTCACGCTCTGGTTATGATGTTGATGGGCTGGCACTTGAATTCTTGGGTATTACGGCACCCAAAACAGATACGGAAGAGGAAAATGGTCAGCTTTCATTTGATTTTGATGGTTATGGAGATAAACTTGATCATAAGGGATTTGAACTGTTTGCTATATTCAATCTGTGGAAGGAGTTTGAGAAGAAAATCAAAGATAACGGACAGACAAAGTTATATTATGATATAGAACTCCCCCTGGTTGAAGTGTTGGCGGATATGCAACATACAGGTGTGTTTGTAGATAAAGATGCACTGGTTCAGTTCGGCAATCAACTCAGAGTGGACATTGCTCGATTAGAGGAACTCATTTATGGATTTGCAGGCAGGTCATTTAACATCAATTCACCCAAACAGCTGGGTGCAGTATTGTTTGAAGACCTTAAACTCCCCCACGGCAAAAAAACGAAAACAGGATATTCAACAGGGGCTGATGTACTGAAAAAACTTGAGGGCGTTCATCCTATTATAGAAAACATATTGGAGTATCGTGCACTTACCAAGCTTCAGTCAACATACGTGGACGGGCTTATTCCTGTAATCAACAAGGATACAGGACGTATACATTCAAACTTTAATCAAACAGTTACCGCAACAGGAAGAATTAGCAGTACAGAACCAAACCTCCAGAATATCCCTGTAAGAACCCAACGAGGTAGGGAAATGCGACGGATGTTTGTTGCTGAGGGTGATAGAATTCTTGTAGATGCCGACTATTCACAGATTGAACTTCGGGTGCTCGCGCATATTGCAGATGATGAAAATATGCGAAATGCGTTTTTGAGTGGCACAGATATCCATACTCAAACTGCATCTCAGGTGTTCAAGGTGCCTATTGCTGATGTTACACCAGAAATGCGTTTTGGTGCCAAGGCGGTTAATTTTGGCATAGTTTACGGTATTGGTGAATTCTCGTTGGCTCAGGATTTGAAGATTTCTATAAAAGAGGCAAAACAATACATTGCTGATTATCTTGCAGCATATCCATCTATAAAGGCGTATATGGAAAATACGGTGACTAATGGAAAAACAAAAGGGTATGTGTCAACAATCTTTGACAGAAGAAGGTATTTGCCAGAACTCAGGTCAGCGAACAAAATAACCCAAGCATTCGGTGAAAGAGTTGCCATGAATGCACCTGTGCAGGGGTCGGCGGCTGATATAATAAAGATTGCTATGGTTAATGTTTACAGACGACTTAGGGATGAAAAACTTGAATCAAGGCTTATTCTTCAGGTACATGACGAGTTGATTGTGGAGGCGTTGCCCGAAGAAAGAGAAAGGGTAGAAAAGCTGTTGGTGGAAGAGATGGAAACTGCAGTTTCTCTTACAGTTCCCCTCAAGGTCGAGGAAAGCAGTGGAAAGACTTGGTATGATACCAAATAGGGTTTTAGGTGGTTAACAAGAAATGAAAATAATCGGAATTACCGGCGGAATTGGGTCGGGAAAGAGTACTCTTTGTTCTGAACTTAAGAAATTGGGAGCACAGATAATTGATTCAGATTTGATTTCCCGTGAGATTACACAAAAGGGCAAACCTGCTCTTTCGGAGATTGCAGAGACCTTTGGTCAAGAAGTTATAAATATAAATGGTGAGCTTGAGAGAAAGAAACTGGGTAGTATAGTCTTCAATTACCCAGAAAAACTGAAAAGATTAAACCAAATCACACATAGATATATTTTTGAAGAGATGGAAAGACAACTGAACGAAGCGACAGCTTCTGTTGTTGTGCTGGATGTACCCCTTTTGTTTCAGTGTGACTTTCCTTTTAAGTGCGATTTGACAATTGCGGTTCTGGCAGACAAAGAAGAGCGTATCAAACGCATTATGAACCGTGATGGCGTTGACAGAAATGCCGCGCTATTGCGCATGGAAAGACAGTTGAAAGACAGTGAATACAAGAGAATGGCGGATGTTTGCTTTGAGAACAATGGCGGATTTGATAAGATAGTGGACTTTGCGAATAGTCTATTATAATTGGTGCATAAAATATTTTAACAGAGGTTTTTATTGTGAAGAAGAGACGTGGGTGTTTAAGACCTGTTTTGTTTATACTTTTGGCAGTTTTTTTGCTTTACTTTCTGGTGGGAGACGGCAAGGAGATTATTTTAAAAAAGATTTATCCGGTGGAATATCAGAAGTTTGTTGAAAGGTTTGCAGATGAATATGGACTGGACAGATATCTGGTGTATTCTGTGATAAAGGTGGAAAGCAATTTCAACCCTGATGCAATATCAAATGCAGGGGCAAAGGGGCTTATGCAACTTATGGACAAAACAGCGGCAGAGTGTAATGTAAAAGGAGAATTTGGATATAATATACCGGAGGATTTGTATGAGCCGGAGAAAAACATAAGATTAGGATGTTATTATCTTAGTTCACTTATGGATACTTATAATAATATGGAATTGGCGGTTACTGCCTACAATGGCGGAACCGGAAATGTAAACAAATGGTTGAAAAATGAGAGCCTTTCAGACGGTGAGGGCGGACTTTCTGATATACCATATTCTGAAACTAAGAGATATGTCGAAAAGGTCACAAAGACTTATGAAATATATAATAGACTTTACAAACAGGATAATTTTTAAGAATTGAGGGGAAAACAATGAAAGAAAATTTGTTTCATGAAAGAAAGAATGGATTTACAGATATTGATGCCAAGACAAAAAGCAAGGTGTTTGACTTCTGTGAAGAATACAAAAAGGCAATAACTGTGGCAAAAACCGAAAGAGAGTTTTGCGATATGTCGGTCAAAATGCTTGAAAATGCCGGCTTCGTTGCCTTGGATGGTCAAAAGAAGCTTAAGGCGGGCGATAAAGTTTATTTCGTTAACAGAGGCAAAGGTATCATTGCGTTTGTTATTGGAACAATGCCTGTGACTGACGGGGTAAGTATTGTGGGGGCACACATTGACTCCCCACGCCTTGATTTAAAGCCCCAACCACTTTACGAGGACAGTGGCATGGCACTTTTAAAGACACATTATTATGGCGGGATAAGAAAGTATCAGTGGTACAATATCCCACTTTCACTGCATGGTGTTGTGGTTAAAAAGGACGGTACTGCTATAAACATCTCCATTGGAGAGAATGCAGATGACCCGATTTTTTGTATCCCTGACCTTTTGCCTCATCTTGCCAGTCAGTACGGCAACAAAAAACTTTCAGAGGCCTTTGAGGGTGAAAAACTCAATGTCCTTGTTGGAAATATCCCTTGTAGCGATGCAGAAAAAGAAAAGGTTAAGTATGGCGTGATGTCATTGCTTAATGAAAAATATGGAATATGCGAGGCAGACCTTATGAGCAGTGAGCTTGAATTGGTTCCCGCTTTTGCTGCACGTGATTTGGGTTTTGACAGAAGTATGATTGCAGGGTATGGTCATGATGACAGAGTCTGTGCATATACTGCGTTAAAAGCGATTATTGATACAAACAAACCCGCAAAGACTGCGGTTTGTTTGTTGGTGGACAAAGAGGAAATAGGAAGCATGGGCAACACGGGAATGCAGTCTCGTAATTTCGAAAATGTTCTTGCAAAGGTGTGCAGTCTTTGCAGTGGTGAATATAACGAATTGATGCTGCGTGAATGTTTATCCAATTCACAGTGTCTTTCTGCGGACGTAGGTGCAGCTTATGACCCGAGTTTTCCCGAGGTTTATGAGAAAAACAACTCAGCATATATAAATGAAGGATTGCTACTTACAAAGTATACTGGTGCCAGAGGAAAGAGTGGCTCCAGTGATGCAAGTGCAGAGTTCATGGCGAAAATACGTGGTATTTTTGAGGATAACGGAGTGGTATGGCAGTCCGGTGAATTGGGGAAAATTGATATTGGCGGTGGTGGAACAATAGCACAATTTGTCGCAAATCTGGATGTTGATGTTATTGATTGTGGGGTTCCTTTGCTTGCAATGCACGCCCCAAATGAGGTAGCTGGTAAGTTTGATATTTATATGGCGTATTGCGGATATAAAGCGTTTATGAATAGTTAAAAACGGTGATATGGTGCCGTATAAAAATATACGGCACCGGGTTTTAACTTTTCACAAGTAATTTTAAAAAAACTTTAAATAACTATTGACAAAGCATATAAAATGTGGTATTATATCACAGTTAGCAGTGCACACGTGCCGGAGTGGCGGAACTGGCAGACGCCCAGGACTTAAAATCCTGTGGGATTAACTTCCCGTACCGGTTCGATCCCGGTTTCCGGCACCACTAACGAAAATTAGATATCGCAGGGTAGAGCAGTTTGGTAGCTCGTCGGGCTCATAACCCGGAGGTCGGTGGTTCAAATCCGCCCCCTGCACCCAAAAGAAAAAGACACCTTAAGGTGTCTTTTTCTTTTGTATACGGCGACAGAATTGAGCCTAATGTTCTTCGGATAATGAGACCGACGAGCGTAGCTCGTTGGGGCTCGTGCAGTGCTGCTGCCTGTGGCAGATAAAGGCATTGTGCGAGCACCGTAGCGGTCGAAAAATCAAGTAAAGCGGATGTCCGCCCGAAGATTTTTCGGGAACCGCAAGGCGGCCCGAAGGGATAACCCGGGTGTTAAAACGCTATGCGTTTTTTATGCTTGAAAGTTGTCCGTTTTGTCCATTTTTTCAAGGTTATAATATAGTTATACCAAATGAAAGGGGAAAAGCTATGGTAAAAATGGAAGAAAAACTAAAGAAGGAGGTAGGTAAGTTATATTTATTTGCAAATCTTATGTATGGTGATGTGCTGGATAGTATTGGCAAAAAGAAAAGAACCATCGCTTTTGAAGAAGAAAGGCTTTTAGAGCATATTAACAAATCAATTAAAATTTCTGTTGAAAGCTATTTTAAGGATTTTAAAATTGACGAAAAGATTTTTAAAGATTTTAATGAAATACAAAGGAAACATCTTGTTAATTTGAGTAAAAATATTGATGAGGTGCAAGAAAATGCCGTAAAAGATATTGTTGAAGAAATCTTTACACCGCTTGCTAAAGATGAAACTATTGCCGAAAGAGTAAGGTCATTAGATACGTCAACAGATAAAATTATAAATTCTATATACGATTCAATTAAAAGTATCAATAGACAGGTTACTGTATGGTATTATATAGCTATGAGAATAAAGGCTATAAGAAATATCGCCTAAAGCCGGGAGAAGCGGCTTGTGAAGAGTGTAAGGAGCGAGGTAGATATACATATTCGATAGAAAGACTCAAAGATGCAGAGTTTTTACCACTTGTACATCCAAACTGCAGATGCACTATTGAAATTCTTGATGAGAAAAACAGAGCAGTTGTCACAGTTGACAGCAAAGATATCGAAGAACAGTTGGTAGAAACAGAAAGTACCAAAGGAATGGGCTTTTTGGATTATGTAAGTGCCTTGCTTTCAGCAGCGGCATTAATTCCGGGGGTTGACAGTATTGTAGATTTAATTTCAATACCTGTTGATTTGCTCAGGGGAGACCTGATTTCTGCA
>JAZSFF010000051.1:0-23177 GCA_045532055.1 Clostridia bacterium
GTCTTCCTAAGACCGCTTGGCCTCCGACTTCATATCCACCCGCATCTAAATAAGAACTAATATCCTCTGAATCGCCGTCAGTAGATCTGACATTTACCTCAAATGTATATGTGAACTTTGAAGGAAGTCCCATCGAAGAAAAGTCATACCACATTGCAGCACCAGCGTCCTTCCCTACAGCATATGTACCTCTGCAGAGTTCAACATAACCCTCTTCTGTAACACGATATATACCGCCGCTATAATCACTGCCCCCATGTCGGCCTGTAATATTCCAACCTTCAGGCTTCCAATCAGCACCTGCTCCGTCAGGACGTGTGAAGTCCTCTTCAAAAATTACAACAGACGTACCCGCTGCACTTGTGTTAAGCACAAACAATGCCGAAAGCATAACTACCGTCAAAACCAAACAAACTAATTTTTTTGCCATTTTCTTATTCCTCCCAAATTTTGTGTAGTTTGATATATTTAAGATTTAATAATTTACACCTATTTATGTTATAATACCAAAAAACCACCAATCTGTCTACTTCTTTTAGGACAAGTTTTTTTTACCATGTCCTAAAAGGATAATTTTTGCTCGCTTTTTTAGACATTTTTCTTAATAATTTTTTTGTGAGAACCTTACAATAGATTGCGGTTTAATTGACACAACTTGGTCATTGTTGCTTTAAACCTTAATATTTAGAATGCATGTCCTTATGTACCAAAAATCACCAGTCCAAGTTTTTTGGCATATAATTACATGGGAGGTGAAAATGAATGTCTAATCTGAATTGTAACTGCAGACCCAACTGCACAGGCATAGCTTTTATTGCCAGTGTAATCATTGGTATAATCGCGGCATTTCTTACCATAACCGCAGTTATAACCCTGACACCCGCTTTCTTGTGGGTTCTTTTGGGTGTCGCTGTTGTATATCTTGCAATAGCTCTGGGTGCATCTATACTGAGTGGCAGAACAGCACGCAGTTGTGTTTGTTCGGGATTATCCGCCTTTCTTACAGGCATCTTAGGAACAATACTCACATCTGTAATTCTTCTTGGTATAACATTTGCTGCAACCAGTGTAATCGGCGCCATCATAACAGGAGCATTGTTCTTCTTCTTTTCGCTGATAGTAACATCGGCTGTATGCCTTATAAGATGTTTGACAAACTGTGATTAAGCTTTAATCCGGCAGTAAAAAACACCCCAAAGCTGATAGCTTTGGGGTGTAAATATGTTTGATTTAAATTTCATCAGGTCCTGCGAGGGCTATACCGTTTTGTGAAAGAACTCTTTCTACCGCCGCCTCGTCGTCAGCTTTAAGCACCATAAGTGCCTTGCCTTCGGTTCTTCCCAAGAATGCATACATATACTCAATGCCGATACCTGCATCAGTCACGATTTTCAAAACTTTTGCAAGTCCGCCAGAGCGGTCATCAATGTAAACGGCTATAACCTCTGTCGTCTTTGAAATCACTCCCATACCCTTGAGGACAAGCTTTGCCTTGTCGGGATTGTCAACAATAATACGAAGAATGCCAAAATCTGTGGTGTCAGCTATTGAAAGGGCACTTATATTTATGTCATTTTCACCAAGGGCATCAATTATTGACTGAAGTCTGCCAACTTTGTTTTCAACAAAAATTGAAAGTTGTTTAATAAACATAGAATTTCCCCCTTTTTATTTAAGCTTACGCTTGTCGATTACACGTTTTGCCTTGCCTTCGCTGCGTTCAATGGACTTTGGATTAACCAGATTTACCTTGGGGCCAATGCCCAGTGTACTTCTGAGGCTGTCAGCAATCTGTTTTTCAACCTTTTGAATAGCTTTGATGCCGTCCGAGAAGAGTTCTTCACTCATCTCAACGTTCACCTGGAAAGTATCTGTGTTATTTTCTCTGTCTACTATAATCTGGTAGTTTGGAGTGATATCACCACCGATTTTGAGGAGAACTTCTTCAATCTGTGACGGGAAAACATTTACACCGCGAATAATGAGCATATCGTCTGTTCTGCCCTGAGGTTTGTTCATTCTCACGTGGGTTCTTCCGCATTTACAGGGCTCATAATTAAGAGAACATATATCCCTTGTACGATATCTGATAAGAGGAAAACCCTCCTTGGTAATTGTAGTAAATACCAATTCTCCCCATTCACCCTCAGGAAGAACTTCTCCGGTATCGGGGTCTATAATTTCAGGGATAAAGTTATCCTCACAAACATGCATTCCGCACTGATATTCACATTCATATGACACACCCGGACCCATAATTTCAGAAAGTCCGTATATATCATACGCTTTCAGTCCAAGTTTTTCCTCAATCTGAACACGCATTTCCTCTGTCCATGGTTCTGCGCCAAATATACCGGCTTTAAGCTTAAGTTGGTCCTTAACGCCCATTTCTTCAATCACTTCACCAAGATACATTGCATAAGAAGGTGTGCAACAAAGAACAGTGGAGCCAAAGTCAATCATTGTCTGAATTTGTCTTTGGGTATTACCGGCAGAAATAGGTATTGCTGTAGCTCCAATTCTTACCGCACCGTCATGGGCACCAAACCCACCGGTAAAAAGACCTAAGCCATAGCCTACATGAACAAATGAATTTTCATCAGCACCAACTGCAATAAGCATTCTTGCAAAGCAGTCCGCCCACATTTCCAAATCATTGTCTGTATAACCTACGACAATTTGCTTTCCTGTTGTGCCTGATGACGCATGGACACGCCTGATGTCAGACATAGGAACAGCAAACAGTCCGTAGGGATAATAGTCCCTCAAATCCTGCTTGTAGGAAAAAGGAAGTTTATGCAAATCCTCAACACCCTTAATATCCTCAGGTTTGAGACCTGCCTCGTCCATTCTCTTCCTAAAAAGTTCAACCGATTTATACATTCTTTCAACTTGCCACTTGAGTTTTTTGCCCTGATCTTCTCTGATCTCCTCACGTGGCATCAATTCATATTCCGGTTGCCATACTGCCATTTCTATCACCTCATTATAAGTTATATCCCAAGTCAAAAGCCTTAAGGTTTACTTCCAAAAACTTTTCAGGGACAGTTGACTTTATTGTTTCAATCCACTTTTCATAAGGGATCTCCGTTGTTTTTGCCATAACACCGATAAGAACAACATTTACCGCTTTTATATTGCCCGCCTCTTTTGCAAGGCTCAATGCCTCAACAACCGTTGTATCACAAGCCTTTGACAGTTTTTCTGCAATATTTTCAGGATACTCTGCCATTCCTGTAATAACAGGCATAGGGTCAATCTGCTGATTGTTTACAATCATTTTTCCGCCTTTTTTAAGGTAAGGAAGTGCTCTGTATGCCTCAAGAAGTTCAAATGCAAGGATAATATCAGCCTCGCCTCTGTCAACGATAGGTGAATATACCTTATCGCCGTACTTAACGTAAGTAACAACGCTTCCGCCGCGCTGACTCATTCCATGGACTTCTGAAACCTTTACATCATAACCCTCGTTAATTACCGTATTTCCTAAAATCCTGCTTGCAAGGAGTGTTCCCTGACCGCCAACACCAACAATCATTATGTTCTTTGTCATATCAGTTCTCCTCCTTTTCTATTGCCCCAAATGGACAAACGTTTATACACAGGCCACAGCCATTGCACTGAGTATTGTCTATCACTACCTTGCCGTCTTTAAGAGTAATCGCGGGACAGCCCAGTTTCATGCACATTTTGCAGTTTTTGCAGGCATCGGTAATTTTGCAATGACCTGTATACTTAACTGTTTTAAGAAGTGCGCATGGTCTTTGTGCAATAACAACCGATGGTTCCTCCACCGCAACCTCTGTTTTTACAACTTCTTCAAACTTCTTGATATCAAATGGGTCACAAACAGTAACTCGGTCAATACCAACAGCCTTACAAAGAGCAATAAGATCAACCTGCTTTGTTGCTTCACCGCGGATTGTTCGTCCTGTAGTGGGGTTTTCCTGGTGCCCCGTCATGCCTGTTATTGAGTTGTCAAGAATTATAACTGTGTTGTTGCCCTTATTATAAACAATGTCAACAAGTCCTGTAATTCCTGAATGCATAAATGTTGAATCACCAATTACAGAAACCAATTTTTTGTTAAATTCTGCCCCCTGAGCCTTTGCCATACCATGAGCCGCGCTTACCGACGCTCCCATACATATTGTTGTATCAACAGACTGAAGCGGTGGTGTTGCACCAAGGGTATAACAGCCAATATCTCCTGATACAATAAGACCCAGTTTTTTAAGCACATAGAATGTACCTCTGTGTGGACATCCGGCACACATAACAGGAGGTCTCACAGGAATAGCTTCCTTAACCTCTGCAACCTCTGTATCAGCAGTTCCAAGAACAGCCTTTCTTATCATAGATGGTGTATATTCACCCAAAAGTGTAAAGAGTTCTTTGCCACAAACATTGACACCAAGAGCTTTGCAATGGTCTTCAATCACCGGGTCAAGTTCTTCAACAACAAAAACCTTGTCATAGTTCTTTGCAAAGTCAATAATCTTCTGTTTTGGCAAAGGATAAACCATGCCGAGTTTCAAAAAGTCTGCCTTGTCACCAAGAGCCTCCTTAGCGTAAGCATAAGCAATGCCCGCAGTAATGATACCAATTTTTGAACCATTTTTCTCTATAGTGTTAAGTTCGGTTGTTTCTGAAAATTCTGTGAGGTCAGCAATTCTTTTTTCAACATCAACATGACGCTTGATAGCATTGCCCGGCATCATAACATATTTTGCAGGATTCTTTTCATAATCTTTTACAGGAATATTTTCTCGTTCTTCCAGTTCAACAAGACTCTGTGAATGTGAAACTCTTGTGGAAAGACGAATAAATGCCGGAGTATCAAATTCTTCGGAAAGCCGAAAAGCAAGCTTTGTATATTCCTTACATTCAGAAGAATCAGATGGCTCAAGCATCATTATTTTTGACGCCTTTGCATAATGCCTTGAATCCTGCTCGTTCTGTGAAGAATGCATGCCGGGGTCGTCCGCAACGCACAATACAAGACCGCCGTTTACACCTGTATAGCTTACTGTAAACACGGGGTCTGCCATAACATTAAGTCCCACGTGTTTCATGCAGCTCATAGCTCTGGCACCTGCAATTGACGCACCTATGGCAACCTCAGCCGCAACTTTTTCGTTGGGTGACCATTCTGCATATATTTCTTCAAATTTAACAATTTCTTCGGTTATTTCTGTACTTGGTGTACCAGGGTATGAAGCAACCACATTTACCCCTGCCTCGTATGCACCCCGTGCCACTGCAGCATTACCGATCAATAACTTCTTCATGGTATATGTATTCCTTTCAAAAAAATTTACAACTACTTTATCTCATTTTGCTGTGCAACAACGCTGTCACCGCAGTAAATTTGTCTTAGTTTAGGTTTTTCGATTTTACCCGTTGGGTTTCTTGGAACATCTGCAAAAATAACCTTGTGAGGTCTTTTGTATCTGGGAAGTTCCATGCAGAAATCATTGATTTCCTCTTCTGTTGCATCCATACCATCCTTGATTTGAATAATAGCAGTTGCAATCTCGCCAAGTCTGGCATCAGGCAAGCCAATAACAGCAACATCGTTTATTTTATCGTATTTTCTCAAGAAATCTTCAATCTGCACCGGATAAATATTTTCTCCGCCTGAGATAATAACATCCTTCTTGCGGTCAACCAGATATATAAATCCATCCTTGTCCTCAGACGCCATATCACCCGTGAAAAGCCATCCGTCTTTCAGCACCTCAGCGGTTGCCTTTTCGTCTTTATAGTACGCAGTCATCACGCCTGGACCTTTTACAGCAAGTTCTCCCACACCGCCTTTTTCAACGGTTTTTCCAGTCTCGTCCACAATCTTTACTTCCCAGCCAAAGCCTGCCTTTCCTATGGCACCAACCTTATGCTCGTTTTCAACACCAAGGTGTACGCATCCCGGTCCTATTGACTCGGAGAGTCCGTAATTTGTATCATATGCATGGTTGGGGAAGTATTTCTTCCAACGCTTTATAAGACTTGGGGGTACAGGCTGCGCACCTATGTGCATAAGCCGCCATTGACTGAGATTATAATCTTCAAGATTGATATCTCCTCTTTCAACTGCGTCAAGGATATCCTGTGCCCACGGAACCAGCAACCATACTATTGAACACTGCTCTTCTGAAACTGCTTTAAGAATCCATTCAGGCTTTATGCCTTTGAGAATAACCGCCTTGCCGCCAACCAAAAAGCTCCCAAACCAGTGCATTTTTGCTCCGGTATGATAAAGCGGCGGAATACACAAAAACACATCTTCTTTTGTTTGTGAATGATGGTTTTGTTCTGTCATAGCGGCATGAACAAGACTTCTGTGCTTATGTATAATCGCCTTGGGGAAACCCGTTGTTCCGGACGAAAAATAAATCGCACCGTCATCATCATCGGTCAATTTTATCTGTGGGTTTTTGGATGATGCATAAGCCATCAAGTTATCATAGCTCTCTGCAAAAGTTGGACAATCCTCTCCGTGATAAAGCCACATTTTAACCTTTTTCACTCTGGAACAAATCTGCTCTACACGTCCCGTAAATTCAGGACCAAATATAAGAACATCTGCATCTGCAAGTTCCAGACAGTATTTGATTTCATCCGATGCATAACGATAGTTGAGTGGTACCGCCAATGCACCTGTCTTAAGAGCACCAAAATAAATCGGCAGCCATTCAATGCAATTCATAAGCAAAATTGCAACCTTGTCGCCTTTTTTGATTCCTCTGGACAGCAAAAAATTGGCAAATCTGTTGGCACGTTTGTTAAACTCGCTCCATGTTATCTCTTTTCTGTATGCCTCGTTGGGATTTGCCTCGATAAGTGAATACTCACGCCATGTCATTCTGGACTGATTTTCATTAGTTGGATTTATCTCAATAAGACTCACATCATTTGGATAAAAATCCGCATTCTTTTGTAAAATTTCTGTAATCGGCATAATGCACCTCTATTTCTCACGGTGTACACCGTGTAATAATCAATTTTAGTTTCTGTTTCTGGGCAAAGGTACAAAAAAACTCGCCCTCTAAATTTTGTCAGAGGACGAGAAATTCCCGTGGTACCACCTCAGTTCACCAAAGCTTTGCAACTCTGGCCTTATCAGGTATCAACAAATACCCTTGTTCTATAACGGGAACTCCCGTTGCATCCTACTGGTTTCCTTTCGGTGCACAGCTCACAGAATGTATTCAGATAAGCCCTCATCATTGTCTCGCAGCAACCGACAACTCTCTCCAGACTAATGCAAACCCTACTCGTTTCTGCTCAAACGCCTTTTATTTATTATGGTTATTTCATTTTAACAGATTAAAACATTAAAGTCAAGATATTTTGCAATCATTTATCAAAAAAAGTTACTTTTTATACACTTCATATGTAGGCACAACCTCAGCCACAATTTTCTTCACTTCGTCACCATCATCATCAAGAACGCTTTTTAGCCTATCAAGCTTTTCTTCAATATCTTTCATTTCCAAGTCGCCAGGTTTTCCTACAAAAATTTTGCTATGTTTTGTCTCCGCCAACCCTTCTTCGTTCATCAGGAGTTCCTCATACAACTTTTCTCCTGCACGCAATCCTGTGAATTTTATTTTTATATCCTCATCAGGTCTGAATCCCGAAAGTCTTATCATTTTTTTAGCAAGGTCATAAATTTTCACGGGTTGTCCCATATCAAGCACAAAGATTTCCCCGCCCTTTGCATAAGCCGCAGCCTGCAACACAAGCTGAGCTGCCTCAGGTATTGTCATAAAGAAACGTGTAATCTCAGGATGAGTAACTGTAACAGGTCCGCCTTTCTCAATCTGTTTTTTAAACCTGGGAATTACCGAACCATTAGAACCCAACACGTTTCCAAACCTAACTGCAACAAACTCTGTCGTGCCACATTTCTGCATTGTCTGGATTATCATTTCGCACATTCTTTTGCTGGCACCCATAACGTTTGTAGGGTTAACCGCTTTGTCTGTAGATATAAGCACAAATCTCTTTGCGTTATATTCTTTTGCACAAAGTGCAGCGTTATATGTACCTAAAACATTATTTTTTATTGCCTCACAGGGACTGTCTTCCATCAGCGGAACATGTTTGTGTGCAGCAGCGTGAAATACCACATCCGGCATATATTCCTGAAAAATTGAGTCAAGTCTCTTTTTGTCACGGACAGATGCAATCAGAGTGGAAATACTCTGGTTGGGATACTCATCTTCAAGTTCATTTTGCAAATCATACGTGGTATTTTCATAAATATCCAGAATAACCAATTTTTTTGGATTATATTTTATAATCTGTCGGCAAAGTTCAGAACCAATTGACCCCCCTGCACCTGTAACAAGCACAACTTTGCCAAAAATATCTTTTTGTATGAGATGATTATCAAGTTTTATAGGTTCACGTTCAAGCAAATCCTCAATGTCAATGTCGCGAAAACGATTAGCACCATTGGTATCATCAAGATTGGATTCAAATCCTCTGAGAATCTTCACCTTTTTGCCTGTCTGACTGCATATATCAAGAATTTTTGTCTTTTCTGCAGGATTCAGTGCATAAATAGCAAAAATTATCTCTTCAACATCCATATTCTCACAAATACGCTGTATATCATTCCTGTTGCCCAGCACCTTTGCACCATGCATTTGCATATTCTTTTTTTCAGGGTCATCATCAACGAGCCCCACAATTTGATAATTGAGACTCTCGTTACGACGAACATCTCTCAAAAGTGCCATAGCAAGCTGACCTGCACCAATGACAAGGACTCTCTTTTCACCAACGTTGCTTTTTGTTTTGAATAAATTATAAAGTATCCTCAAGGCAAATCGCAAAGAGCATATACAAACAATAATAAAAATATTGGCAGTAACATTAAGTTTGACAAATACCGAAGTATTTGGAAGTATAAGTTCCGCAAAAATACTCATCATTCCCGCAGCAACACACGCACTTATAAGTCTGAGATATTCCCTTGTAGCCGCATACACCCAGTTTATATTATAAATTTTAAATAATGCAAGGCAAACACAATAAATAGCGGCAGTGACAACTACAGTGCCAATCCCCTGAACAAATCTGCTAAACGTGGTCGAAAAAGGACACACAACCAGGAACACTGCAAAATATCCCGCAAAACATAGTGCAATATCAAAAATTCCTAAATACCTGTTTTTTAAATGAATTCTTCCCATAAAAACAAACACCTTATCCTAATTTTATTATGGAAAAAGCTATTTCAAATATATAAAAAGTCTGTGTTCTAAGCGTTTTTTAGCAAAATCCAACATTTTAATTATACAATACACCTGACCTTTTGTCAATAATGAATATATTGTCAATATTTATTTTAAATCAGAGCAAGTCTTCTGCGTAACGCACAGCCTCCATTGCATCCTTTGCATATTTGTCTGCACCTATTTTATCTGCATATTCCTGTGTCAACACCGCACCACCCACAATCGTTCTGCACCATGGTGCGGATTTTTTGATTTGCTTTATTGTTTCCTCCATTGCCGGAACTGTTGTTGTCATAAGTGCGCTCAACCCCACAACAGGTGCATGCAATTTCACTACTTTTTCAACTATTTTTTCGGGCGGAACATCCTTACCTAAATCCACGACCTTGAAACCATAGTTTTCAAGCAGTAATTTCACAATATTTTTGCCAATATCATGAATATCTCCTCGAACCGTAGCTATCACAAAAACGCCTTTTGAGTCAGTTTTCTCTTCACCAAATGACATAAATTCCTTTACCTTTTCAAAAGCGCTTTTGGCAGCCTCCGCACTCATGAGCAGTTGAGGTAAATACATTGTCTTGTTTTCAAATCCGGCTCCAACAATATCGAGTGCCGGAATAATCTCATTTTGCACAATGTCAAGAGGTTTTGTGCTCTTTAAAAGTTCCCTTGTTATTTCCCCTGCTTTTTCCTTTAGTCCCTTTATTACTGCTTTTTGAAGTTCTGACTTAAATTTCTCAATCATTTTATTTTCAGAGCATTCCGTTGCACTTGCAACAAAGGTAAACTTTTCCGCATTTTCAACATAATCCATACAATTTTTATCCATATTTTTCAGTGCTCTATATGCGTAATAAGTTTTCATCATATCTATCGAGTATGGATTCATAATTGCTGCCGATAATCCGTTTTCGAGTGCCAGAGCAAAAAATATCCCATTCAGAGCGTCACGATTGGGCAAACCAAAGGATATGTTGGACACGCCCAATGACGTATGACAACCAAGCTCTGTTTTTATCCTTCTTAAAGCTCCAAGCGTTACCTCTGCAGCAGACGCATCAGCACTTATTGTCATTGCAAGTGTATCAAAAATAATATCTTTCTTATCTATTCCGTATTCTTCTGCTTTCTTCAGTATTTTTTTTGCTATCTCCACCCTGCCATCTGCCGTCTGGGGTATCCCGTTCTCATCTAATGTAAGAGCAACCACTACACCGCCATATTTTTTAACAAGAGGAAAGATTTTTTCCATACTTTCTGCTTTTCCGTTTACCGAATTTATCATAGCCTTACCATTGTAACAACGCAAGACACCCTCCATTGCGGATATATCGGATGTGTCAATTTGCAAAGGCAAATCAGTTACCGCCTGTAATTCACACACTGCGTTTTTAAGCACTGCTTTTTCATCAACATCAGGAATACCCACATTCACATCAAGAATATGGACTCCTTTATCCTGCTGATTAACACCCTCGCCAAGGATATAGTCCATGTCATTTTCCAAAAGCGCCTGTTTGAACCTCTTCTTTCCTGTAGGATTAATCCGTTCTCCAATCAATACAGGTGATTTGTCAAATTTAACCGCATGGGTATATGAAGAAACCATTGTTATATCCTTATTCTTTATTTCACATGGTTTCGCCATCTCTGTTTTTTTTACAAGCTGCCTTATATATTCCGGTGTAGTTCCACAGCATCCCCCTGCAATGCGCACACCTTTCCCAATAAGGTCTGTCAATTCTTCAGAAAATTCCTCCGGCGTAACATCAAAAATCGTTTTACCATTCACAGACTTAGGTAGTCCCGCATTTGGTTTCAAAACCACAGGAATTGAAGCGTTCTCCAACAATTCTTCAACAACACCTCTCAACTGTCTAGGGCCAAGTGAGCAGTTTGCACCAATAGCATCCGCACCCATGCCTTCAAGCATGGCAACCATAGCCGTAGAAGTCGCACCAGTCATAAGTTTTCCATCCTCACCATAGGCATTTGACACAATTACCGGAAGGCTACTATTTTCTTTTGCTGCAAGCAACGCCGCCTTGGTTTCATAGCTGTCATTCATTGTCTCGATGATTATAAGGTCAGCCCCATATTGTACACCAAGCTTGATGGTCTTGGCAAAAATTTCAACTGCCGTTTCAAAATCAAGGTCTCCCAATGGTTTTAGTAGTTTTCCTGTGGGACCTATATCAAGTGCTATATATTTTTCTGCAGAAGAACTGCTATTTCCCTTAGCTTTTTTAGCATTTTCAATGGCCGCTTTCACTATCTTTTCCAATTCACCGTCAGAAAACTTTAAAGCATTGGCGCCAAAAGTATTTGTGCATACAACATTGCTGCCTGCATCAAAGTAATCCTGATGGATCTTGGTTATAATTTCAGAATGTGATATATTCCAGCGTTCAGGCAGTTCCCCCGGTTGAAGGCCTCTTTCCTGAAGCAATGTCCCCATTCCACCATCAAGATATACTATATTTTCTCTTAAAAAATCTAAAAATCTCATTCGACACCTCTGAACATACAATCTGTTTTTACACAATTGCTGCATTTACCACTTACTTGTTCCTCATCATCTTCAGTAACTCCCACAAACGCTGTAACCGACTTTGACGGTGACATAATCATACTGTCATTAAGTGTAAGCCCAATATGTTTTGGGCATTCAAGAACAGCAAAAATATCCCGTTGTGTTTCAATGGACAAATCACCATAACCAGGACTGAATCGTCCTCTCATGCTAACACCTGTTTCACGTTTAATATCGTTGCAAAACATATCGCACAACGCCTCTATGCGTTCGGTTCCAATAGCCTGCATCATCAACGCTTTTGATGGTTCAATCCGTCCATATTTTGCAATAAGTCTGTCAATTTCAACTCCAATGGTAGCAGCAAAAACAATGGCCTGATTACAACCTTTAAGATTCTCTGCAAGATTTTTTGACTGAACCTTAAAAACACCAAAATCACAGCAAAAACCTTTCACCAAAACAGGAAACTCTCTGTAACAAACTTTATATCTGAGTTTTGGTCTCACTTGGTCAACACACGATCTTAGAATATATATAATTTTTTCATCCGGCTTTTTACAACCAGCATACCTCAAGATTTCTTTCTCACAAAACTGGGGCTCATTATAAGATTTGGTTACAATAACTGAATTCATTTTCCTAAAATATCTGAAAGATTGCTTTGAATCTTTGCTGCAACATCAGGTTTGTTCATTGAATACACATGTACATTTGATATATTATTGGCATACAAATCAATAATTTGGTCTGTTGCATAAGCAATACCTGCTTGTTTCATGGCATCTGGATCATACCCAAACTTGTCCACAATGCTTTTAAACCGTTGTGGCATAAACGATCCAGAAAGTTTAATTGCCCTCTCCACCTGATTTGCATTGGTTATAGGCATAATCCCCGGAATAACAGGAACGGTAATGCCCGCCTCACGAATTTTATATAAAAAATTATAAAGCAAATTGTTATCAAAAAACATCTGTGTTGTTATAAAATCACAACCTGCATCCACCTTTTCTTTGAGCCTTGTTATATCCTCTTTTTGGTTGACACTTTCAGGATGTATTTCAGGATAACACGCACAACCAATACAAAAATCATTTTCTTCAGATTTGAGTTCTCGTATAAGATCAATGGCATATCTATAGTCCCACTTGCTACGGTCTTCACCCTGAAGTTCAGCGGGAATATCTCCTCTCAGTGCCATTACATTTGTAATTCCTGCAGCTTTTATGTCTTTTATCTTCTGTTGAACTGTATCTTTGGTAGAAGAAACACAAGTAAGGTGTGCAAGGGTTGGCACCCCGTAAAGATTTTTGATGTTTTTAGCAATTTCAAGGGTATACTTGCTCGTCCCTCCGCCTGCACCATATGTAACACTCATAAAAGCAGGTTTCAACTTTGCAATTTCTTCTGTTGCATTCTTGACACTTTCAAAGCTGGTCTCCGTCTTTGGTGGAAACACTTCAAAGGATAACGACAATGTATCCTTTTTGATTAATTCTATGATTTTCATAAATTTGCTCCATATATTTTATTTATAGTTAATTATAGCACTACACCGTTATACAAGTCAAGTAACTACATCTTTTCAATTTTCCTTGCATTTGGATATAAAATGTAGTATAATTTTTTTGAGGTGATAAAATGTTTAAGAAGAAAAATAGCATATATTCAGACGCTAATGAAGTTTCAAGAATCTGTGCCACTTGCAAATTCGCGACACCTTTGGTCACTGTTGACGATTTAATGTGTCCTAAACACGGCATTGTCAAATCCGACTTCACGTGCAAAAAGTATGATTACAATCGCCTTATGAAACGGCCCGCAAAAAAACGCCTTCTCAACACCAACCGCTTTACTCAAGAGGATTTTAATATAGATTAAAAACCGTTCATACTGTAATATGAACGGTTTTTTGTTTATATTGTTCCACTCAAATTCGTCTGTTGCCTCTTGTATTTTTCTCTGGTTGCAATACCACCCCTTATGTGACGTTCCTGCTTGTTTTCCATAAGAATTTCGTGGGTTTGCAATGCCAGATTTTTGTTTATTTTAGAAAGTCTTTCTGTAATATCTTTATGTACTGTAGATTTAGATATGCCAAATTTCTTTGCCGCCTCTCTTACGGTACATTTTGTTTCAATTATGTAATTTGCTATATTTACTGTTCGCTCCTCTATGGTATCAATACGCATTATATCACTCCCATATATTATCTCTTTTTTAAATATATGAAAGTTTCTTTGTTTTTATTATTATTTATGTGCAAAACAACCCACACCAAAATGGTGTGGGTTGTTAAAATTGTTATTCTACTGTAACAGGGGCAGTCAACGGAACAAGACTAATCAAATCTTTCCATGTGAATATCTTAATCTGTGGCTCAACCGCTTGTGTGTTGTATCCAACACCTCTGATTGTAACCCTCTTTGTGTCATATGCGTCAAGGTCATCCGTTAAATCGTCTTTGCCTGCCCCCGACAATACAGCGTTGTCATAAACACCCGTAAGGATAACAGCATCGTCCGACATTGCCACACCATCATTGAGAAAATCTGCAATAACTGTAGCACTGCCATTATTTAGTTTTCCTGATATAACATCAAGAGCCTTTCCGTTGTAAACCCTTATATTCTTAAGCTTTACTCCTGCTGTTGCGGTATCAGCTATTCTAAATTTAATTCCGTTTCCACTACTGTTGCTCATAGGTAGATTTTCTGCCAAGGTTGTAATATTTCCCGTAGATTTATCCGCCATATACAACGTGATAGCATTTTTTGTGCCGTTTGCTTTGCTTTCAGGAACCATCTTTACTGTACCATAGAATCTGTACCATGTATCCTCGTTATCCGTCTCAAGACTGAAGGTCTGATGATAATCTGTTCCACCTATAACAAATTCTGTAGGTATGTTGCCATTAATTCTCATAAGGTCAAACGTAAAGTTATAATCAACCTTTGGCATTTCCACTGCACTATTTATGTATGAATATTCACCTGCGGTCATCGCATAGGTCTTGACCGAAAGGTCGCTTATTATCATTTCCTCACCTTCTGCACGAGAAATCATTGTGAAAGCAATCTGCGGATTGGAAACAGCCTGTTTCCAATTGAGGATCTGATTACGTGCAAGACACACCCACTTGCCTGTTTCGTCTTTTACATAAAGCGACGCATTGGTTCTGGGTCTTCCGGTTTCGTCATATTCCGCCACCTGAGTAACAAACTTGAGAGTATAGAACTTACCAGTTGTCCACTTTTTTTCATACTTAGTGGATAAATTGTTAAGTTCTTCCAGTCCCCAGAAGTAATCCTCATATCTGTTGCCGGAATTATCAGCATAATAAATATGAAGATGTGCGCCTGTGGTCAGACTTACAGTCATATCAATTTCTGCACGATCAAACCATTGCAAAGGACCCGCCATACTGCTATTACTGGGACCGCCGAAATTCACAATACCATCTCCACCAACGGCAGTAGGTGCTATTTTTAAATTACCCGAGTCATCAACCGATATTCCTGTACCCTTAACATTGGCTGTTCCAAGACTAATCAAATCCTGCATCGTATGTCCGCTTTCACCGTTTGCAGAATAATTGTAATTATCCAGAAGTGTATAGTCGGATGTATCATATTTCACATTAGGTGTTGCAGCATAAATGCCTATTTTTGAAATCTCTGCCGTAGCAGCGGCTCCTTCAAAATTAACAAACCAATATGGCTGAGTTGCAGATACAGCCGTCTGCGTTCCAAGAACAACATATTCGGTGTCTGCTGCTGTTGACGCCTTTGCCATAACAGTTGCTGTTGTGAAAGATTTTTCAATACGATATGTCAGTTTGTCTTCCCTGCGGAGATTTCCCGGAAGTTTTCCAACATTTGTTCCATCTGCTGTGAAATCAATATTTATATCATTATAACCATCACTGAATGTACCTGTTACTCTGCCGACAGGCTTGGTAATATCAAATACTGTTATAATTGTATTTGATTTAGCTCTCTTACCTGATGCATCCTTTATTGTAAAGTTGGCATCTTCACTATTAAAAGAAACTGTACCTTTTTCAGAATCAACAGTCCCTGCCTCTTTTTCTATGTTTTCTCCAAAACTTCCAGGAGCCTGATATACATATCCATCAATTCCTGTTTCAACGCTTTCTTTTCCGGCAGATTTAAGTCCATCATATGCAGAAAGTGTAGCCACATTTTCTTCGTCGCCAAGTGAAAGCGAAACACCTCCGCAGTTATTGCTACTTATTGCACTCCAACCATCAAAGTATTTGCTTACACTGGAAAGTACAACCGCATTGGTCTTTCCTTCTTCAACATATTTTTGTGCTTCAAAAGCTGCATAAAATACATTTTCAATCTCCGCAAGGCTGTAATATGTAATGCCTGTCATCTTTTTATAGATAGCCAAGGGATTTTTGATGCCGGATGTATTTATTTCAAAAGGCAATAATTCAGCATTTTCTTCAAGAAGAGTCTTTATAGCTTCTGCATCACCTTTTGCCGATTCCGCATTAAGTTCAGCAAGGAACAACTTAATCTGTGCTTTTTGGGGGTTGGCAATTGAATCAACTTCCGATACCAAAGTTGCATAATCGTTGACATTTGCCAAATTTACAGTCTGATAGGTTGTATACATTTTTTCATATGTGTCGTCGCTGAAATCTTCATCAACTCCAAGAATACTCTCGTAACCGGTAATGAAAGTCTTTAATGCGGTTGCACTGGTTATCTTTTTGAAATCAGATATAGCCTCTTTCACCAATCTGGGTGTATCTAATCTCAAATTGTCAAGTTCTGAAACATATATGCTATTAATCGGTGTGTTTGTTATTACATAAGCATTTTCTGTTTCATCCCAAGTCTTGCCAAACTGTTCTGCAGCCTTTTTAACATTTATAAACTTTCCGTCCGAAGATGCATTTGTTCCATCTGCCGCAAAAGTGACTGTTCCATCGCCAATATTAAGAGAAACTCCTGTATTTGTTTGTACTTTTGTAGCCCCGAAAGCTTCGGCAACCACATCTGCATAAACAAAACCATCCTCATTCACCAAGGCAGGTACCGACTGTCCCGCAATCAAAGCTGTTCCTGTAGTTTTTGGCAAAACCACGTGATTTTTGTAAGTGTCATGTACTGTGGGATAGTCAGGAATCACATAATGGGCATTTGCAAATCTGTCTCTGGTTTTAATCTTTGACGGATCCACAACAAATGTCATACACCTTGTGGCTGTGAAATCATCTACTGTATCTCCATAATAACCAAGACTTGCATACACAATTCCATTGACAACACGAATATTGGGGTTATTATGCCACAATGCTGACTCGTCACCACGGTCATCCATCTCCATGATATATTTCCATGTTTTACATCCATCATAGCTTACCGCAAGACCAAAACGGTTTCTTGGTCCCTGATGAGTGCCCATGTCTGCTGTTGATACATCATATTCAAAAATTGCATAATAAGTATCTGTATATCCATCCCTGTCCACAGCAAAACATGTTGTTGGTGAAATAAGCTGTGACATTTTAAACTCTGTATCAAATGTTTTACCCTCGTCACTGGAATCGGTGTAGCAAATGAATCCGCTGTCTGTTCTTGCGTACAAGCGAATTGTTCCGTCAGGGAGCTCAACTATGTCAGGTTCATGGAGCATAAGTCCGTCCGAAAGGCTTGAATTCATAGGGGTTTCACAAGAAGTCCATGTTTTGCCTTTGTTATCTGAGTAATATACGTGAATCGTACCATAAATCTCGCTGCCGGTACTCATGACATAGTAAATTCTGCCTTCCTTCGCCTGCATAAGTCGTCCATGCAAAACATCTGAGTTCTTTATTAAGACGTCATCCGGTTGTATCTGCTGTTCAAAAGTTGAATTAGTGTCATTTACAGCATCCTCAGGTGTTGGATAAAGTTTAGCATTATGATGGGTAGTTCCAAAAGTAATTGTAAGAAATTCTCCAGAGTTAAGTTTAATTGCTGCACTACCTAAATACGTATTAACATTTTCTTTAGAGGAATTCCACGTTTGTCCAAGATCAGCGGTTGTATAAAGCGTCTTTCCGCCCTTGATAACGGCGTTTCCATCAGAATCCGGCCAAGCTTCAATAGTTTGGAATCCTTCCCACAAACCATAGTTTACACCGCTGTTCACTTTACCATTTCCAACATAACTTACGCTATCAATGGTCATAGAAGGAGTACTCCATGATGATGACGGCAACATAAACCCTATCTTACCATTTCCACCATATGACAAAGCAACATTGTCAAATATTGTTGTTGTGCCTATCTTGAAGGTGAGCTTGTCATCCTTGACAATAATCTCATAATCACCGGTTTTTGTTGAGGATTTGGTTCTGGTAATTCGGGTAGAAGTTCCTTTTTTCACCTCATAAAGATTCCAATAACTAGTTAAACCAGATGTACCGTATGTAAGCTTTATGGTGTTATATTCATCCCTGTATTTCAATGCCACAGAAAGGCTGCTTGGTGCACTGGACACCGAAGCCTTGAAAGTGAAATTGTCTGCAATTGCATCAAGAACATATGTTCCTGCGCTGGAAAGTCTCAGGGTTTCACCGTTGAGTGAGGCTGTAACCAATTTATTATTTGTTGAGTCCGGTATATATGTTGGACAATACCAATATTCAGACCAGTCAAGCACCTTGCCGCCTGCAAAGTCATCTTCAAAATAATAGATGTCATCTGTATTTTTGATCGCCATCATTGTGGAAGTGCCACTTGACATTGTTCTGGTAATTTCTGTTTTGTGCGAGTTTCTGGGCGCTATAAATGACGCCACATATTCGTTGTTTACAAAAATCTGTGCCAAACCTCTATAAACGGTAATTCTGTAATATCCAGACTTCACCGAATCAGCAATTTTTACGTTCTTTCTTGCAGAATCAGGGTCTTTCTGAGTAAGTGCAGTGATTCCATTGTTGAGTTCCATAGATATCTCAAATTCACCGTCAAACAAATGAATTGTTTCGGCTGAAGTAGTTTTTTTGTCAAACTCCAAAGAGTAGTATAAACCCATATTGATGTTTTCATCAAAAACCGTTGTTTCACTGCCTATTTTTCTGGAATATACTGTAGCTTTTGTACCGTTTCCTGTCAGAGAAACATCTGTTGCATTTTGAATTGCTATTGAATCAGCAGTCGAATCCAAAGGCATGCTGAATGACACCAAAAATTGTCCGTTCCAATAAACTTCCGCTATGCCCGAAGATACTACTACCTTAAATTTACCTGTACCTGCAGATACACTTTCTTCTTTATTTGCACTTGTTAAATAGGTAAGTTTAGAAGTTGACGCTGCATAAGTCAAGCTAAGTCCAAACACGCCATCGTACAAATTAACACGAGAGTTGCCTGTAATAGAATAAGATAGCTCATATTCCTGACCCACGTTTATACTGCCACTTGTCAATCCGGTAGCAGTCACATTTATGTAAGACATATTGGTTCTCAATACCGTTCCGTCAGCATAAAAAACCTCAGCATACGCCGTAGCAGTACCTATAGGCAATGATGCAGAATAGCTGGTAGATGTTGTGGTTTCTGCAAGACTGCCGTTGATATAATAATCAATGCCCGCAATATTGTTGTCCGACAACGCAACAGATAAATTCGCGGAGCCACCATAACTAATGGTTTCCGTTGCAGAAAGCGTGGCTGTTCTCTTTTCTTTTATAATCAAATCCACAGGCAAAGCATCAGAGGAACCGGATGCCTTAGCAGTAACTTTGTAAGTCCCTGCTTTCAATCCTGATATAGTAGAAGATGTGCCGCTGCCCACTTTTACATTATTCAAATAGAAGTCAACCGCAGAGGGTGCTGTTATAGTAACATTGTCACCTTCGTAGTATTCTGCCTTATTAAAATTAAGGGTTGTACGGTCGTAGTGAGTGTAATATCTGATATATCCAAGGGTGACTTTTGGAGCAGTAACCCCCATAGTATTTCCCACGATCTGAATACAGTTAGTAAGACTACTGTTAAGCGACCTTAATTCATATGTAACTATTTTCTCGCTGTCCATGAAAACAGTCATCTGACTGCCTCTCTTCTCCAGGCGCCAGCAGTGGAACTCATTGCCTATATCAACTTTGACTGATAATTGGTTGTTGCTTGCATCTTCATATATCAATCTGCCGTCTTTAAAGGACAAAATTGTTCTCAATCCCGAATAATAGATATAATATCCCCATCCCTCAGAAAATTCATCAATACGACAACGTATCTCCAGATCCACATCGTCCGGCAAGGAAACTGACTCAGACGTCAGTATATGGGCAACACCTTTTGCCACTCCTGGTTCTTTTGCACAATCCAATTCATAATGGAGATATGGATCATCAATGTATATAAAATCGTGAGTACATGAATTACTATCACCACACGTAGTGTTCCATGTGAGATCACTCCATGTAAACGTCCCCTGTTCTCCTGCTGTAGTAGCTGAAACAGGCAAAACGCCAAGGCTCGACACCATCATCATTAATGCTAATACCAATGCTACCTTTTTCATATTTGTTCCTCCTTATATAGTCAATGCAGGCAAATCTCCCATTACTCCACTTTAAACTATTTTATAATTACACTAATATTAGCATATTTACACAATAAAGTCAAGTTTGAAATTTTGTATATTGTAATTTTTTTCAAAAAATAATTATTTTTTATTTGATGCGTATACTTTTTTTATTTGTAAACATTTTGTTGTAATTTTTTTATAAATTACAACAAAAAAAGATGCACTTTCGTGCATCTTCCTGCGTTGTGGAAGAGCCGAACGGTTTAGATGCCACCTCTGAAAGCCTTATTTTATCAGGCTTTTCAACATTACATCCATTTTGCTCAAAACACACGAATAAGGCGAATAATTTAGATACACTTCACCCAAACGCAGTAGTACCAAGGGTTTATGAAGGTTATTACAATGAAAAACAATCTTTAAGGAGTATAGATGCCAAAGTTAGATTTATACAAATCAAGACTGTTCGTTAGAATTTGTTACTTAATACTGATCCTATACATTCTTTCCTATTATTAAAGGCCGAAAGGAAGCTTTGTTTCCTCTCGGCCACTGTTCATTCAAATTTTATTTGATCGATGGTTCGAATTTGAGATGTACCGCCAACAGATATAAATGATTTATTGCAGACACATTCCTTCGTCCTGATTCTGCTCTTCATCACATACATCGTCAAATTCCATTCCGTAATTCTTTATGGAATTCATATTTTCAACCATCTCAATATGATTTGAATCAAAGTTGTCTGATGGACACTTCAATGTGATCCCCAAATCTCTATATGTTTTGATAGCTGACAATGTGTCTTCAATGCTTCTGCTGAAGTATTTCATTGATGTACTTGCTACCATATCAAATTTTCTTTCTTCAGCCATTGCCATGAGCTTTTGATATTCTGGTCGTTCCATCAATGGAGTCGTAGCCGAACACTCATCATAAAACTTTCCGACAATTTTATATTCAGGATATTCCCCTATTTCATTTTCCATCTCCTGAATTTTTGCTAAATGCAACAATCTCGCATCTTCATTCAATGGAACATAACAATCATAAATTACAACTCTGCATTTTTCCATCTTATTCCCTCCATTTCATATTTATATTATATCATACATTCCAATTAATGCAATTTGTATTATGCTCAATTTTTATGTACCTTTTTATTGCTCATCGAATAATCGCTTGATGTGCTGCCGGTGTCCGCCTGTTACATTTCAAAGTTTAAAGGAGGTGTGGACCTCTATGACGAAAAAGTCCAACTTAATAAATACTTTGAAAATACTACCGGCAACACACAAGCTTCGAATAAAAGGATAAACTTTATAATAAGAATTTTTTCATGAAATGCTGATGCCCAAAGAATACTACAAGAGCGAAAGGAGATGGGGTATGAATGAACCCAATAAAAAATTCTCCGTGTATTCACCATCAGCACCCAAGGCCAGCGAAGTATCCTTACTATAAAGTTAATGGCATAGTTATTGCGTTTTGAAATACTCTTGTATAATTCTTCTGTAAAACTCAAGAATCATGACTCGTTCCATATGCTTATCAAAATGAGTATAGATTCCGGGCTTTCTGTCCTTGTACTTCAAAACATCATAGAAATAATCAACAAACATTTCCTTTGCAGACCTTTCGACAATTCTGCTCGTTGGAATATATCTGTTGATTTCGTGTTTTATGTAATCGGCATCAAACTTTTTACTTATTACTCTGTATAAGGTCGTGCCTATTAAATTTGCGATATACTTCTCTTTATCTTCCTGAATATTGACTCTTGGAAGGAGTATATTTATGACATCGTTCTTCTCTTTCACGCATAACTCAACACTGCGACTAAGCATAGGAAGTTCCGCAATGTTTAATGTACCTTCTGCTTCGATGCAGGACAGCACTTCACACTTGCCTTCACATTCGTCCAAAACCGCCTCAAATTCCTCTTTACTTATCTGTTCGGTTTCTTCTTCGTCAGCTTCTGCAAACATTCTGCAATTGCTCACAAACTCGTACAAGGCTTCAACCACTTCATCTCCATCTTCTGCAACAGCCATATAAGATGAAAGAATTATTAGGTAATCGTTACCTGTCGCAGCATCGAGCTTCGCTTTTAATTCCATGCATTCGTCATCATTATCTCTCAAAAGGGCATTTTTGCAGAATTCATCCGCAGCATCCAACAATTCTGATAATGACCTTGCATTTAATATATTACTGATAGTCATAAACTTTCTCCTTTCCATAAACGAAAATACGGCACCTTTTTCAGATGCCGCATATCTTAAACTATTTCTTTTTCGGTGTGAAAACACATCTAAGGCACGAATCTTTCGTACCAAAATTCTTATCCTCTTTGGGATCCGGAAGAATAATTACTTGTTCTACATTTTCCTCATATTTACTTGAATTTTGCCTATGTTTCCAATCTCCCATTCTATTCTCAACGAATTCGTATGCATCTATAAATCTTTCATCGACCTCTCCCTCAATAACAAATTCAAGTGAGATTCCGGCATGTTTAAGATATAGATGCATCAGTTTCAATTCTCTAATATTCTCGAAAATCTTCTTAGAGCGCATCACAACCTTGTCAATTTCACCATATTTCCCATTTACTACTCCGTAAATAAATGCAGAGTAAGGTTCGGTCATGTGTTGCTTTTCTATTTCAATCATCACAAACACAACCTCTACATTATTGTTTCTTTCAATACAATGAATTGCCCAATTTGCAAACATCTGTGCATCTTTTCTGCTGTCTAATTTACTTTCGTCAACGCAGTCATAATAAGCCACCCTGATTTTTTTATTATCCATATCTTTACTCA